>NZ_JBEXEV010000053.1:0-24453 GCF_040606435.1 Micromonospora sp. NPDC005413
ATGAAGCAGTACATCGAGCAGCAGAACCGCCCGGTTTAAGGCACTACTCGGGCCTTGGCGGCCCTCCCAGCGCGGGCCTTCACCCCCGCCCTGAACGACGGAGCACTGGCCCGCATTCCGGTAGCGGTTTGGTGGGTAGTCCCCAATCGGTGCGTTCGAGAAGAGCTCGGTCGAGCTGAGTGAGCTTTACCGGCATCCGGGCTGGAAGCGGCGGAGTTCTTTGCAGCAGCCACTGCAGGGACTTGGCGGCGTCGGGATCTAGCGCGGACGTATCGATGGAGACGGTGGCGGCGGCGGGACGGCGTTCGAGTTCGGCGCGTACGTCCACGCGGAGCCAGGCCCAGCGTTTGATCGGGAACGCTTCGAGCAGTTGCGCCTGGGTGGGCGGCTGGATCATGCGCCTCTCTCCAGGTCGTTATCGAGCAAGTGAAGTACGTCGGTGCCCGTCCAAACGCTGCGGGCGGCCAGGACGCCAGGGACGCCGGTGGACTTGATCAGGTGATAGATGGCGATCCCGTCGAGCTCGGCGTACATGCCGGTTTCGGCTTCGCTCGTGGCGACGAGGTCCATGTCCAGGGAGGTGACCAGGTCGAACAGTTCGCCACGCATGTCTTCGTCCACGCCGGCGAATACCTCATCGAGCAAAATGAGTCGGGGGCAGCCGGGCTTATCGGTGTCGACGGTGTCGCGGACGGTGGCGGCGACGGTATGGGTGGCAGCCGCAGCGAACAACGGTAGGTGTAGAGCAACGGACTTTTCGCCACCGGACAGTTTGTCGAACGCGGCGTTGTCAAGCTCGGCGAACTCGTTGACGCCCTTGGCGAACTGGAGTTGGAACTGGTACCAGCGCCGGTAGTCCAGCATTTCCTGCAGCAGATCTTCCCAGGTTTGGCCAGTCTTGGTGGCCCGAATATTGGCGATGCGGGAAGCGAAAAACTGCCGTAGCCGTTCCTTGGCCGAGGGAGCGGCGTCGAAGTCGGCGGCGAGTAGATCCAAGACCCGGTTGTCAACGTCCGCGTCGGTGGCCGGGGCCCAATCGAGGTTGAACCGGTAGCCGGCGGACGTTCGGTGCTCCTGCATGACTCTGCTCATCGCGATGACCTGTTTGCGGGCAGCGTCGATGTGGCCGGTGATCTCCCGACGGATGCTGTCGGTGAGGAACTGCTCGAGTAGTTTGGCTTCCTCGGTGTTCAAAACGGTCTGCAGGCTGATCACTTCGTTGTTGAGGTCGGCGATGGTGGACGGCAAGGTCGCGGTAGAGCTGTCGCGGGCTGCTTCGACGACCAAAATGTCGGCGGCGTAGCGCTCGACCAGTGTCAGTCTTCCTCCCAGGCTGGTCTCGGCCTGGTGGCGCAACTGGAACACGGCGCTGACCAGGTCGTCGTTGTGGTGTGGCCCGTAGCGGTTTACCGCATCACCACCAGCGAGCTCCTGAATTTGCTGGGACGCAGCCGTCGCCGTCTCTGTCTCGCCATCGTCGTCAGGTCCGGTGGTGAGCCGCCAGTCGGCTGCCCGGGGCAGGTCTGCGCGGACGGCAACCCACAGCTTCGCCGCGAGCTCGGGCAGTGCCCCACTGATGTCGGTGTACGCGTTGGCGTCGGTAGTGGCCCGGTTCTGCGCGGCGCCTTGCTGTGCAGCCAGCGCCACGAGCATCTGCTGGTTCTGCGCTATCGCCTCCTGCGCCTCGCTGATCTGCGTCTGCGCTTCGGCCATCTCGGCCATCAGGGATGTGTAGCCAATGCCGATGCGGTCGGCCAAAGTCGTGTAATGCTCTCGCGCCTCAGCGGCCCGCCCTCGATCGCTCGCTGCCTGCGAGGATTCTCGAGATGCCAACGCCGCCGACGAGGCGGAACGGTGGGCCGTGTCGCGGGAAATCTCTGCCGCTGTCCGATAGTCGGCGATTGTGCGCAACCAGTCCTCTGCGGTGTCAGTCCATGAGTTGACCCTCGGCGGGAGATCGCCCAATCGGGTAGACCACTCGGTGAGATCCGACTGGGTCAAGGCAGCGTTGAGAATGGATTGCTTCTCGGCACTGGCCGTAAGGGCAGCCTGGTGCTTCGTGCCACGACGAGTGAACTGGTCGCGGGCCGTCACCTGGGCATGCTCGGCCTGGGACGCCGCCTGCTCATGGCGGTTAAGGCTCTCGGTGTCGGGAAACGCGTCGTACTGCTCCTGGGCGGTGGCGGCCGCAGCGTCAAGTGCGCTCAAAGCCTCCTGGCTGACCCGCCTGATGTCACTCAGGGCAGCGGCCGACATCTGTACATAGTGATCTAGCAGCGCCAGGTCGGCGGGAGTCGGGAGGTTTCCGAGTGGGTCGGGAAGGCGGAGTTCGGAAACCGGTGCGGCTGCGACGACCGCAGCTAGGTCCTCGCTGCGGCTCAGGTGTAGTCGGGCTATGGCCGCGTGTAAATCACGTTGCAGGAGTGAAGCCTGCTCAAGCGCTTTTTGAGCGGCATCGTCGGCGTCGTGGGCGCGCTGTGCCGCGTACTCGACCTTCCCGGTGCCCGGCAAGCCGGCAGCTTCCTCGCCGGCCTGCTCTTTCGCGGCGTTGAGGGCTGTGGCTTCGCCAGTCAGGCGCTGCTCGTCTTCGGCGTACGCGGCCAGCCGCCGGTCCAGTTCCGCGATCTGCCGATCGAACTCGGCCAGACGAGCCTGTCGGTCGCGCTCTCGGCTCGCTGCCCCAACGAGCCGGGTAGCGTCCTGACGGTAGGCGCCATTCAAAGGCCCTGCTCGCCAGCTGCCGTCCCAGCCAACCGCCAGGTGCGCTCTCGTGTCCTTGGCTTCTTCGGCTAGTACTGCAACGGCAGTAGGCGAATCGAGTTCGATTCGTGTTCGTTGGTCTGCCTGTGACGGACGTTGATGTTGGTCGGTGGCATGGGGAGTTGGACCGGTTGCATGCCCGTATCGGGCCTCGGTTTCGCCGGTCGGAACCACGGCAGCGTGCGCGTCAGTACCTGTGTGGGCTGATCTCGGGTCTGGGCCGCAAGAACGGCTGGACCCTGGCTGAGCAGGCCGGGGATGTGTCGCCGGACGGGATGCAGCGGTTGTTGCGGTGGGCGGACTGGGACGTCGACGCGGTCCGTGACGATGTGCGGGACTACGTGATCGAGCACCTCGGTGATCCGGGCTGGTGTGTTGATCGTGGACGACACCGGGTTCCTGAAGAAGGGGACCCGGTCGGCCGGGGTGCAGCGGCAGTATTCCGGCACCGCCGGGCGGACAGAGAACTGCCAGGTCGGGACGTTCCTGGCCTACCGCTCGTCGAAGGGCCACGCGTTGATTGACCGGCAGCTCTACCTTCCGACGTCGTGGACCGATGACCGGGACCGGTGCCGGGCGGCTGGGATCCCGGACGAGGTGCAGTTCGCCACGAAGGTGCAGATGACCCGGGACATGCTGGGCCGCGCGCTCGATGCTGGAGTGCCGGTGGGGTGGGTGACGATGGACGAGGCCTACGGGCAGTCGAAATCCCTGCGGGTCTGGTTGGAACACCGGGATGTGGGTTATGTGGTCGCGACTCGCCGCAACGACGACATGATCACCACGACGATGGGAACTGCCCGCGCCGACCAGCTCATCGCAAACCTCCCTGCTCGGGCGTGGTGCCGGCTGTCCGCCGGCGCCGGCGCGCACGGGCCCCGCGAGTACTGGTGGGCGCGGGTGCCGGTGCGCATCTGCTGGCAACCCGGCCGCGGGCACTGGCTCCTGGCCCGACGCAGCATGAGCACCGGGGAGATTGCCTACTACGTCTGCTACGGACCCCGCCGCACCCGCCTGCTCGACCTGGCCCGCATCGCGGGGGCACGGTGGGCAATCGAGGAGTGCTTCCAGCAGGCCAAGAACGAAGCCGGCCTCGACGAATACCAGGTCCGCGACTGGCGAGCCTGGTACGCCCACATCACCCTGTCCATGGCCGCTCACGCCTGGCTGTCCGTCGCCCGATCCCTTACCGCAAAAGGGGAACCAGCACCGACGGCGACATGATGATCGGCTACACCGTACCGGAGATCCGACGACTGCTCACCGCACTCATAGTCCGATCAACCCACCCACCCGAGCGCGTCTGGGCCTGGTCCCGATGGCGCCGACGACGCCAACACCAAGCCCGAACCTGCCACTACCGACGACACGGCTACCCCTGACCAACTGCCGTTGCAGTACTAGTGAGTGGCACACATTCCTGGACGGGCAGGCGTCGATGTCGGCGGCGGGACGGAACCGTGCCACCGCCGACATCGCCATCTACTTACAATCTTGGGGCTTGGCTTGGTGGCTGCTGAGCATGCGTACGGTGGTGCTCAGCTTGATCGGCGCGTCGTCGGGGCCCCTGAGGAAGGGGTGGATGTAGACGGGGCGGCGCAGCGATCGGCCGGGGCCGTGGGCTTGGTTGCGCCAGTGGCCGGAGACCCAGAACCGGCTGGTCTGAGAGCGCTCTTGGCTGCCCGGCGTCGGTTTCCCGTCCGGGCCTGGGGTGGTGCGGCGGCCGCGGATGCGCACGATGCGCAGCTCGGGTAGGGGCCGGTTGGTGCGGGCGTAGGTCTTGGCCACGGCTTTGTCGACTCTTGCTGTGGTGACTTCTGCGGTTTGCTGTGCGATCAGCAGCCACGTCGCGATCAGCGCTGCGGCCGGATGGTCACCGGGTATCAGGTGCTGGTCGGGGAGGTGGGCTGCGCTCATCGGTGCGAGCCAGCCGACCTGTTCGCGGAGCCGCTGCAGCGGTTTACCGTCGAGTCCCGCGCCGATGGTGCGGTAGAGGACGACGTGCCGACCGTCGGTGGTGTCGGTCCAGGATGCGGCGGTGAGCTGCCGGGGTGTCACTGGCCGGGGCCAGATGAGCATTCCGTCGGCCGATGGGATGAGGTCGCGGTCGATGCGTACGTCGGGCAACTGTGCTGCGGCGTGCTCGGCCAGGTCGGTGAAGTCGTTGTCGATCCAGTACAGGTGTGATCGTTCGAGGCCGGCGGCGATCTGGTCCCGTAGGTCGATAATTCCGAGCGTGGGGGGCAGGTTGTCGGGGCTTCGGTAGAAGCGGGTGAGCCGGTCACGGACCTTGGGCAGCTCTGCGGCGGTGATGGTGGTTGCCGGCCAGGCGGTTGTCGTGATGAGCGTTCGGCCGGGGAGTCGGGCGTTGAGGAACGCCCGGTGTAGTTCCTCGATTCGTTGTCGTGTCTGTGGATGGTTGGTGAGGCCGAGTGCCCGTATCGCGCGGTCGATGACCTTGTCGTTGCGGCCGTCGTCGATGTGGGTTTGACACGTTGCGCATGCTGCCCAGGAGTGGCCGAAGTCTTGGACCAGCCCTGCGGTGGGGCCGATGGCGATGGCGGTCACCTCGCCGCCGTGCAGTGTCCAGATCGGGTACGGGTCGCCGCAGAAGTCGCAGCTGCGGCGGACGGTGTCGAGCTGGCTGACCGGGACGGGCGTTGGTTCGTGTCCGTCGGTGGCGAGGTGGGTCGGGTGTATGTAGGTGGGTGGCATGCCGAGGGTGTTCAGCGGGGAGAGGCAGGTTTGGCAGGCCATCTCGTCGTGCGGGGCAGTCATGCCGTGGCCCCGTTGGTCGGTTGGCGGCGGTCGCGGAGGCGGGGTCCGCGACGGTGCTGTGCGGAGGGCATGGTCATGCCCGGCTGGTGAATGGCGTGGCGGTTCCGGCCGTGTCGTTTGGCGTGGTACATGGCGATGTCGGCGCGGTGCAGGGCCACCTCGGTGAAGGGGTCGCTGGTGTCGACGAGGGCCAGGCCGACGCTGGCGGTGATGGTGACCGTGGCGGGGCTGCCGTCTGCGGGAAGCGCGACGGGCTGGGAGATGATCGTGGTGAAGGTGTCGGCGATGCGGTCCAGGTCGTCGGTGCGGGCCGGCAGGAGTGCTGCGTATTCGTCACCGGCGAGCCGCGCGGCGGTGCCTCCGTGAAGAGCGGCGATGTCGGTGATGCGGTCGCCGATTTTGATGAGGAGGTCGTCTCCCCGGCCGTGGCCGTGGGTGTCGTTGACGTGTTTGAAGTCGTCGAGGTCGATCAGGGCGACGATGAGGGGCTGCGCGGGGGCGGTTGCGGCGAGGGTCGCGTGCGCGGCTTGCAGGCCGGCGCGGTTGAGCATGCCGGTGAGTGGGTCGTGGAGCATCGACCGGGTAGCGGCGGCGAGTTGGGTGCGGAGGCCGTGGATCGTCGGCCAGGCGGTGAGCCTGCCGAGGGCGATCGCCACCACCGCGGTGGCGATCATGATCAGTGGTAGGGACACTGGGTTCCTCCTTTGCGGGAGAACCCGGGACGCGATCGTTTCGAGGCGGCGCGTCCCGGGTCCGGATACGACGACGGCCCGCCTTCGGCGGGCCGGATGTACGGGTTCGTGCCGCTCGGGCTCGCGGCATCGGTGATGACGACGACCTCCCCGAGGAGGCGTCATCGGGGTAGTTCAGTCAGCAGCGCTCGTAGCGGCGTACCTGCGAGGTGGCTGCGGCCGTTGGCGCCCGATGCGACGTCCGCCGGCCCTGAGTTGGTGTCAGCGGCGCACCGGGTGCGCGGCCTGGTCGGCGCGGAGTCTGGCGGGTAGGTCGGCTGGTATCTCGGCGTAGGGTGCGACGGCCAGAAGCACCTCGGCCGGGTCGAGAATCGTCTCGATCCGGCCGAGGTGGATGGTGTCGGGCTGGTGGTGGGGTTCGGTGACCGGGTCCCAGGTGAAGTCGATGACGGTGGCGACGTACGTGCGGTGGGGGTTCCAGCCGACCTGGATGGTGTACCGCTCGAACCCGGCTTTGGGTGTGAGGGTGTACAGGCTCATGGGTTCCTTCCTGGGGTTGCTGCCCCCTGCCCGACACGTCGTGCGCCCGCAACAGGTCGGACAGCAGCGACCGCTGACCTGGATGGTTCTGCCCGGCGCGACGTTGCGCCGGTGTGGCTCACTCCCCCGTCGTGGCCCACGCTGTAGCGCGCCGGCGGGGTCTGGTCCACCGCAGCCGGGGAGGAAGCACGGCGTGCTGCTGCGCCCCTGGCGAGACAGCGAGTGGGGATGTCGGCGGCAGGTGCGCCAGTGCTCATGCCGGCAGGTGGCGGGCGCGTTCCTCCGCCATTTCGATGACTTTGTCGCGTCGCGCGGCGGGCAGGTCGACGAGCAGGTCGACGTAGTGCTGTTCCTGCGCGGTGAGCGGCTCGGTGAACGTCGCCTTGTAGGCCAGGCGCGCTGCCTCGTGTGCGGCCTCGATGGGGCCACTGTGGTCGTAGGCGGAGGTGACCTGGCGCAGCTGGGTGGCTGCCGTGAGGGGGTCTCGGGACAGGGTGGTGTCGTAGAGACGGAAGTTCGCGGGGAGGTCGGCGGCGGTGATCGCGGTGAGCAGGCACAGGGTGGCCTGGATGTCGTAGGCGGATGCCTCGGTGCGGGTGGGCGTTTCCCCGCGGGCGCGCAGCGCGGCGCGTTCGGCGTGCCAGCGCAGTCGGGCTTCTTCGGCGGTGCGGGCGAGAGACAGCAGGATGCTGCGAATGGGATCCACCGTGGTTACTCCTGTTCTGAGGGGGTGTTCGGGTTCGGGCTGAATGGGCTGGGGTGGGTGCTGGTGGTCGCGTGCTCGAAAACGGAGGGCGGCAGGCCGGCGTGCAGGGCCTGCAGGAGCAGGGCGGCGAGCTGGTAGTCGGGGTCGACCTGCAGGGCACGCTCGGCGGCCATGGCGGCCAGGACGCCGTCACCGCAGCGCCATGCGGTGAGCGCGAGTACGGTCGCGGGCGCCGGCACGAGCGGCTCGTCGGCGCGGCGGGTGACCTCGGCCCAGAAGGTGACGTGCTGGTCGTGCGGTTGAGTGAGGTCAACGGCGAGGTCCCGCACGGGCTGGTGTGTCAGCAGCACGGTCAGCCAGGCCACCTCGTCGTCGCTGAGACCTATGCCGTCGTCGTGCTGTCGCAGCGCGCGGCGGACCGCAAGGACGCCGACCTCGTACACCGCGGTGCTGCCGGCGGTTTCCACGGCCGTCATGCGGGCGGTCGCCTCGGTCGTGGCGTGTCGGATGCCGTCACGGGTGCTGTCGACGGTGGTGAAGCGGCCGGCCACTGCCGCCCGGTCCGGCCTTGCCACGAGCCCGGCGACAGTCGCGTGCACGGCGACGAGTGAGGTGGTGGGGTCGACGGGGGTTCCCTGTGGTGGGCAGCAGGCGGCATCGTCACAGGTGAGGCTGAAGATGCGCTTTTCGGTGACCCGCAGCAGTTCCCGCACGGCCAGGCCGGTGGCGGTGAACGCATCCCCGATGACACGCAGTGCCGGATCGACGTGTCCCTGGGCGCCGTAGCCGACGATCGCGAGGTCGGTGATCGGCTGCTGCCGCTGCACGACCGGGACGAGGTGAGCGGTGAGCTCGCGCAGGTGATGTGCGGGGGTTCCGGGGGCCGGCAGGTCGCCTCGGGCGGCGAACACGATCCGCCGGTCTCGGCAGGCGATCACGACGATGCTGCCGTCGCTGGGATGGAAGCCGATGAGGTACGGCACCGCGGTCGCCAGGTCGGCTGAGGATCGGAGGGTCAGTCTGTTCTCGGGAAACGACACGTTGATCTCCCGTCAGAGTGGGGTCGGTAGAGGAGTGGAAAGCCGGCGGGACGGCATAGTCGTGGCAGGCCTCGCGCACAGCGCCGATCGGCGGGCAGGTGCCAACCGAGGGCGGCCCGTGGGAGGCAGGACGAGTTGGCGCCTGCTCAGGGACGCACAGATTCGGCGGCAGACAACTCAGTCGCTGTCGGGGTCCAAATGGAAATCGATGCCGTGGCTCTCGACGCGTGCGGTCACCGTGACCAGGTGCTGGTCTATTCCGGGCAGTGCCCCGGTCAGGTCCGCGCGGACGAGGGTTTCGGCCGCGGTGGTGGCGTCGGCGCCAGTGGCGTGTCCGCGTAGCCACATCTCGTACTCGTGCTGCCACGGCATCCGCCAGCCGTCCTGGTCGACGGTGGCGTTCTCGGGGATGGTCCAGCCGTACGCGGTCCACGGCCGCGCCTCGTCCGGGTTGATCGTGGTGACCGCGCGCATCCGGTCTCGCGCCGCGTCGCCGGCATCCACGGCGGTGCCGTCGCCGACCGGCAGCGTGAGGTCGGCGATCACCGTGATGTGGTGTGCTTGAGGCAGGGGGTCGAGGCCGAGGTCGACGAGGAACTGGTTGACCCGCTGTGCGGCGTGCTGATAGTTGCCGCCGAACTCGTCGTCGACCAAGGCGCGGATCGCGCGAGCGCGGATGCTGCGCCGCAGGCCGGTGAGTGCCTGTAAGGCACCGTCACGCGCCGCCGTCGCAGCGGTGAGGCAGTCGACGTCGGTCAGGCTATCCGCGCCGACCAGGGGTCGCGCATCGGTGCCGATGTCATCCGGCGGGGCCTCGTACGGGCTGTCGCCGGTCTGCCAGATCAGCCTGGTCAGGGCGATGCCAGCCTCAGCCAGCGCCCGCAGATGGGTGCCCATCGTCGTGCGAGCGGCGTCGCGCGCGTCCGCCTCCCGGACTGCTGTGGCCCAGATCTGGACCATGACCTGCACGGTGATGCCGTACCGCTGTGGCCCAGGCTCGCCGTCGGGGGCGGGTGCCACGGCAATGACGTGTTGCGGATAGACCGCCACCGCCGGCTGCAGCAGGTGCAGTTCGTCCGGTACACCCCAGCGGGCTTGCTCGCGGGCCTCGTCATGATTGGTGTGCGACCGCGTGTACGACAGCTGCGCTTCGGCGGAGATGGTCCACCGTTGCGGCAGCGGGTCCAGGCCCCATGTCGCGAGGGCATCCTCACATCCGGGCCGGCAGATCAGCCTGCTGCGCAGCGCGCCGATGAGGGCGCAACGGGCCTCGACGGCCAGAGCGGCCCGCTGCGCGATGGCAGCCGTCGTTTCGGCATGCAGAGCACGGGCCTGGTCCCCTGGGCTCCCGCTGGTCATCGCTGCACCGCCCGGCTGTCGGTAGTAGCCGAGGGTGTGCCCGTGACCAACCTGGGGCACGCGGCCACCCGAGCGGTGGCCATGTGGTGGTTCGGGTGCACTCCGGTGTGTTCGCCGACGGCCGCGAAGGTGCAGCGGAGAAGGTCGGGCGGTGTGGGGTGGCGGAGGTCGGCTGCGACCTCACCGTCTCTCAGGTGTCGGCTAGGACGACGCATGTTGCCCTCCGTAGGACAGCAAGAAGGCGGCCACCGGTTGGTGACCGCCTGAAGGGAAGGTGGGGCCACGCCCTCGTCGCGTGGGCGAGGGGCGTGGGGTTGGTACGTGCCAGATTCGAGGCTGGCGGCGGCGGCCGACCATGACTGGTGGGCGCGTTGCCGTCGCGCGAGGCATCAGATCAAAGGCATGTGGAAAGTAGGGAGAGCCCTCAAGCTAGCCCGGTGCGGGAGCGCCGTCGGCCGGCTGTCAGGTTCGGCCTCCTGGCAGAACCTGACAGCCTCGCGACCCCGACGTTATGTCGGATCTGCTAGCCGCAGCGGGACTCGCCGGGGCTGGGGCCTGCCTGGTTGATCTGGTCAGCGGCTTGGTCAAGCCCCTCCGGCGTTGGCCTTGCCAGGCCCGATACTCCTGAGCCTGGCAAGGCTCTCAAGGGCGGCGAAGGACCAGCACGTCCTCGTGCGCCACCAGGTGCACGGGGATGCCGTCGTCGCGGCTGCGGCGGACCGCCATCATCCCGAACATGCTGGCCCGGTGCACGACCTGCCCGTCGCGGACGGCGGCGAGCATTGCCGCCGTCCGCTCCACCGGAACGAGCCCGGCTGACCGTGCGGCGGCGATCAGCTCGCCGGGCAGGTCGATCAGGTCATCGCGTTGGCGGCGTACCGGCCGGGAGGTGATCACCACGGTTCCGCCGGGACGCAGTAGCTGGTAGCTGGCGGACAGGATGCAGGCGAAACCGTCGAGCAGGCGGTACCACCCCGCATAGGCGAGATTGCCACGCTCCCGGTCCCCATACAGGTGGTCCCGCTTGCGCACCCCAGTCTTGGCCGTCTGGACGAGGCCATGCGTCCCGCGCCCGTACGGCGGCGACGTGAGCACGAGGCTCACCCGGCCGACCGCCGACGCGGGCACCAGGTCGAGCAAACCGGTGGCGTCCCCGGTGAACACCGCCGCAGTGCCGGCGGCACCCTGCGACGCGGCGAGGGCGATGTTGGCCTCGGCGAGTGCGGTGTAGGAGGGCTCGATGTCGATTCCGATGCCGTGGCGGCCGAGGTGCATGGCTTCCACCAACGTGGTGCCGCACCCGCACATCGGGTCGAACACCACATCGCCTGGCGCGGTGTATGCGCTGATCGCGTGCGCGGCCAGGTGAGGCAGCATCTTGGCCGGATGGCTGGAGGTCTCCCGGACGTAGCGGCCTCGCCGCTGGTCACGGGCCGGTATCTGGCAGGTCAACCACACCGAGGTGATCGGCAGGCGCTCAGTCACTGGCGCTCCCGGGCTCTATCGCGCTGCGGGTCAGGATCAGCACGTCGGTGTGGATCGCCAGCTGCGCCTGCTGGCCACGTCGGGGCGGCCGGTCGGCCGCCACGATGTGCTGCAGGTACGCCAGCCCGGCCCGCTTCGCGGCGATGACGACGTCGACCGGCAGGGCGACGTCGCCGTGCGCCAGCAACACCGCCACGCAGCCGCCCCGCACGAGACGGGCGCGGCAGCGGAGGAAGAACTCGACCGGAGAGGCGTCGGCAAGCGGCCAGCCAGTGACGATTAGCGTCGCCGACTCGCGGCTCCACCCGACCGGGCGCGCCGCCTGCAGGTGACTTCGGCGGTGTGCCGCGATGATCGCGCATGCCAACTGCGGTCCTTCGGCCAGGTCGATGATGAGGTCGGACGGGTGGGTGAGGTTGTGGACCAACCGCATACCCATCGCGTTGGACATGGCCTCGCCCTCGTGCGGGGCGGGGACCGGCCAGACAGTGATCGGCACGGGCGGGTCGCCGGGCACCACGTCCCCCACGGGAACCGGTGCACGGTAATGGTTTCTGTCGGTCATGGGCACGGTGACCCCCGGACCAGCGGGCGTACTGACGATCCCCAGTGCGCCGCTGACAGGCCGATCGAACCCACCCCTCATCTGACAGCTTCGGTCAATCGGGCCAATCTGACAGCCATGTCAACGAGCCGCCTGTGGTGAGCGCAGTGGCGAACCTGACACGACCTGTCACGACCTGTCCGGGTCTGACAAACGCTCGCGGTGTCAGGTCGCGCTGTCCCAATCGGAGGTCTCGGAGCCTTCGCACCAGGCGAAGCGCTCCCGTCAAGGGAGACATCACCATGGCAATGACCACCCGCACGAGGACCGCCAACACGGCGCTGACCACCGCTGAGAAGGCTTTCGCACTGCTGACGTGCGAACCCGCACCGCTGGTGTTCGACTCCCGGCCGGTGCCGGGCCTGCCAGACACCACGATGCCTCTGGACGAGCTGCGCCAGCTGCTCATGGTCGAGCGCTACGACAGCGACACCACCGACGAGTTGTGGCGGCAGCTGGCCCACCACGCCCGCGAATGGGGACCGGCCTGGGTCGTCGGCGCGATCGGGGTGGCGTTGCCCGCGTTGACGCACCTCGCGGCGAAGATCAGCCGCGGCTACGCGCGTCACGCCGACGACGTCGACTCCGAAGTCCTGGCCGGATTTTTGCAATCTCTGCGCAGTGCGGATCTCGCCCCGCCCCGACTGTGGCTGCGGCTGTGCTGGGCGGCCTGGCGCGCCGGGGCCACAGTCGTCAAAGCCGACGATAGCGAGGAACTGCCGCTGGACCTGTCCACCGGGTCGCGCTCACCAAGGATGCCTTACGGGCATCCGGACCTACTGCTCGGACGGGCAGCCACCGCCGGCCTAATCACGGCCGAAGCCGCTGAGCTGATCAGCGCCACCCGGTTCGGCGACGCGCTGATCGAGCACCTGGCTGCTGAGAAGGGCGTGACCGCACCAGTCCTTCGAATGCGCCGCCGCCGCGCCGAACGTGTCGTGGCCGCCGCCGTCACGCGGGGCGACCTGTCCGACCCGATCCCCTCGTCCGGCCGCTGCGGAGCCGCCATGGCGGCCTGACAACACCACCCGCTCGGCAACAGGCCGAGTACGTAGGCAGGTACGCCGTGACATATGAAGATCCACTTTCGGCGCGATCAATGGCAGCTGCTAGGCGCTGCTCTCGCTACCAAGCCGCCCACTCCAGCCGGCAAGACCTGGCCCCGCACCACCACGGGAAGCGCGCGAATCGCGGCATGAGGGTGCGGAAGATTCGATATTGAGAAAGCGTGCTAGAGGCTAATCGGTGGGGCTACGACCAGTTCGGTGTCCGGGTCGTGGTCAATCCGCGAAGGGCCGCCGACGATCAGGGTGGCTCGGGACCACGGCCGTTCTCGCAGCATGAAGGGCAGTTCCTCCCGCAGCCAGTTCGCCACGTGCTCCTGCTGTTCGGAAGAGTCGCCGTCGCGACCGATCAGCAAGCGCTCTTGGTCCTCAAGATCGCCCTGCATGTACATCGAGGCGTCCAACCACGGGCCAACTTCTTCCCGAATGATGCCGGTGCCCTCGACCCAAACGAAGTCAGCGCCGGCAGGAATGGTGATCGATCCGGCGCGATCGTGACTGATCCAGGCATCGGGACGGAAGTCCACCGGCTCCCCTCGGTGCAGGGGTTGCAGGATGTTCCCGGTGAGTACGGCGCCCCAGTCGAAATAGGCGTGGTTCCAGGCGACGTCGTCGGTGTGCACGATGGCGGAGTTGGGTTCCATCTTGCGCAGCCTCTCAGCCAGGGTCGTCTTGCCTGCACCACCCCGGCCATCGATCGCGATCACCCGCGGACGTCCGGTGACGTCTGGTGATGCATCGCGTAGCTGCCGGACGACGTCGAACACGGTCACCACCCGCCAGCCAACGGCTTCGGTCTCACCGGGATGTAAGCGCATCGACGGCCTGTACCCCCAACGCCTGCTGATGATGCGACGCTGAGCAACCCGAAAGCGCGTGGGAGAACTGAGAAGCAATGCATCAACAAGGTACTGATCTCGGGAGATCCAAAAGCTGAGCGGTTAGCCGCGCACAGGGCATCTGACACGCAGGGCCACCCGCCACGCTGACCGTCAGATCCCACGGACGTCGGGTAGCTGCTTGCTGAAGGATGGCCTACCTGCTGCCCATTTCACTCCGAGCACTTTCCGGGCTTTGTTCTTGGGCCGATCCCTAACTGGCCCCGCACAAGGCCGTCTCGTGCCAATGCCCGGGACGGCCTTGTGGCGTTTCGGTCCGCACCAACCTTGATCCTGGTTTACGGTCCGGGGAACGCCCACCGGGCGACGACGTAAGTCGCTGACCGGCCGTGTCAGGTCGTGACAGGCGCTAGGCGAGTTCGATCGGCCTGACAGCCGAGTTCTGGGCGGTGCATGTCATCCACGGCATGTCCGCCCGGTGGGGATCTCCTACCCGGTGAGGCTGATGGTCCGGCACGGCTGGCGCGGCGTACTGACACCGCAACCCTTCGCCCATGGCAAGGGAGGAGCGCCCCCACCGGCCCAGTCGAAGCCTCACCTTGATCCCCACCGCGGCGGCCCGCAGATCTCCTGTGGAGCGTCGCAATGCACACGACCCTGTCAGTTCTGTCCGACCTCGCTGCCGCGTCGCAGCCACTGGCGGCCCCAAAATCAATCAACGAGGTCATTTCCTCGATTACCTCCTGGATCATGGGCATCATCGCGTTGGTCGCGACGATGTTCCTGGTCATCGGTGGCCTGCGGTACATGGCCGCCGGCGGCGATCCGGCCCAGGTCGAGCAGGCGAAGGGCAACTTCAAGTCCGCCTTGATCGGCTACGCGTTGGCGGTCCTCTCCCCCGTGATCCTGCAGGTGCTGCAGGGCATCATCGGCGGCTGAGGACATCCATCATGGTCAACTGGATGATGAATGGCCTGGTGGAATGGCTCGCCGAGCGGTTGCAAGACCTCCTCGGCGGACTCTTGGCCTACCTGACGTCGTCGATGTTCCTGTCGCCGGACGTCACCGTCTTGCCGCAGGTCCAGAGCATCGCCGCGAAGAGCGCGCTGGTCGTCAACGCCTGCTACGTCCTCGCGCTGGTGACCGCCGGCATCGTGACGATGACCAGCAGTTCGGTCGAGATGCGATACGGCGTCAAGGAACTCGTACCACGCCTGGTTGTCGGGTTCATCCTGTCGAACTTCGCGGTCCCGCTCTGCGCCGTGCTCATCGATGTCGCCAACGCGTTTACGGTGGCCATGGTCGGCACTGCGGCACCGACCACGCAGGCGGTCTCGATGGCCCGCACCCACGTGGCCGCCGCCCTCGTCGATCCGGCCAACGCCCTCATCGCCCTGGTCATCGGGTTGCTGATCGTCGGGCTGATGTTCGCCCTCGTCACCGGTTGGGTCGTCCGTGTTGCGGTGCTGGTCATCCTGGCCGGACTCGCCCCGGTCGCGCTGGCCTGTTATTGCCTGCCCTGGACGCAACCCGCCGCCGACCTGTGGTGGCGCAGCCTGCTGGGCTGCCTCGGCACGGCTGTGCTGCAGGCCATCGCGTTCTCCACCGGCATCCACCTACTGACCGATCCGGACGCGAGCATTCCGGTCCTGATCGGCCTGCCGGGCTCGGACGTGTTGAACCTGTTGCTGGTCGCGGTGGTGTTGTGGATGACGGTCAAGATCCCCGGGCTGATGGGCCGCTACGCGACGGGCAAGGGGTCGTCGAACAGCGGTGGGGTTCTCCTGCGGGCAGTGGTCATCCAGGGCATCACCCGCCGTCTACCGCTCGGCGGGTTCGGACGTGCCGCCCTGCGGGGTGGGCGATGACGATCGAGGACCGTGTCCCGCGCGCTGTCGTCCCGGTCAACGTCAACGAGGCCGACCGCATCGCGTTCGGGCTGACGTTCCGGCAGCTGGGCATCGTCGGCGGTGCCGGCCTCGTCGGGTTCGGTGTCTACCGCACGATCGGGCATCTCCTGCCGCAGGTGGCGTGGATCGTCGCCGGCGCACTCCTGTTCGCTGTGGCGGTCGTGGTCGCGCTGGGCCGCCGTGACGGCCTGCCGCTGGATGTATGGCTGCGGCACGGGTTCGCGCTCAGCCGCAGGCCGCGCACCCTCACACCGGGTCGGGCTCGGGTCAGCGCGGTCGCGGTCGTGGCCGGTAAGCCGGGCCTTCCGGCGCCGCTGCACTCTCCGGTCACGGCGGTCAGCCCGACCGGAGTCCTGACCAGTGAGGGCAGCGGCAAGGTCCTCATCGCCTGCGGCACGACGAACATCCACCTGCGCACCGGGAGCGAGCAGGGCGCGCTGTTGGAGGGGTTTGGCCGGTTCCTCAACAGCCTGACCGGACCGGCGCAGATCGTTGTGGCCGCGCAGCGGCACGACCTGAACGTCTACGCGCAGGCAACGGCCGACCATGCGCCGCGTTTGGCGCACCCGGCGTTGCAGGCCGCCGCCGGCGATTACGCCGAGTTCCTGCTGGACCTGGACAGCCAGCGTGATCCGCTGCGCCGCCAGGTCGTCGTCGTCACCGGGGAGCTCGGGGCCGAGGCCGCGGTGCGTGCGCTGTCCGGGCTCGGTGTCGAGGCCGCACCTTTGGACGGGCCGGCTGTCGCCTCCGCGTTGGCCGGCGCGGTTGATCCGTTCTCCCCGCCGGTGCCTGGTCCGCGTGCGGTACCCGGCGCCCCGATCACCCTGCGGAGCACATCATGAACCTGTTGAGGAAGCCGAAGATGAGTGTCGTTGCCGGGGAGGGGATGCCGTCGCCGGCCGTGTTGTCGGTCGCGCCGTGGCACGTGCAGGTCGGCGACGGGTACGCCGTCACCTACGCGGTGTGCGGCTATCCGGCCGAGGTCGGCCCCGCGTGGCTCGACCCGCTGCTGTCCTACCCCGCGCGGGTCGACGTCGCGGTGCACATGGACCCGGTGGCGCCGCAACTGGCCGCGCCGATGCTCAAGCGCCAGCGCGCCCGCCTCGAATCCTCGCGCCGCCTCGATGCCGACCAGGGTCGCTTGGCCGACCCGATGGTCGAGGCGGCCGCAGCGGATGCCGCCGACCTCGCTGAACGTGTCGCCCGAGGGGCGGCGAAGCTCTTCGACGTCGGCATTTACGTCACCATCCACGCCCGTACCCTCGACGAGCTGCGCACCGTTACCGCGGGCGTGAAGTCCGCCGCGGCCAGTGTGCTGCTGGATCTGCAACCGGCGACGTTCCGGCACCACCAGGGCTGGATCTCCACTCTGCCGGTCGGTGTGGACCCGCTGCGGATGCGCCGCATCCTCGACACCACCGCCCTCGCGGCGGCGTTTCCCCTCGCCTCGGCGGACCTCGCCGCCCCGGCCCCCGGCACCGTCGCTGCGCCCGAGGGGCTGCTGTACGGGGTCAACACGACCAGCAACGGGGTCGTGATCTGGAACAGGTGGGCGCAGGACAACCACAACTCGGTTGTTCTGGCCCGCTCCGGCGCTGGTAAGTCGTACTTCGTCAAGTTGGAGGTCTTACGGAACCTCTATCAGGGCACGGTCGTGTCTGTCATCGACCCTGAAGACGAGTACGCGCCCCTGGCTGAGCACGTCGGCGGGACGGTCGTGCAGCTCGGCCAGCCGGGCGTCAGGGTCAACCCCCTCGATCTGCCCGCCGACCACCGGGCCGACACCCTCACCCGACGCGGCCTGTACCTGCACACCCTGATCTCGGTGATGCTCGGGGCGGCACCGCCGCCGGGTGAACGCGCGGCGCTGGACCGGGCGATCACCGCCACCTACGCCCGCGCCGGGATCACCGGTGACCCGGGCACCTGGACCACACCCGCGCCGCTGCTGCGGGACCTCGCCGACATGCTCGCCGCCGACGACGACCCCGCCGCCGGGCAGCTCGCCGCCCGGCTCGCCCCCTGGACGGTCGGGAACTTCGCCAGCCTGTTCGACGGGCCAACCACGACCGTCCCGAATGGGCACCTGGTGGTGTGGTCGCTGCGACACCTGCCCGACGAGCTGCGCACGGTGGGCACGCTGCTGGCGCTCGACTCGATCTGGTCGGGCATCGACGCCCCGGCCACGAGCAGTCGCCGGCGGCGGCAGCTCGTCGTGGTGGACGAGGCGTGGCTGCTGATGCGCGACGGCGAAGGCGCCCGGTTCCTGTTCCGGATGGCCAAGGCCGCGCGGAAGCGTTCCGCTGGCCTGTGCGTGATCACGCAGGACGCCTCCGACGTCCTGTCGACCGACCTCGGCCTGGCGGTGGTGTCCAACGCCGCCACGCAGGTCCTGATGCGTCAGTCCACGCAGTCCATCGACGCGGTGTCCGAGGCGTTCGGCCTGACCGCCGGGGAGTCGAGGTTGCTGCTGTCGGCGCCGCGCGGTGAGGGCCTGCTCGTCGCTGGTCGTAGCCGGATTCCGTTCCGCAGTGTCGGATCGGCGGCCGAGCACACGCTCGCCGTGACGGGAATCGGGGAGGCCGAATGACACCCACCCCGACCTGGCCCACCGACGTGGGGCAGTGGATCATCGCCCGGCCGTGGCTGGGCTTCCTCGCCGCCGCCGCGATCGTCAGCGCGGTGTTCGGCCACGACCGACTGCTCGCCTGGCGGCACAAGCGGCTCGCGAGCGGCGCACGGTGGCTGACCGTCGCCGCCCCGCCGGAGGTCACCGCCGAGGCTGCCGCGGCGTTCTGGACCACGCTGGTCGGCGTGCTGACGCCGTCGGTGTGGCAGCAGCGCCTGTTCGGGATCCCGCACGTCGGGTGGGAGTACGTCTGGACCGGCCGGTCCCTGACCATCCGGGTCTGGGTGCCAGGCACGGTGCCGCGCGGCGCGGTCGAGGCCGCTGTCCGGGCGGCCTGGCCGGCGGCCACCCTCATCACCGCGGATGCCGCACCGCCGATTCCGCGCACCGTCGCCGAACAAATGGGTGGGGCGCACTGGCCGCAGCGCACCGACGGGTTGCCGCTGCGCAGCGAGCACGACACCGACCCACTGCGGGCGCTGCTCGCCGCCGGGGCCGAGGTACGCCACCGCGAACACGCGTGCGTGCAGATTCTCGCCCGCCCGGCGCCCACCCGCCGGGTCCGCTCGGCCCGCAGGGCCGCGGCGGCCATCAGCAATCATCGCCACGGGCAGCCGGACCTGGCCACCCGCGTGGTTACCGGGACGGTGCGGCTAGCTATCGAGCCCTTGCTGTGGTTCCTCGACGCGTTCACACCTGGCTCGTCGCGGCCACGCACCTCGGGCCAAGCCCCAACGCGTCCGGCCGAGCGGGACCCGGTGGCCACCGCTGAGGCCCGCACCGTGGTGGACAAGGCCGTGCGGGTGCCGCACTACGAGATCGCGGTCCGGTTCGCCGTCGCCGCCGACGCCGGCACGTCCCCACCAGACCCGCAACGCGTTGCCCGCGTCCGCTCACGCCTCGGCGAGCTCAGGCACACCATCGCCTCGGCCGCCGCCGCGTACACCGGCCCCAACCGGCTGCGCCGGATGAAGATGCCCCACCCGGTGGCCACGATCGCCCGACGGGAACTGCGGCGCGGGTTCCTCGCCACCGTGCCGGAACTCGCGGCCCTCGCCGCGCTGCCGCAAGATCTCGCCGTCCCGGGCCTCGATCGGGCCCGGGCCAAGGCCGTGCCGGCGCCCGTGCAGGTCCCCTCCGGCGGGCGGGGCGTGAAGGTGCTGGGCCGCTCACAGATCGGCCACCACAGCGTGGGCCTGACTGTCACCGACGCCCGCCAGCACGTGCACGTCGTCGGCAAGACCGGCGTCGGCAAGTCCACGCTGCTGCTGAACATGATCCTCGGCGACATCAAGTCTGGCCGTGGGACCGTGGTCATCGACCCGCGCGGGGACCTGATCACCGACATCCTCGACCGGTTGCCCGCCTCCTTCGCCAACAAGATCGTGATTATCGACCCGGACCAGGACAACCCCGGCTGCTTCAACCCCCTGGATGACGGCGGCGATCCGCACCTGGCCGTGGACAACCTCGTCGGCATCTTCGCCAAGATCTTTCAAGGCCAGTGGGGGCCCCGCATGGACGACACCATGCGGGTCGCGTGCCTCACGCTGATGCGCCACGCGAAACCAACCCTGAGCCTGGTCCCGTCGCTGTTGCAGGACCGGGACTTCCGGGCCCGGTTCACCCACGGCCTGGACGACCCGGACGGCCTCGGCGGATTCTGGCTCTGGTACGACGGCATCAACGAGCAGTTCCGCGGCCAGGTCATCGCACCCGTCCTCGCCCGACTCCGGGCCTTCCTGCTGCGGGACTTCGTGAAATCGGTGATCGGTAACGCCCACTCGTCGTTCGACATGGGCCGGGTCCTCGACGGCGGGGTGCTGCTGTGCCGGCTACCCAAGGGCATCCTCGGTGAGGAGACCAGCCGCATCCTCGGCTCGATGATCGTCGCCCGGGTCTGGCAGGCCGCCATCGCCCGCGCCAGCATCCCCGAAGACCAGCGAAAAGACGCCAACCTCTACGTGGACGAGTGCCACAACTTCCTCACGCTGCCCGGCAGCGTCGGAGACATGCTGGCCGAGGCGCGCGGGTTCCGGCTCGGCCTCGTCCTGGCCCACCAGGACCTGGCGCAACTGCCCAACGACATCGCCGCAGCGGTGTCAGCCAACGCGCGGACGAAGCTGTTCTTCAACGTCGACCCCGCCGACGCGCGGGACCTGTCCCGGCACACCAAACCCGAACTGGACGAGCACGACCTCGCCCACCTCGACGTCTACACCGCCGCCGCCCGGCTGCTGGTCGGCAACCGGGAGCTACCCGCGTTCACCTTCGTGACCAACCCACCGGCGCCGCCGGTGGGTGAAGCGACCGCGATCCGGCAGGAGTGCGCCGCCGCCCACAGCCGCACCGGTGGTGAGCCGCCGATGCAGCAGCTCGCCCGTACCGCAATGAAGCGGCGCATGACCGACCGCGACCGCTGACCCCAGCCGCGCGTTCGAGGGCTCGGCGGGGTGCGGCACCGGGGGCTCGTCTGGGGGTGTCCGCGACACGAGACCCCACACG
Source organism: Micromonospora sp. NPDC005413 (assembly GCF_040606435.1). Taxonomy (NCBI): domain Bacteria; kingdom Bacillati; phylum Actinomycetota; class Actinomycetes; order Micromonosporales; family Micromonosporaceae; genus Micromonospora; species Micromonospora sp. NPDC005413. Next base: position 20,912 of record NZ_JBEXEV010000053.1, read on the forward strand.
AGCCCCGCGCACCCGGCCTGTCAGGTGCCTGACCTGCCCCAACCCACCCGGCGACAGGACCGAACCCAAGATCAACTCATCCAGACTCCCTCCGGGACTCTCTCTCCAGGGGTGCATCCACCAATGCCGCAATCACGATCGGCCAACCTCCTGGCCATCTATCCCCACATCACCAACCGTGACCGTCAGCTTCTCCAGCTACTCGACGACCACCAGGTCCTCACCACCGATCAGATCCACCGCATGCTGTTTCTCGCCCGCCGTACCTGTCAGATCCGGCTCGGTGAACTGGCCGCTTTGGGACTGCTGGACCGCTTCCGGTTCGCCCGCGCCGGGGGTGGTAGCCAGCCGTGGCACTGGACCCTCGGCCACCAGGGGCACCGCTTCCAGGCCGCCGCTCACCGCCGGCCCGAACCCACCGTGCGCACCACCCGCCAGGCCGTCGACCGACTCTCGGCCAACCCGAACCTGACCCACCTGCTCATCGCCAACGAGTTCTTCGTCCGGCTCACCGTGCACGCCCGTCAGCACCCGCAGGCCCGGCTGGACCGGTGGTGGCCCGAGACGATGACCACCAGGCAGTTCCGCACCATCACCGCCGACGGGCACGGCCTGTGGAGCGTCGCGGACACCACGGTGGGGTTCTTCCTGGAGGCCGATACCGGCACCGAATCCCTCGGCCGGGTGGTGGCCAAACTCGACCGGTACGCGCAGCTGATCCGCCGCGGCGGCCCCCGCTACCCCGTGCTGTTCTGGCTCGGCAGCGAACACCGTGAGGAACACCTGCACCGGCTCCTGCGCGGCCGCCGCGACAGCGTTCCCCTCGCGACCGCCACCCACGCCACGGACCCCGCCGAAGCGGTCTGGCTTCCTGACGGCGCCACCGGCCGAGTCCAGCTCACCGAATTGCCCAGCGACCACGGGCAGCCCGTGGCGGACAACCCGAACTACGACGAGAGCGGCTTCGTGCTCTGACAGACCCTGACAGGCTCGCGGCACATCCTGTCAGCGCAGCTCAGAGGCATAGTCGGCAATCCTGACAGAGCGGCTGCTGTCAGGTCACGACGCTACGGTGCAACCTCTTCTCTCTTTGTTCGCACCACCGCCCGTCTGTCCCCCCTGGACCTGCCCGCGCCAGCGGGATCACCCACAGCCCACCTCCCGGTCGGCTCGTGATCCACGCCCCGCGCCCTTGCACGGCAGCTTCCCGGCACAGACGCCGCGACCCGGTGACACCACGCCGCACACCCTCCACACCCACCCCTGCCCGAAGGGAGCACCCTGCCATGCCCACGCCCATGCCGCTGTCCGACCAGGTCATCGTCACCGTCTGCTTCGCCCCCGGCGAAGACGCCGACTGGTTCGCCGCCTCGGAGAAGGTCAACGACCTACTGCACGCCGACGGCACCCCCGCCCGCCGCTACCACGTTCGCCACCGCCGCCTCATCGGCTGGCTGACCCGCTTCCTCGGCTACTACCTCCTCGACGCCGCCCGCCGCTTCGGCGCGGTCACCCTGGCCGCCGGAGGCCGCAAGGGCCGCCTCGACCTCACCGGCACCGCCGCGAAGGCCACCCACCACGCCGCCCTGCGCTGGCGTGCCTGGAACACCCACATCGCCGCGACAACCCGTCCGGCCCATCCGTGGGAGGACTACCTCGCCCAGCACCTGGCCGACCCGACCAAGCTCCGCCTGGCCGAGGCCCGCCGACGCTTCGAGCAGCAGCCCCGCGTCCTGGCGATGCTCGCCCTCTCCCTCAACCCGTACGAGCTGTCCGTCTACCAGGCCGGCGAAGCCACCTACGTCGGGCTGCACTGGCGCATCGCCCTGATCGGCGACGCGCTGATCACCATCGACGGCCGGCTCCTCACCCCGGCCAGTGACTCCGTCGCTGACCGATTCCGCTTCCTCAACGAAGCGTGCGGCTACCTCCGCAGCCTGCGCTCCAGCGCCCGACTCTGCGCCGTTGCCATCGCCTAACCGCCTACCGCCCGAACGCCCCGAGGACTTGTCGCAGCCCCGCTGTGACCGGTCCTCGCCATGCACCTCCCGACCGCCTGCAAAGGAGAACCCTCGTGTTCCTGACCGATCCCGCACTGCGGCGCATCGCCGCCGACACCAACGACGTCCTGCCCGAACACCTGTGGCGCCACGACACCGCCACCCCCGATCCACTCGGCGACCTCGCCCGCGTCCTGCACAAGACTGCCCTCGACTTCACCGACAGCACCACCGGCCTCGACGAGGCCCTCGCCCGGGTGGGTGTGCTCGCAGAAACGGCCCGGCAAGGGTTGGCCGCCCGGGCCGACCTGCACATCGCCGGGTATCACCAGACTCTCGCCGACGCGGTCGTCGCCCGCGAACGGCACACCGTCCTCGGGGCCGCGCTCGTCACCTGCTACCACGCCTGGCGCAACCACCGGCCAATCGGCGACGGCGACGAGCGGTACGTGCTCCTGCGGCGCTGCGATCCGTCACGCGGCGTGGCGACACTACGGCGCACCGACCCGCGCACCTGGCTGGTGGTGCCCGACGCCGAGGCCGTCGGCGCGTTCGACATCCCCTACCCGGATCGCGTCGTCGGCGAGGTCACCGAGACCGAGCACGGGTGGACGCCGACCGCCTACATCGCCCGGCCGCATCAGGCCGCGCTCACCACGGTGTATCCGCTACCCGCCTGCGGTGACCTCGCCTCAGCCTGCCGGTCGCTGCTGCGCTGGTGGCACCTGCGCCACTCCGACACCTGGCGCAACCGCACCCCCGCACAGCTCACGCCCGCCGAACTCGCCCACCTCACCTGTTAGACCGGGAGCCTGATGCCGCACCTCGACACGATCAGCCGCTGGATCACCGCGACGACCGACCGCACCCTCGACCAACACGCCGCCGACCCCGTCCCCGCCGCCGCGCACCTGCCCGAAGCCGCCGCCAACCTGCGGCATCTGCGAACCGAGCTGCTCCTCGCGGCGGACCGGCTGCGCACCCTCCTGATCAACGACGACGACCTGAACCGTTCCACCAGCACGGTCGCCGGACCGGTGGAGACCATCGGGGAGCTGGCCCGCGAGTACCGGTACGCCCGCAACTGGACAGACACCCTCGTTGGCGACGAGGCGCGGGCCGCGTACGCGCAGGCGAACCCGGGCCGGTCGGTGCGGCGGCGCTATGTCAACCCCGGTGACACGGTCCTGGTCGTCCTGCCGCACACCGACTCCTGCCGCCGACAGAACCTCGCCGGACACGCCACCCCCATCACGGTCGGCACGTCCGACGCCAGGCTCCGCCCGCCCGGCAGCGTCAACCCGCTGTGGCTGTCCCACGCCGACGCCGGGATCTACCGCGACCCGATCGAGGACCGCCTCTACCTCCTGCAGGCCACCGCCGACGAGGCCGTCCCCGACCACTGACCGGCCGGCGCGGCACCACCCGCCGCGACCACCGGGACGCACCTAAGGCGTGTTTCGTAAGTCAGGCTGGCGGGGTCGAGGTCACGGCGTGGCGGTGATCGACAACTGAAGAGGTCTCCGGTATCTGGTTCTGCGA
>NZ_JBEXEV010000054.1:0-22308 GCF_040606435.1 Micromonospora sp. NPDC005413
GCCCCGCGCCCCGCGCCCCGCGCCCCGCGCCCCGCGCCCCGCGCCCCGCGCCGAAGATCGTGCTCGATCCAGGATGTAGTGGTCTACCGACGCGCCGATGCCACTCGATCCTGGATCGAGCACGATCTTGAGTGCGGCGAACGACTACCGGCGGGTCGGACACCTCTAGGTGTGCTGTCCAGGGAGGTTGGTCGAGGTTGTGTGACGACACGGTCTGATGTCGTAGGTAGGTGAAGGCCTCCAGTTGTGGAGTGGAGCTGTCGAGGAACCGCTCCGCCAACCAGGAGGCCTTCATGTCCCACGCTAACGCTGCTTTGACCCCTCGCGCACGTCTGCGCCTGGCGCGTCTGATCGTGGATGAGGAGTGGTCGGTCGCTGCGGCGGCGCGTCGTTACGAGGTGTCTTGGCGCACCGCGGACCGGTGGGCGCAGCGATACCGCCAGCAGGGCGTCGAGGGTATGCAGGACCGCTCGTCGCGGCCGCATCGCAGTCCGGCCCGGACCCCACGTCCGCTGGTCCGCAAGATCGTGTACCTGCGGTGGAAACGACGGCTTGGTCCCGTGCAGATCGCAGGCCGTCTGGGCATGGCGGCTTCGACCGTGCACGCCGTGCTTGTGCGCTGTCGCCTCAACCGGCTCAGCCATATCGATCGGGTCACCGGGGAACCGGTTCGCCGCTATGAGCACCCGCATCCGGGCGCGATGCTGCACGTGGATGTCACCAAGTACGGCAACATTCCCGACGGCGGCGGCTGGCGGTTCGTCGGCCGCCAGCAAGGCGAACGAAACCGCCAAGCCACCGCACGACGCACCGGGGCACGCAACGGCGTCTACGAACCGCAGATGGGCACCGCGTTCGTGCACACCGTCATCGATGACCACTCCCGGGTCGCCTACGCCGAGATCCGCGACGACGAGAAAGCCGCCACAGCTATCGACGTGCTGCGCAACGCCGTCGGCTGGTTCGCCGCCCGCGGCGTCACGGTCGAACGCGTCCTGTCCGACAACGGCTCGGCCTACAAGTCGCATGCCTGGCATGACGCCTGCGCCGAGCTGGGGGTCACCCCCAAGAAGACCCGCCCCTACCGGCCACAAACCAACGGCAAGGTCGAACGGTTCCACCGGACCCTGACCGACGGCTGGGCCATCGCCCGGTTCTACAACTGCGAACAAGCCCGCAGGAAGGCCTTACCGGCCTTCCTGCATCACTACAATCACCACCGACCCCACACCGCCACCGGCGGCCTACCACCCATCACCAGGTTGACCAACCTCCCTGGACAGCACATCTAGGCGGGTCAGCGAACCGGGCCGGACGCCTTAGCGTGCAGCTTGGGGCGGGCCCCTTGGACGGTCAGGTGCGGAGGGCCAGCTGGGTGGTGATGGCGGCGGCGAGACGGTCGGGGGCTCCGTCCGCGTACCCGATGAAGAGCGACGGCTCGGTCAGCTCCAGCTCGACCAGGACCGGCTCGCCGTCCGGGCCGGGGATCAGGTCGACCCGGGCGTAGAGCAGCCGCCGCGTGCCGCCAGGCACCGCGGCGAGGGTCTTCTCGGCCACGGCCAGCTGTTCGGGTCGGGCGGTGCGGGCGGTGATCGCCTCGGCCTTGTAGAGCCCGTCCGGGCCGAGGTCCGGCCCGGTCAGCATCGGGCCCTTGCGGATCGCGTGGCTGAAGGCGAGCCCGTCCGGGCCGGCCAGGAAGAGCAGTGCCGTCTCACCCTCGGTGTCGACGGCGCGCAGGTACGGCTGGACCATGGTCACCCGGCCGGCGTCGGAGAGCCGGCGGACGTGTGCCTCGGCCAGGTCCCGGTGCTCCGGGTCGGCCAGGTCGTACCGGCCGGTGTCCTGACTGCCGGCGCTGACCGCGGGCTTGAGCACGTACTCGCCGGTCTCGGCGGGCAGCTGCCAGCTCTCCCCCGGCTCGACCCAGGACGTCGGCACGGTCGGCACCCCGGCGGCGCTCAGCTCGGCGAGGTAGCGCTTGTCGGTGTTCCAGCGCACCACGTCGGCCGGATTGACGAGCGCTGGGACGGTGGCCGCCCAGGCGACGAACTCGTCGCGGCGCAGCGCGTAGTCCCATGGTGAGCGGAGCACGACCAGGTCGTAGGAGGACCAGTCGACGTCGGGGTCGTCCCAGATGGCGGTCTCGACGGCGACGCCACGGGTGGTGAGTGGGGCGACGACCAGCCGGTCGTCCGGGTCGAGGTCGACCAGTTCGGCACAGGTGACGAGAGCGACCCGGGGTTTCCCCCGGGTCGACTGCTGGTGGGTGGTCACTTCAGGTGTCTTATCTCAGCGGGCCATCGTGCGCCGGGCCATCGACCGCCAGAGGTCGTTGCTCGGACGCATCTGGTCCATCAGTTCACGCTCCCAGGCGTTCTCGACGGTGACTCCCGCCTTGGCGCACGCCTCCCGGGCGGTGACGGTGTCGTCGGCGAACTGGTCGCCCCACTCACCGTCGGAACCCACGAGGACGATTCGCGCGCCACGCTTGCCGACGTACTCGATGACCGCCTTCGCGCCGCCGTGCCCGGCTGCGAACGCCTTGAGGCCCGCGACCAGGCCGTGGGGCGCCTGCTCGCCGGCGGTCTGCTCGGCCGTCAGCGTCGTATCGGAACCATCTGCCATGACGCGAAGCCTAAGCAGACTTGCACCCCCTGGGGCGAGAACCATGAACGTTTTGTGATGCCAATTACCTACAGGTTTAAGGAACACCACAGGTTCGCTGTCCGTTTTTATCCGGACTTTTCAGCTTGAAACACCTCGGCAAATCAGGGCCTAGGTGCCGCAGGTTGAGCCGATCCGACTCATGCTGAAAGTTACTCTGATGTGACCTTAAACCCGGACAACTCATCCATGGCCGTGATTAGTCGGGGAATCATCGGCACCGGCGACGGATCGCCGACGGCAGCGCCGGGTCGCGGGCGGGTGCGCGGGTGACGGTTGGCGCGTCAGATCAACGCGTCGAGCGCGACGGCCATGAACACGATCGTCAGGTACGTCGTCGACCAGTGGAACAGCCGCATCGGCCTGACCGCCTCGCCGCGCGTCGCGCGCCGGCAAAGGCGGTGCGCCTCGACCACGAAGATGGCGCCCACCACCAGGGTCGGCACCCCGTAGATCGCGCTGAGCCCCATCGGCCAGACAGCCAGGGAGGTGAGCACAGTGAGCCACGCGAAGATCAGGATCTCGGCGTTCACCCGACGGGTCGAGGCCACCACTGGCAGCATCGGAATGCCGGCCCGCGCGTAGTCGTCCTTGTACTTCATGGCGAGGGGGTAGAAGTGCGGCATCTGCCAGAAGAAGACCACCGCGAAGAGCCCCCAGGCGGCCGGTGCCAGCGAGCCCGTCACCGCCGCCCACCCGATCAGCACCGGGGCCGCCCCGCAGGCGCCGCCCCAGAAGGTGTTCGTCGGGGTGGACCGCTTGAGCCACAGGGTGTAGACGAGGTCGTAGTAGGCGATCGCCGCGAGCGTCAGCCCGGCGGCCAGCAGGTTGGTGAAAGCCGCCATCAGGGCGACCGACACCGCCGCCAACACCAGACCGAAGATCAGCGCGCTACGGGGTGACACGGTGTGCGCCGGCAGCGGCCGACGCTTGGTACGCCTCATCAACTGGTCGATGTCCCGGTCGATGTAGCAGTTGAGCACGCTGGCCGCGCCTGCGGCGAGGGAGCCGCCGATCAGCACGACGGCCATCAGCCACAGCGACGGGAGCCCGCCATCGGCGAGCATCATCGCCGGGATGGTGGTGACCAGCAGCAGTTCGACGATCCGCGGCTTGGTGAGCGCCACGTACGCCAAGAGGACCGCGCGTACGTCCCGCCGGGCCACCGGGCCCTCGGCCGCCCGTGCCGGGTGCTGCCCGGCTGGGTTGCTCGCGGGGCGCTCGGTGATCATGCTCACGGATTGCCACCTTCCGGCATCGGCACGGGGAGATCGGATCGGCGGGGTCCACTGGGGTCCGCACACCGAGTCACACACTACGCGTCGTCGTTTTGGCTGCCCGGCCGACCCGACAACGGTGCGAGCCGTCACACCACCGGGTTGAACGAATCAGCCTCAGCCCCGTATTGCACAGCATGCAGAGATCCCTGGGCGCACGTTTAGGCACGCTCGATAGGGTCATCAGTGAGGGTTCCGCCCATCTGCCGAGGAGCACAACCATCGTGGCTGCCAAACGACCCGAGCACTCCGCACTGAACTGGTCCGACCTCGATCGCCGGGCCGTCGATACCGTCCGCGTGCTGGCCATGGACGCCGTGGAGAAATCCGGCAACGGTCACCCGGGCACCGCGATGAGCCTCGCGCCCGCGGCCTACCTCCTCTTCAACCGCGTCATGCGGCACAACCCGGCCGACCCGAACTGGCCCGGTCGGGACCGGTTCGTCCTCTCCGCCGGGCACTCCAGTCTGACTCTCTACATTCAGCTGTTCCTGTCCGGTTACCCGCTGAGCCTGTCCGACCTGCAGTCGCTGCGGCAGTGGGGTTCGCTCACGCCGGGTCACCCCGAGCACGGGCACACCCCGGGTGTGGAGACCACCACCGGTCCGCTCGGGCAGGGCCTGGGCAACGCGGTCGGCATGGCCATGGCGGCCCGCCGCGAGCGCGGCCTGTTCGACCCCGAGGCAGAGCCGGGCGCGTCGGTCTTCGACCACGACATCTGGTGCATCGTCTCCGACGGCGACATCGAGGAGGGCATCAGCCACGAGGTCAGCTCCCTCGCCGGGCACCAGCAGCTGGGCAACCTCACGGTGATCTACGACGACAACGAGATCTCGATCGAGGACGACACCCGGATCGCCAAGAGCGAGGACGTGGCCGCCCGCTACGAGGCGTACGGCTGGCATGTGCAGACCGTGGACTGGCGCAGCGGCGATGCCGACCAGGGCGACTACCACGAGGACGCCGAGGCACTGCACCGGGCGCTGTTGGCCGCCAAGGCGGAGAGGGGCCGTCCCTCCTTCATCGCGCTGCGCACCATCATCGGCTGGCCCGCCCCCAACAAGCAGAACACCGGCAAGATCCACGGCTCGGCGCTCGGCGCGGACGAGGTGAAGGCCACCAAGCAGATCCTCGGCTTCGACCCGGAGCAGACCTTCCAGGTCGACGAGGAGGTGCTCGCCCACGCCCGGCGCGTGATGGGTCGCGGCTCCGACGCGCAGCAGGAGTGGACCACCGCGTTCGACGCCTGGAAGAAGGCCAACCCGGAGCGCACCGCGCTCTACGAGCGGATGGCCGGCCGGGTGCTCCCCGACGGCTGGGCCGACGCTCTGCCGGTCTTCCCCGCCGACGCCAAGGGCGTGGCCACCCGGGCCGCCTCCGGCAAGGTGCTGGAGGCCCTCGCGCCGGTGCTGCCGGAGCTGTGGGGCGGTTCGGCCGACCTGGCCGAGAGCAACAACACCACCATGAAGGGCGAGCCGTCGTTCATCCCGGCCGCGCACGCGACCAAGGACTTCCCCGGTCACGAGTACGGCCGCACGCTGCACTTCGGCATCCGTGAGCACGCCATGGGCGCGATCCTCAACGGCATCGCCCTGCACGGCGGCACCCGCCCGTACGGCGGCACGTTCCTGGTGTTCAGCGACTACATGCGCCCGTCTGTCCGGCTTGCCGCGCTGATGAAGCTGCCGGTGACCTACGTCTGGACGCACGACTCGATCGGCCTCGGCGAGGACGGCCCGACCCACCAGCCGGTGGAGCACCTGACCGCGCTGCGCGCCATCCCGGGCCTGGACGTGGTCCGTCCCGCGGACGCCAACGAGACCGCCTGGGCCTGGCGGCTGGCGCTGGAGCACACCGACCGCCCCACCGCGCTGGCGCTGAGCCGTCAGCCGCTGCCGACCCTGGACCGGGACGTGCTGGGCGGCGCGGACGGCGTGGCCAAGGGTGGCTACGTGCTGGCCGAGGCGTCCAACGGCAAGCCGCAGGTGATCATCGTTGGCACCGGCTCCGAGGTGCAGCTCTGCCTGACCGCGCGGGAGCGGCTGGAGGCCGACGGCACCCCGACCCGGGTCGTCTCGATGCCCTGCCAGGAGTGGTTCTACGAGCAGGATGAGGCATATCGGGAGTCGGTGCTGCCGCGCGGGGTAAAGGCACGGGTGAGCGTGGAGGCGGGCATCGGCATGTCCTGGCGTGGCGTCGTCGGCGACCTCGGCGAGAGCGTCAGCCTGGAGCACTACGGAGCGAGCGCTCCGCACACCGTGCTCTTCGAGCAGTTCGGCTTCACCCCCGACCGGATCGTGGCGGCGGCGCACGCCTCGCTGGCCCGGGTCGGCGACATCACCGGTTTCACGACCGGCAACTGAGGGAGCGTGGACGGCATGACGGACAAGCTGAATGAACTGACCGCCGCGGGCGTGGCGGTCTGGCTCGACGATCTTTCCCGCGTACGACTGAGCTCCGGCGGGCTGGACCAGCTCCGCCGCGAAAAGCACGTAGCCGGAGTCACCACCAACCCGACGATCTTCGCCAAGGCGCTGAGCGACGCCGACGAGTACAACTGGCAGCTGCGTGACCTCGCCACCCGTGGGGTGGAGGTCGAGGAGTCGGTGCGCATGCTCACCACGTACGACGTCCGGTGGGCCTGCGACGTGATGCGCCCGTCGTACGACGGGAGCGCGGGTGTCGACGGGCGGGTCTCCATCGAGGTGGATCCCCGGCTGGCACACGAGAGCGACCGGACGGTGGCCGAGGCCAAGGCGCTGTGGTGGCTGGTCGACCGGCCCAACCTCTTCATCAAGATCCCGGCCACCGAGGCGGGCCTGCCGGCGATCACCGCCACCCTGGCCGAGGGGATCAGCGTGAACGTGACGCTGATCTTCGGTCTGGACCGCTACTCGGCGGTGATGGAGGCGTTCCTGGCCGGCCTGGAGCAGGCCAAGGCCAACGGCCACGACCTCTCCACCATCGGCTCGGTGGCGTCGTTCTTCGTCTCCCGGGTCGACTCCGAGGTCGACAAGAGGCTGGAGAAGGTCGGCTCCGAGCAGGCCAAGTCGCTGAAGGGCAAGGCCGCCGTCGCCAACGCCCAGCTGGCGTACGAGCGCTACACCAAGGTGTTCTCCTCCGACCGCTGGCAGGCGCTCGCCGACGCCGGCGCGCACCCGCAGCGGCCGCTGTGGGCGTCCACCTCGACGAAGAACCCGGACTACCGCGACGTCATCTACGTCGAGGAGCTGATCGCCCCCGGCACGGTCAACACCATGCCGGAGTCGGTCATCCACGCGTACGCCGATCACGGCGAGACCCGCGGCGACACCATCACCGGCTCCTACGACGCGGCCCGCAAGGTCTTCGCCGACCTGGAGTCGGTCGGGGTGGACATGGATGACGTGATCGTCACTCTGGAGCGCGAGGGCGTGGAGAAGTTCGAGGCCAGCTGGGAGGAGCTGCTCGAGGGCGTCCGCAAGTCGCTGAAGGCGGCGGGTGCCGGCAAGGGTGCGCCGAACAAGGCCGCGAAGGGCAACGCGAAGGCCGCCGAGCAGGCTGGTGGTAACGCATGAGCGAGCGCAGCGAGCGAATCAGCATGCGCAGTGCGATGGTCGGCACGCAGCGAAGCGGAGTGGCGGCATGAGCGACCTGTTTGACGGGCCGGTGGAGGCCGCTGCCGGGCTCGCCGTGTACGGCGCGGACGCGGTCGACAAGTCCGCGCCGGCCTCGACCCGGGACGCGCTGGTCAAGGCCGGCGTCCCGGGCAAGTTGGCGGCCAAGGACGCGAGCCTGTGGGGCCCGGACGCCGAGGCCGAGGCGAAGACGCGGCTTGGCTGGGTGGACACCCACCAGCGCAGCCGGGAGCTGCTGGTGCAGCTGGCCGAGCTGACCGCGGAGCTGGCCGATCTGGACCACGTGGTGCTCGCCGGTATGGGCGGTTCGTCACTGGCTCCCGAGGTGATCACCCGGACTCTGGGTCGCCCGCTGACCGTGCTGGACACCACCGACCCGGGCCAGGTCCGGGCAGCGCTCGGTGACCGGCTGGAGCGCACCGTGGTTGTCGTGGCCAGCAAGTCCGGATCGACGGTGGAGACCGACAGCCACCGACGCGCCTACTGGCAGGCGTTCCTGGACGCCGGAATGACCGAGGCGGAGGCCGGCCGGCACTTCGTCATCGTCACCGACCCGGGCTCGCCGCTGGAGACCACCGCGACCGAGATGGGCGCGTTCACCGTGCTCGCCGACCCGAACGTGGGCGGCCGGTACTCGGCACTGACCGCGTTCGGCCTGGTGCCCTCGGCGCTGGCCGGGGTCGAGGTCGCGGAACTGCTCGACCAGGCCGAGGCGCTGGCCGCGTCGCTCGGCACGGACCGGGACAATCCGGCGCTGGCGCTGGGCGCCGCCCTGGGCGCCGCCGCCACGCTGGCCCGGGACAAGGTCGCCCTGGTCTCCGACGGCACCGGCATCGACGGGTTCGGCGACTGGGCTGAGCAGCTGATCGCCGAGTCGACCGGCAAGGCCGGGGTGGGCATCCTCCCGGTGGTCGTGGAGTCCCCGCAGAGCCCCGGCGCCTCCGGGTCGGACGTGCTGACCGTCAGCTACGGCGGCGCGCTGGCTCCCGGCGACGTGCCGGGCGGCGGCGCCGACCCGGACGTGGCGGTCAACGGCCCGCTCGGCGCGCAGTTCCTGGCCTGGGAGTACGCCACCGCGGTGGCCGGCGTGGTGCTCGGCATCGACCCGTTCAACCAGCCGAACGTCACCGAGTCCAAGGAGAACACCAACAAGATCCTGGCCTCGGGTCTGCCGGCGGAGACGCCGTCGTTCACCGAGGGCGCGATCGAGGTGTACGCCCCGCAGGGCGCTCCCGGCGACCTGGCCGGGGTGCTGCGCTGGCTGCTCGACGGGCTGGGCGACGACGGTTACCTCGCGGTGATGGCGTACCTCGACCGGTTCGCCGACGCCGACGCGGCCCGGCTGCGGCCGCTGCTGGCCCAGGCGGGCGGCCGGCCGGTGACCTTCGGTTGGGGGCCGCGGTTCCTGCACTCGACGGGCCAGTACCACAAGGGCGGCCCACAGGTGGGCAGCTACCTCCAGGTGACCGGCGCGGTCGCCGAGGACCTGGAGGTGCCGGGCAAGCCGTACACCTTCGGTGAGTTGCAGGCGGCGCAGGCCGCCGGCGACCGGCAGGCCCTCGCCGGTCGGGAGCGGCCGGTGCTGCGGCTGCATCTGACCGACCGTGCCGCTGGCATCGCCCAACTACTCGACGCGGTCGGTGAGCTGCGGGCGTGAGGATGGACGACGTGACTGAAGCGGAAGCGAGGGGGCACCGTGAGCGCGAGGAGTGAGCCGGGGTTGCGAGCCCCGCAGTCGCGAACCGAAGGTGGCCCAGTGAGCGCGAGGAGTGAGCCGGTCTTGCGAGCCCCGCAGTCGCGAACCGAAGGGGTTCCGGCGAACCCGCTACGCGACCCGCAGGACCGCCGGTTGCCCCGGATCCCGGAGCCGTGTGCTCTGGTGATCTTCGGGGTGACCGGCGACCTGGCCCGCAAGAAGCTGCTCCCCGCGGTCTACGACCTGGCCAACCGAGGGCTGCTGCCGCCCGGCTTCGTGGTGCTCGGGTTCGCCCGCCGCGACTGGGGTGACGGCGACTTCGAGACGTTGGCCTGCGAGGCTGCCCGCAAGCACGCGCGTACCCCCTGGCGCGACGAGGTGTGGGCACGTCTGGCCGGCAACATCAAGTTCGTCGGTGGGTCGTTCGATGACGACGCCGCATTCGATCAGCTCGCCACCACCCTGGACGATCTGCGGCAGACCCACGGCATCACCGGCAACGCGGCGTTCTACTTCTCCATCCCCCCGGCCGCGTTCCCCGTCGTGCTCAAGCAGTTGGCCCGCACCGGAATGGCCGACAACGACAAGTCCGGCGGTTGGCGCCGCGTCGTCGTGGAGAAGCCGTTCGGCAACGACCTGCCCTCGGCGAAGGCGCTCAACGACCTCGTCGACGACGTGTTCACCCGGCAGGACGTCTTCCGGATCGACCACTACCTGGGCAAGGAGACGGTCCAGAACATCCTCGCCCTGCGGTTCGCCAACAACCTGTTCGAGCCCCTCTGGAACTCCAAGTACGTCGACTCGGTGCAGATCACCATGGCCGAGGACGTCGGCATCGGCACCCGCGCCGGCTTCTATGACACCGTCGGCACCGCCCGCGACGTCCTGCAGAACCACCTCCTTCAGCTTCTCGCCCTGGTGGCGATGGAGGAGCCGACCAGCTTCGACGCCGACGAGATCCGGGCCGAGAAGCTGAAGGTGCTCAAGGCGATCACCCTGCCCAAGGACGTGGCCCGGGACACCGTACGCGGCCAGTACCTGCCCGGCTGGGTGGGCGGCGAACGCGCGGTCGGCTACCTGGAGGAGCGGGACGTCCCCACCGACTCCACCACGGAGACGTACGTGGCGGTACGGCTCGGCATCCAGAACCGCCGCTGGGCCGAGGTGCCGTTCTACATCCGGGCCGGCAAGCGACTGCCCCGGCGGGTCACCGAGGTGGCCATCATGTTCAAGAAGGCGCCGCACCTGCCGTTCAACGACGCCGACATGGAGTCGCTGGGCAACAACCAGTTGGTCATCCGGGTGCAGCCGGACGAGGGCGTGGTTCTCAAGTTCGGCTCGAAGGTGCCCGGCACGACGATGGAGGTCCGCGACATCGCGATGGACTTCCAGTACGGCGAGGCGTTCACCGAGTCCAGCCCGGAGGCGTACGAGCGACTGGTGCTGGACGTGCTGATCGGCGACCGGACGCTGTTCCCGGACGCGGCCGAGGTCGAGCAGAGCTGGCAGGTGATCGACCCGCTGGAGCACGCCTGGGCGGGCACCACGCCGGAGAAGTACCGCTCCGGCGAGTGGGGGCCCCGGGCCTCCGACGAGATGCTGGCCCGCGAGGGCCGCGCATGGCGGCGCGCGTGAGTGAGCGGGTCATGTCGCAGAGCAGGAGGCTCCAGTGATCGGGCTGTGGGACACCACCGGCAACGAGGTGGTCAAGGCGCTCGCCGCTGAGCGGCGCAGCGCCGGCGGGGTGGCCAGCGGCATGGCGCTCACCCTCATCGTGGTCGTGGATGAGAAGCGGGTCCGTGAGGCGGAGGCGGCGGCGACGATCGCCGCCGCCGCCCACCCGTGCCGGCTGGTGGTGGTGGTTCGCTCCGAGATCGAGCGGGACCGCAACCGACTGGACGCGGAGATCGTGGTCGGTGGCCGGCTCGGCCCGTGCGAGGCGGTGGTCACCCGGATGTACGGTCGGCTGGCCCTGCACGCCGAGTCGGTCGTGATGCCGCTGCTCGTTCCGGATGTGCCGGTGGTCACCTGGTGGCACGGCGAGCCGCCAGCGGAGATCGCCACCGATTTCCTCGGTGTGGTCGCCGACCGAAGAATCACCGACTCGGCGCAGGCCGCCGACCCGGTGGAGGCGCTGCGGCAGCGTGCCCGGGACTACGCCCCGGGCGACACGGACCTGGCGTGGACCCGGATCACCCCGTGGCGGACCCTGGTCGCCGGGGCGTTCGACACCACCGAGGAGCGGGTCACCGAGGCGACCGTCGTCGCGCCGCCCACCGACCCGACGGCGACGCTGATGGTCGGTTGGCTGGCCAGCCGGCTCGGCATCACGCCCCGCCGGGTGGACAGCACCGAGTTCCCGCGAATGCGGGAGGTGCAGCTGACCTGCGCCAACGGTGACCAGCTGACGCTGACCCGCGAGGACAGCATGGCGGTGTTCCGGCGGACCGGCCAGGACGACCGGGCCCTACCGCTGGTCCGCCGACCGCTCGGTGACGAGCTGGCCGAGGAGCTGCGCCGCCTGGACGCCGACCAGGTGTACGCGGAGGCGCTGGGCGCGACGGTCGGGCTGCGTGGGCTGGAGCAGCGTCACGCGCAGCGGGTGCACGTCTGGAAGGATCCGGCCACCGCGCAGCGCGCCGAGGCCGGGGTCACCGCACACAGCGGCACGAGCGGCGAGGGTTGAGCCCGACGCCGGTGCAGGACAGCGGGGCAGGGCCGATCTCGGGTCCTGCCCCGGCACCTCCGGGGCACCCCGCCCCGCCACCTCCGGGCGTACCGGCCCGGGTACGACGCGACAGCGACCGCCGTGCGGTCGGGAAACGAAGGCGCATTCCATGAGTGAGGCGAGTGTCGCCGTCCACGCCGACGCCGACCTGCTGGCGCAGGCCGTGGCAGCCCGGTTGTTGGTGAAGCTGCTCGACGCCCAGGCCGACCGGGGCGAGGCCTCGGTGGTGCTCACCGGTGGTCGGATCGCCGCGGCCGTGTACCGGGCGGTGGCGACGCTGCCGGCCCGCGACGCGGTGGACTGGTCCCGGGTCGACGTGTGGTGGGGCGACGAGCGGTTCCTGCCCGCCGGTGATCCGGAGCGCAACGAGACCCAGGCCCGTGCCGCCCTGCTGGACGTGGTGCCGCTGAACCCGGCCCGGGTACACCCGATGCCGGCCTCCGACGGCCCGGCCGGCAACGACCCCGAGGCGGGCGCAGCCGCGTACGCGGAGGAGTTGGCCCGTGCCGCCCGGCCCGGGCACGCCACGCTGCCGCACTTCGACGTGCTGATGCTGGGCGTCGGCGAGGACGGGCACGTGGCCTCGGTCTTCCCCGAGCACCCGGTGCACTACGAGACCCGGCCGGTCAGCGCGGTGCGGGGCAGCCCCAAGCCGCCGCCGATGCGGACCACGCTCACCCTGCCGGCGATCAACACCGCCGAGGAGGTCTGGCTGGTGGCCGGTGGCGCCGACAAGGCCCGCGCGGTGGGTATGGCGTTGGCCGGCGCCGGGCCGGTGCAGTTGCCTGCCGCCGGGGTGCACGGCGTGGGCCGCACCCGTTGGCTGCTGGACCGGGCGGCGGCAGCTGACGTACCCGTCCGCCTCCGCAGCCTCCGCTAACTGTAGGAGGGGCCTCTTGTCAACGCCTGGCGTTGATGAGGGGCCTTTCCTCTTACTCGCCCCTGCGGCGGCGTAGCGCGGCGAGCGCCTCGGCCAGCAGCGCCTCCCCCTCCTCGGCGGTACGGCGCTCCTTCACGTACGCCAGGTGGCTCTTGTAGGGCTCGGCGCGGACCCGGCCGGGTGGGTTCTGCGCGTCCCGGCCCGCGGGCAGGCCGCAGCGGGGGCAGTCCCACAGGGGCGGCGCCTCGACGTCCGCGGCGATCCGGATGTCGATCCGGTGCTCGTTGCGGCACCAGTAGGTCACGTCCTGTCGGGGGGCGGGTTGGTGCCGCCCGTCCGGGCGCATGGGCGCGGACCCG
The DNA here is from genome assembly GCF_040606435.1 of Micromonospora sp. NPDC005413. Lineage (NCBI taxonomy): Bacteria > Bacillati > Actinomycetota > Actinomycetes > Micromonosporales > Micromonosporaceae > Micromonospora > Micromonospora sp. NPDC005413. The sequence goes on from NZ_JBEXEV010000054.1 coordinate 13,222, forward strand.
ACACGGGCGCCGCGGATAACGTTGCCACTCGGCACGGCTGCTCGCTCCTGTCGTCGGAGGGGACCCGCCGTCTTCAGGGGTGGGCGGCGGGCGACGCGGTGCAGCGGAGAAAAGCCTGCGCGCGGCCCGTCGGGTGACGGACCGCGCGCAGATTGTACGACTTGATGAGCTGCTCAGGTGCCGCTGTTCATCTGGAGGCGCAGCCAGAGCCCGAGCCCGACGATGGCAGCGAACCAGACGACGCTCACCAGAACGGTGTATCGGTCCAGGTTTTTCTCCGCCACCGAGGAGCCCGCGAGGCTGGAGCTGACGCCACCGCCGAACATGCTCGACAGACCGCCGCCCTTGCCGCGGTGCAGCAGGATAAGCATGGTGAGCAGAATGCTCGTGATGACCAGCAACACGATCAACGTGTATGCGAACCAGATCGGCATGGCTGGGGTCAGTCCTCTCGTAGCGATCCTCGCCCGGTCTGATCGGGCACGGTGGCACCGACCGGCGGACGGGCGGTGTCAAGGATACCGAGCGATCAGCGAGCGATGTGCTCCGGGAACCGGCAGATCTGGGCGAACTCCTCCGCGTCCAGGCTGGCACCCCCCACCAGGCCCCCGTCCACGTCCGGCTGGGCCATGATCGAGGCGACGTTGGACGCCTTGACCGAGCCGCCGTAGAGGACCCGGACCTGGTCGGCGGTGTCCTGGTCGAAGCGTTCCGCCAGTCGCCGACGGACCGCCCCGCAGACCTCCTGGGCGTCCTCCGGCGTCGCGGTCTTGCCGGTGCCGATCGCCCAGACCGGCTCGTACGCGATCACGACCTGCCGCACCTGCTCGGGCGTGAGCCCGGCGAGGCCGCCGTCGAGCTGGTCGGCGCAGTGCGCCACGTGGGTGCCCTGCTCGCGCACGTCCAGCCCCTCCCCCACACAGAGGATCGGGGTCAGGCCATGCGTCAGCGCCGCCTTCACCTTGGCGTTGACCAGCGCGTCGTCCTCGTGGTGGTAGGCCCGCCGCTCGGAGTGCCCGACCGCCACGTACGTGCAGCCGAGCTTGGCGAGCATCGCGCCGGAGATGTCCCCGGTGTACGCGCCCGAGGCGTGCGGGGAGAGGTCCTGCCCGCCGTAGCCGATCAGCAGCTTGTCCCCGTCCACCGCGGTCTGCACCGTGCGCAGGTCGGTGAAGGGCGGCAACACGACCGTCTCCACCTCGGTGAGGTGCTTCTCGGTGAGGCTCGCGGCCAGCTTCTGCACCAGCAGGTTGGCCTCGAGGTGGTTGAGGTTCATCTTCCAGTTGCCAGCCATCAACGGCCGGCGGGTGGTGCTCGCCATTCAGTTCTCCAGGGCTGCGATGCCGGGGAGGGCCTTGCCCTCGAGGTATTCCAGGGAGGCGCCGCCACCCGTGGAGATGTGCCCGAAGGACGACTCGTCCAGCCCCAGGGCACGGACCGCCGCCGCCGAGTCGCCGCCGCCGACGACGCTGAACGCGTCGGCCTTGGTGATCGCCTCGGCGATCCCCCGGGTGCCAGCCGCGAAGGCCGGCATCTCGAACACGCCCATCGGGCCGTTCCAGAAGATCGTCTTCGCCTGGGACAGCGCGGCGGCGAAGCCCGCCACCGTCTCCGGGCCGATGTCCAGACCGAGCCGGTGGCTCGGGATGCCGTCGACGCGGACCGTGTCGTGCGTGGCGTCCGGGGCGAACGCGTCCGCGACCACCACGTCGACCGGGAGCATGATCTTGCCGCCGGACCGCTCCAACAGGTTGCCGCAGGTCTCGACCATGTCCTTCTCCAGCAGCGAGGTGCCCACCTCCAGGCCCTGAGCCTTGAGGAAGGTGAAGCACATCCCGCCACCGATGAGCAGCCGATCGACCGTGGGCAGCAGCGCCTCGATCACGGCCAGCTTGTCGGACACCTTCGACCCACCGAGCACCACCACGTACGGCCGCTCGGGGTCACCGGTGAGCTTGGAGAGCACCTCGACCTCACGCAGCACCAGTCGGCCCGCGACGTGCGGCAGCCGAGCCGGCACGTCGTAGACACTGGCGTGCTTGCGGTGCACGGCGCCGAACGCGTCGTCCACGTACGCGTCGCCGAACGCGGCGAGCTGGTCGGCGAAGGCGCCCCGCTCGGCCTCGTCCTTGCTGGTCTCACCCGCGTTGAAGCGCAGGTTCTCCAACAGGGCGACCTGGCCGTCGGCCAGGCCAGCGACGGTGGAGTGGGCGGAATCACCGACGGTGTCCGTGGCGAAGTGCACCGGCGCACCGAGCAGCTCACCGAGCCGCCCGGCGACCGGGCCGAGGCTGAACTGCGGGTCCGGTGCGCCCTTCGGGCGACCCAGGTGCGAGCAGACGACCACCTTCGCGCCGGCCTCCACCAGCGCACCGATGGTCGGCAGCACCGCGCGGATGCGCCCATCGTCACTGATGGCGCCGGTCTGCTTGTCGAGCGGGACGTTCAGGTCGGCGCGCACCAGCACGCGCCGACCTGCCACCCCCTCGGCGAGCAGGTCGTCGAGGGTCCGGATGCTCACAGCGAGGAACCGACCAGCTTGACCAGGTCGACCAGGCGGTTGGAGTAGCCCCACTCGTTGTCGTACCAGCCGACGACCTTGACCTGGTTGCCGACCACCTTGGTCAGCGGCGCGTCGAAGATGCACGACGCCGGGTCGGTGACGATGTCGCTGGAGACGATCGGGTCCTCGTTGTAGACCAGGATGCCCTTGAGCGGGCCGTCCGCGGCGGCCTTCAGCGCGGCGTTGACCTCGTCCACGGTGGTCTCGCGACCCACGTTGACGGTGAGGTCGGTGACCGAGCCGGTCGGGATCGGCACCCGCAGGGCGTAGCCGTCGAGCTTGCCCTTGAGCTCCGGCAGCACCAGCCCGATGGCCTTGGCGGCACCGGTCGAGGTCGGCACGATGTTCAGCGCGGCGGCCCGCGCCCGACGCAGATCCGAGTGCGGCGCGTCCTGGAGGTTCTGGTCCTGGGTGTACGCGTGGATCGTCGTCATCAGACCGTGCTGGATGCCGAACGTGTCGTGCAGGACCTTCGCCATCGGGGCGAGGCAGTTGGTGGTGCACGAAGCGTTGGAGATGATGGTGTGCTTCGCCGGGTCGTAGGTGTCGTGGTTGACACCCATGACGACGGTGACGTCCTCGTTCTTCGCCGGGGCGGAGATGATGACCTTCTTGGCCCCGCCGGCGACGTGCGCCTTGGCCTTGGTGGCGTCGGTGAAGAAGCCGGTCGACTCGATGACGACGTCGGCGCCGACCTCGCCCCACGGCAGCTTCGACGGGTCCTTCTCGGCGTACGCCTTGATGGTCTTGCCACCGACGGTGATCTCGTCGGCGGTGGCCTTGACCTCGTAGGGCAGGCGACCCAGGATGCTGTCGTACTTGAGCAGGTGGGCGAGCGTGGCGTTGTCGGTCAGGTCGTTCACCGCCACGACCTCGATGTCGGCGTCGGACGCCAGCACTGCCCGGAAGAAGTTACGGCCGATCCGGCCGAAGCCGTTGATGCCAACCCGGATGGTCACAGGTCACTCCTCGCGTTCTGGTCCGCCGGCTTCAGACAACGGGCCGGCGGAGTGGTGTGCGCCGACCGTTGGAGCCGGCCGTTGACGGTTGATCTCGGCCACCCCGCCGCGGTCTGAGGACCTGACCGCCCGAGGCGGTGGCACGACGAGGAGTGCCTGTGTCGGCCCCCTTGCCGTACGCAGCGACCTTATCCGAGCGTGCGAGGCCACGCTGCGCCGGGTCGTGACCCGGGCGCACCGTGCGGCCCTGCCGTCCTATCAGACCACGAGCATGTCGGGCGTGACGGCTGCTTCGGTATCCGGGATGCCGAGGTCTCGGGCCCGCTTGTCAGCCAGTGCCAGCAGCCGCCGGATCCGCCCGGCGATGGCGTCCTTGGTCAGCGGCGGGTCGGCCAGCGCGCCCAACTCCTCCAGCGACGCCTGCCGGTGCTCCAGGCGTAGCCGCCCGGCGTCGGTCAGGTGGTTGGGGGCCTCGTCGGCGAGGATCTCCAGTGCACGGGTGACCCGGGCGGCGGCGGCCACCGCGGCGCGCGCCGAGCGACGCAGGTTGGCGTCGTCGAAGTTGGCGAGCCGGTTGGCGGTGGCCCGCACCTCGCGGCGTACCCGACGCTCCTCCCAGGCCAGCACACTGGAGTGCGCGCCGATCCGGGTGAGCAGCGCGGCGATCGCGTCGCCGTCCTTGACCACCACCCGGTCCACCCCGCGTACCTCGCGGTTCTTGGCGGTGATGCCGATGCGGCGGGCCGCGCCGACCAGCGCCAATGCCGACTCCGGCCCCGGGCAGGTGATTTCCAGGGCGCTGGAGCGGCCGGGCTCGGTGAGCGAGCCGTGCGCCATGAACGCGCCCCGCCACGCGGAGACCGCGCAGCAGACGTTCGCCGCGACCACGTGCGGGGGCAGCCCGCGCACCGGGCGACCCCGCACGTCGAGCAGGCCGGTCTGCCGGGCGAGGGCCTCGCCGTCCTTGACCACCCGCACGATGAAGTGGCTGCCCTTGCGCAGCCCACCGGAGGCCAGCACGTGGATCTCGCTGGGGTAGCCGTAGACCTCCGCGATCTCCCGGCGCAGCCGTCGGGCCACCGCCCCGGTGTCCAGTTCAGCCTCCACCACCACGCGGCCGGAAACGATGTGCAGCCCGCCAGCGAAGCGCAGCAGTGCGGCCATCTCCGCCCGCCGACAGCAGGGCTTGGGCACGTCGACCCGACTCAGCTCGTCCTTGACCGCGGCCGTCATCGCCATTGTGCGTCCCCTCACGGACCTGTTCCGGCGTGTCGCCGGAGATTACGTACGTGTCTAACGATCGGCGCCCAGGACAGGCACCAGCGCGGCGCCCAGGGCAGCCGGATCATGGCGGGGAGTGCCGTCGGTGACGGCGACGGGGGCGAGGACCAGGCGGGCACCCAGCGATTCTGCCGCACGTTCGACCGGTTCGGGGTCACCCACCACCTTGGCATCAGTGAGCACGAGATCCACCTTGAGCTCGGGCAGATACCAGCGCAGAGCCGCGAGATGATCGGCGACGGAGAGCCCGAGGGTCTCCTTCTCCGCGGCGAGGTTCAGCGTGACCAGCCTCCGGGCCGAACTGGACACGATCGCGTCGGCCAACTGCGGCACCAGCAGGTGCGGTAGCACGCTGGTGTACCAGCTGCCCGGCCCGAAGATCAACCAGTCCGCCGCCCTGATCGCCGCGACGGCCTCGGCGCAGGCCGGTGGGGCGGCCGGGGTGAGGCGCAGCGACTCGACCCGCCCGGTGGTGACCGCCACCTGGTGCTGGCCGCGCACGGTGCGCACCTCGTCGGGGGCGGCCGGGTCGGCACCGCGTACCCGCGCCTCGATGCCGACCGGCTGGCGGGACATCGGCAACACCCGGCCGACCGTGCCGAGCATCGCGCCGGCGTGCTCCAGCGCGGCCACCGGGTCGCCGAGCAACTCCATGAGACCGCAGAGCACCAGGTTGCCCACCGCGTGCCCGGCCAGCCCGTCGGTGCCGGCCGACGCCCCGTCGGTGCCTTGCGGGCGAGCGCCGCGTCGGTCGAGGTCGTCGGTCGTCGCCGGGCCCGGGTCGGTCGCGCCGGATCGGGGTACGCCCACCGACACGGCGGCGAAGCGGTGCTGGAACAGCCCGGCGCTACGACGAGTGGCCGGGTGATCCCCGGCCAGCGCCACCAGGGCCTGGCGCAGATCGCCCGGGGGCAGGCCACCCCGCTCTGCGCGCAGACGGCCGCTGGAGCCGCCGTCGTCACCCACGGTGACCACCGCGGTGATGTCAAGGTCGAGTTCGGGGGCACAGTGGCGCAGCGCGCGCAACGAGGCGGACAGCCCGTGCCCGCCGCCGAACGCCACCACCCGCCGGGCCGTCATTCCCGCCCCAGGTCGCGGTGCTGGGCGTTGGCCGCCAGCCCGGAGTGGCGCAGTCGCGCGGCCAACTCCTCGGCGATGGCCACACTGCGGTGCTTGCCGCCGGTGCAGCCCACGGCGACCGTGAGGTACCGCTTGCCCTCCCGCTCGAAGCCTGCGGTGGTGGCGTTGACCAGGTCGGAGTACGAGGCGACGAACGCGTCCGCGCCCTCCTGGCCCAGCACGTACGCGCTGACCGCCTCCTCCCGCCCGGTGTGCTCCCGCAGCTCCGGCACCCAGTACGGATTGGGCAGGAACCGGGCGTCCAGCACGAAGTCGGCGTCGGGTGGCAGGCCGTACTTGAAGCCGAACGACAACACGGTGACCCGCAGCCGCCGGGCGTCCTCGCCGCCGAACAACTCCTCGATGCGCCGACGGAGCTGGTTGACGTTCAGGTGGCTGGTGTCGATGATCACGTCGGCCTGGTCGCGCGCCTCCTCCAGCAACCCGCGCTCCACGGCGATGCCGTCGGCCAGCCGCCCGTCACCCTGCAACGGGTGCGAACGGCGAACGCTCTCGAACCGCCGGATCAACACCTCGTCGTCCGCGTCGACGAAGACCACCCGGGGCGAGAACCCGCGCTCCTTCAGCTCGCGGATCGCCCCGGCCAGGTCCGTGGAGAAGGCCCGCGACCGCACGTCCAACACCATCGCGGTACGCCGAGCCGCGCCGCCCGCCTTGAACGCCAGCTCGGCCATGTCCAGCATCAGCGCCTGCGGCAGGTTGTCGACCACGTAGTAGCCGACGTTCTCCAACGCCCGGGCAACCGTGCTGCGGCCACCCCCCGAGACGCCGGTGACCACCACGAGTGTGGTCTCCGACTCGGCCGCCGACTGCCCGTCGACGGCCGCCGGGTCGTCGATCCGGTCACCGGCTGTGCGCGCCTCGCTCACCCGTACCCCCAAGCTGTGGCGCCGCGCGGCCGCCCTCGGCCGCGATTGGTCAATCAGCGACTCTATCCCGCCGCCGGGTCGGGGCCGGGCACCCGCCACGGGTCGTCGGACGACCGACGACGGCCGGTCGCCCTCCCGACAGTCACCACCCTCGATAACGATCAATATCGTGGCCGGGAGGAGGCCCCGCCGCGCGGCCTGGCGAACCGGTCCCGCCAGTCCGGCGCGCCCCCTCGGGTGCGCCGGGCGGGCGCTGTCGGGGTCGGCTCGTAGACTCCGCGGATGGCTTCTCCCACCGACCTGCGTCCCGAGGACGCGCTGCCGGTGCTGCGCCGGGTGTTCGGCTACGACGCCTTCCGCGGTTTCCAGCAGGACGTGATCGACCACGTGGTCGCTGGCGGCGACGCGCTGGTGTTGATGCCCACCGGTGGTGGCAAGTCACTGTGCTACCAGATCCCGGCCCTGGTCCGCGACGGGGTCGCGGTCGTCGTGTCCCCGCTGATCGCGCTCATGCAGGACCAGGTGGACGCACTCACCGCCGTTGGCGTCCGCGCCGGGTTCCTCAACTCGACCCAGACCCTGGACGCCCGCCGCCGGGTCGAGGCGGCCTTCGTCGCCGGCGAGCTGGATCTGCTCTACCTTGCCCCGGAGGCGCTCGGCGTCCGATCCACCCTCGCCCTGCTGGACCGGGGGCGCATCTCCCTGTTCGCGATCGACGAGGCGCACTGCGTGAGCCAGTGGGGGCACGACTTCCGCCCCGACTACCTGGCGCTGTCGATGCTGCACGAGCGGTGGCCCCAGGTTCCCCGGATCGCGCTGACCGCCACCGCGACCAGCGCCACCCGCACCGAGATCGCCTCCCGGCTCAAGCTCGACGACGCCCGCCACTTCGTGGCCAGCTTCGACCGGCCCAACATCCAGTACCGGATCGTGCCCAAGCGGGAGCCCCGCAAGCAACTACTGGCCCTGCTACGCGACGAGCACCCCGGCGACGCCGGGATCGTCTACTGCCTGTCCCGGGCCTCGGTCGACAAGACGGCGGAGTTCCTCACCGCCAACGGGGTCGCCGCCCTGCCCTACCACGCCGGGTTGGACTCGGCGACCCGCGCCGCCAACCAGCAGCGGTTCCTGCGGGAGGACGGCCTGGTCATGGTGGCCACCATCGCCTTCGGCATGGGCATCGACAAGCCCGACGTCCGATTCGTCGCCCACCTCGACCTGCCAAAGTCGGTCGAGGGCTACTACCAGGAGACCGGCCGCGCCGGGCGGGACGGCCTGCCGTCCACCGCCTGGCTGGCGTACGGGCTGCAGGACGTGGTCCAGCAACGCAAGATGATCGAGACGTCCGACGGCGACCTCGCGCACCGCCGCAACCTCGCCGCGCACCTGGACGCGATGCTCGCCCTCTGCGAGACGGTGCGTTGCCGGCGGGTCCAGCTGCTCGAATACTTCGGCGATACGACGACGTCCGCGTGCGGCAACTGCGACACCTGCCTCACCCCGCCAGAAACCTGGGACGGCACGGTCGCCGCCCAGAAGTTGCTCTCCGCCGTCTTCCGGCTCGACCGCGAACGCAACCAGCGGTTCGGCGCCGGGCAGTGCATCGACATCCTGCTCGGTAGGCAGACCGACAAAATCAGCCAGTACGGCCACGACTCGCTGACCGTCTTCGGCATCGGCTCCGAACTCAGTGAGGCGGAGTGGCGGGGCGTGGTCCGGCAACTGCTCGCCGAGGGGCTGCTCGCCGTGGAGGGCGACTACGGCACGCTCGCCCTCACCGAGGCGAGCGCCGAGGTTCTGGGTCGCCGCCGCACGGTGATGATGCGCCGCGAACCGGAGAAGCCGGCATCGAGTCGCTCGTCGAAGCCGCGCGGCTCGGCCACCGTGGTCGCCGAGCTGACCCCGGCCGCCACGTCGCTCTTCGAGCGGCTGCGCGGCTGGCGGGCGGCCACCGCCAAAGAGCAGGGCGTCCCGGCGTACGTGATCTTCCACGACGCCACGCTGCGGCAGATCGCCAGCGACGCGCCGGGCACGCTGGCCGACCTGTCCCGCGTCAGCGGAGTCGGTGAGAACAAGCTCGCCAAGTACGGCGAACAGATCCTGGCTGTCCTCTCCACCGACTGATGGCATGACGAAGGGCCGGGCCCCCGGTGGGGTCCGGCCCTTCGGTCGTCTGTCCACGGGTCAGCTGGTGGCGTAGCCGCGGGTGGCGATCCAGTCGGCGAGGTGCTCGGCGGTGACCTCATACGAGGCGGTGTTCGGGTTGGCGGAGTCA
>NZ_JBEXEV010000055.1:0-19114 GCF_040606435.1 Micromonospora sp. NPDC005413
CGCCGCTCTCCGTGCCGGGCACCGACCCGGTCTGGATGCGCTGACCGGGCGGTTGGGTCATGGAAAAGAGGCCTCGGCGGGACAGGGACTGGCGGAGCCAGTTGTCGAGTTCGGCGGTCCAGTCGGTGCGGTCGGCGGTGGCGTGGTCGACCGTGAACCGGCCGAAGGCGTCCCGACCCTCGGTGAAGACGCCGCCACGCTTGTCGACCTCCAGCACCACCTGCATCTGCTGCGCATCGGCGATGAAGGTGACCTCCAACTGGTTGATCGAGCGGGCGTACTGCGGTGCCGGGCTGAACTCGATCTCCTGGTAGAACGGCAACGTCTGCCGTACGCCGTAGATGTGACCACGCTCCACATCGGCGCGTGCGAACCGGAAGCCCAGTCGCAGCAACGCGTCCAGCAGTTTCTCCTGCGCCGGCAGCGGGTGCACCGACACGGCGTCCAGGTCACCCTTGTCGACCGCGCGGGCAACCTCCAGCTCGGTACGCAGGCCCATCGTCATGCCGTGCAGGTGCTGCCCGTACAACTCGGTGACCGGTGTCTCCCACGGCACGTCGAAGCGGAACGGGATGTCGTAACGCTGCCCGGGCTCCAGCCGGAACGCGCCGGTGACCTGTTGGCGGTGGAACTCCTGAGTGGTGTCGTAGTCGTTGTCGCCGCTCTCGACCTCGACCCGGGTGACCAGGCCGAGGGTCACGTGGTCGATGTCGACCTGGTGGTCACCCCCGACCACCTGGATGCGGCCCTCCAGTTGGCCGCCGGGGCGGCAGTTCGGGTTGGCCAGCACCGTCTCCACCGACGGGCCGCCGACCCCCATCGCCTTCATGAGCCGCTTGAAGACCACACCGTCCTCCATCTTCTGTCCCCGCCGACCGGGGTGGTCGACCGTCCGCAACGTAGCCGGGGCCGGCAACCACACATCGGGACGACACACCGCACCAGCGATCCGACCCAATTCCTGTCGGGTGCCCGATCGCCTCACTCCCGTTTTACGCCCCGCCCGCCAAGCTGTGTCTCACACCGGCACCACTGGGCCGGAGACACGGCACAGACGTGGACACGGGGAGAGACAGAGATGGTCCTGCAGATGACGGAACACCGGATGCGCCCGGCCACCACGACCGACACCGACGGGGCCTCCGAGGTCCTCGCCGACCTGGACGCCACCGACGAGCGCGGCATCTCCACCGACCTGGTCCGGGCGTACCTCAACGGGATCGGCCGCACGAAGTTGCTGACCGCCGCGCAGGAGGTCGACCTGGCCCGGCGGATCGAGGCCGGCCTGTTCGCCGCCGAGAAGCTGGCCACCTGCACCCCGGTGTCCCCGGAGCTGCGGACCGACCTGGAGCTGATCGTCGCGGAGGGCCGGGCGGCCAAGGACCACCTGTTGGAGGCGAACCTGCGGTTGGTGGTCAGCATCGCCAAGCGCTACACCGGCCGCGGGATGGCCTTTCTCGACCTGATCCAGGAGGGCAACCTCGGCCTGATCCGGGCGGTGGAGAAGTTCGACTATGCCAAGGGCTACAAGTTCTCCACGTACGCCACCTGGTGGATCCGGCAGGCGATCACCCGGGCCATGGCAGATCAGGCGCGCACCATCCGCATCCCGGTGCACATGGTCGAGCAGGTCAACCGGATGGTCCGGGCCCGCCGCGAGCTGTCGGTGACGCTGGGCCGCGAACCCACGGTCGCCGAGGTCGCCCGCGCGCTGGAGATCCCCGAGATTCAGGTCATCGAACTGATCTCCTACGACCGGGAGCCGGTCAGCCTGGATCAGGCCGTCGGCGACGACGGCGAGAGCGCGCTCGGCGACTTCGTGGCCTCGGTGGACCCGCGCAACGAGCCGGGCGACGCGGCCGCGCAGGGCGAGCTACGCAACGAGGTCAGCATCGTGCTGGCCACCCTGTCGCAGCGGGAGCAGGCGGTCATTCGGCTCCGGTTCGGTCTGGACGACGGTCGGCAGCGCACTCTGGACGAGGTCGGCCGGGAGTTCGGTCTGTCCCGGGAGCGGATCCGGCAGATCGAGAAGGTGACGCTGCTGAAGCTGCGCGACCCGGAGCGTGCCCAGCGTCTGGAGGCGTACGCCTGCTGACGCACTCGGTTCCCATGGAAGGCCCTGGCGGTTCGCCGGGGCCTTCCATGCTGCGAGGTGCTTGACGGTGGCACCGATCCGCGATAGAACCAACTGGTTATTTAACTAGGAGGTTATGAGCGGTGGGCGCCGAGCTGTTGGACGCGACCTTCGCGGCGCTGGCCGACCCGACCCGGCGGGCCATTCTCGCCCGGCTCGCGGTCGGTGAGGCGACCGTGACGGAGCTGGCAGAGCCCTTCGAGATGAGCCAGCCGGCGATCTCCAAGCACCTCAAGGTGCTGGAACGCGCTGGTCTGGTCAGCCGGGGGCGGGACGCCCAGCGCCGGCCGTGCCGCTTGGAGGCCCGCCCGCTGCGGGAGGCGACGGCGTGGCTCGCCGACTACCGCGACTACTGGGCGGAGAGCTACCAGCGCCTCGACAACCTGCTCGACGAACTCCAGACCATCGACCAGACCGACGCCGAGCGTCGGCGTACCCGACCGGACGGGACCGGCGGGTGACCGGCATCGACGACCCACTCGTCGTGCACACCCAGGGCGACCGGGAGGTCGTGTTGAGTCGGCTGTTCGCCGCACCAGCACAATTGGTGTTCGCCGCGTTCACCCAACCCGAGCTGCTGGTCCGGTGGTATGGCGCGCGCGGCTGGAGGTTGGCGCAGTGCGACGTCGACCTGCGGGTCGGCGGGCGGTGGCGGTTCGTGTCACTGGGCCCGGAGGGTGCCCGGATGGTCCAGGCCGGGGTCTACCGGCAGATCGACCCACCGAAGCGGCTGGTCTGCACCGAGCTCTTCGACGACCAGTCCTACCCGGGCGAGACTCTGGTCAGCCACGAGTTCACCGAGTTGGCCGGGGCAACGACAGTCACCACCACGCTGCTCTACGCCACCGTGCAGGGGCGGGACACCGTGCTGCGCTACCCGATGGCCCGAGGTGTCGGGCAGAGCTACACGCGGCTCGCCGAGCTGCTGCGTTCGACAACGACGATACGAGGAGAGCAACCATGAACTGGACGTTGGAAGTCGTGATCGTGCCGGTCTCCGACCTGGACCGGGCGAAGAAGTTCTACGCCGACCAACTCGGCTTCGCGGTGGACCACGACACGGTGATCAGCGACGACGCACGCATCGTGCAGCTGACCCCGCCCGGCTCCGGCTGCTCGATCGTGATCGGCAAAGGCGTCGTCCCGGAGATGCCGCCGGGCTCGCTCAAGGGCCTGCAACTGGTGGTGCCCGACATCAAGCAGGCCCACGCCGAGCTGGTCGAACGTGGTGTGGAGGTCAGTGAGATCCAGGTGCTGGGCGTCAACCCGAGCCCTACGGCGGATCCGATGGACAACGTCGGCTTCGTCTTCTTCGCCGACCCGGACGGCAACACCTGGGCAGTCCAGCAGATTTCCAGTCGCGCCTGATCGGCTCGACGGCGGCCGGTGTCACAAGCGACGGGGGCCGGTGTCACAAGCGACGGGGGCCGGTGTCCGGTCGGGCGGCCACACCACCGACTCGTACCTGGGCGTGCAGGACCGAGATGCCGTCCGGACGGGCGAGCACCGGGTTGAGGGTCAGCGACCGCACCCGGGGCTGCTCGTCGGCGAGCTGACCCACCCGCAGCAGCAGGTCGGCCAGGGCCGCCCGATCGACCGGTGCGGCACCCCGGTGCCCCCGCAGCAGCGGCGCCGCCCGGGGCTCGTCGACCAGCTCGGCGGCGTCCCGATCGGTCAGCGGCACCGCCCGCCAGGCCCGATCGCCGAGCAACTCGGTGGCTACCCCGCCGAGGCTGAAGCCGACCACCGGCCCGAACGCCGGGTCTTCCACCAACTCCACCACGCAGGCCACCCCGGGCGGGACCATCGGCTGGACCAGCGCGTCCGCGCCGAAGGTCGCCGCCAGCTCGGCGTACGCGCGGCGGAGGGCCGGCTCGTCGGGCAGGTCGAGCCGGACCGCGCCGAGGTCGAGTCGATGCCGCAGCCCGGGGGCGGCCGCCTTGAGCGCCACCGGGAAACCCAGCCGCGCCGCCGCTTCGACCGCCGCGCCGACCGAGTCGACGGGCACCGAGGCCACCACATCGATGCCATACGCGGCCAGCAGCGCGCCCGGGTCGGTGGCGTCGCTGCGGAGCGCGGCCTGCGCGGCGGCATGATTGATGCCGGGCAACTCGGGCGCGACCCCAGGCGGGCGGCGTAGCCACTCGGCGTACCGGTGCACCCGGGCGAGAGCACGGACCGCCTCCTCCACGCCGCCGTACGCGGGCACCCCCGGCGGCAGCCGCCCGACCAGGAACGTCGCCACGGTCGGCTTGCCCAGCGCGAGAGCGGCCGGCAGCGCGGCGGTCACGTCGGCGTCCACATCGGTCAACTGGCCGGGCAGAGGCGGGGCGAAGACCACCACCAGGGCGTCCACCCGGTCGTCGCCGGCCGTCTCCGCAAGGGCGGCGGCGAACTCGGCGGCCCCGGCGCTCGGCCCGACGTCGCGGGGATAGCCATCGGCCACGGTGAGGCCCTGCCCCGCGCAGGCGGTGGCGGCCAACCCGGTCAGGGCCGACGAGTTGCCGACCACACCGACCCGGCCGCCGACCGGCAGCGGCTGGTTGGCCAGCAGCACACCCACGTCGAGCAGCTCCGGCACGGTGTCCACCCGGATCACCCCGGACTGGGCGAAGAGCGCGGCCACCGCCACCTCGTCCGGCCCGGCGGTGTCGCCCACTCCGGGCGGGCGGGCCGGCGAGGCCAGCGCGACGACGGGCTTGGCGCGGCCGATCCGCCGGGCCAGCCGGGCGAACTTGCGCGGATTACCGAAGGTCTCCAGGTACAACATGATCACGTCGGTGCCGGGGTCGTCCTGCCAGTACTGAAGGAGGTCGTTGCCGGAGACGTCGGCCCGGTTGCCGGCCGAGACGAAGCTGGACAGCCCGAGGCCACGCCGGTCCGCCTCGGCGAGCAGCGCCACCCCGAACGCACCGGACTGGCTGAAGATGCCGACCCGGCCGGCCGGCGGCAGCGCCGGGGCGAGGGTCGCGTTGAGGCGTACCGTCGGGTCGGTGTTGGCCACGCCCAGGCAGTTCGGGCCGACCACCCGCATCCCGGCGGCGTGCGCCGCACGGACCAGCGCCCGCTGTGTGACCGCGCCCTCGGCGCCGGCCTCGGCGAAGCCGGCCGAGATGACGACGAGGCCGTGCACCCCCGCGGCGGCGGCGTCGGCGACCACCGCGGTCGCCGCCTCCGGCGGGACCGCCACCACCGCCAGGTCCACCGGCATCGCGGCGTCGACCGCCGAGGGGTACGCGGGCAGGCCCGCCACGGTCGACGCGCTCGGATGCACCGGCACCACAGCACCGGTGAAACCGCCGTCGCGCAGGTGCCCGAGCACCGCCGCGCCGACGCCCTGGCCGGTGGCGCTGGCGCCGTAGACGACGATGCCGCGTGGGGCGAGCAGCCGGGCTATCGAGCGGGCCTCGGTGCGGTGTTCCCGGCCGAGCTGCACCTCCAGCGTGGCCTCGGTGGGCGCGATCGGGAAGCTGAGGTGCACCACACCGTCGGCGTACTCGCGCTGGACCTGGTAGCCGAAGTCGGAGAAGACCCGCAGCATCGTCCCGTTGGTCGGCAACACCTCGGCGACGAAGCTCATGATGTCGTTGCGACGGGCGGCGTCGGCCAGGTGCTCCATCAGCACCGAGCCGATGCCCCGGCCCTGGTAGGCGTCCTCCACCACGAAGGCCACCTCCGCCTCCGGGGCCTGCGGGCCGAGCCGTTCGTAACGGCCGACCGCGACGATCTGGTCGGCGGCCAACACCACGAACGCCTCCCGGTCGTGGTGGTCGACCGTGACGAAACGGACCAGGTCCCGTTCCGGGATGCGCGGGTACGGCGAAAAGTACCGCAGGTAGCGGGTGCGCTCGGAGAACCGGCTGTGCATCGCCACGATGCCCGGCGCGTCAGCCGGGCTGATCGGTCGCAACTGGACGGTGCTGCCGTCGCTGAGCAGCACGTCCACCGACTGGTCCACGGTCGTCACCGGCCCGGCCCTCCCCGGCCCGACTCAATCCCGCGGATCGTGCGGGTCGAGCCCGAGCAGCGGGAAGACCGTCTTGCGGGTGGCCGCGATCGCGCGGTCCACCGCGTTCGGCTCGCCGGTCGGCTGCCACGGCTCGTACGACGGGTCCGCGTCGTCGGTCATCCGCAGCGGCACCTCCCGGCCCAGACGACGGCCGGCGACCAGATCCCGCCACGCCGGCGGGGTGAGCGTTGCCGGGTCGATCGGGTCACCGGTGGCCACGGCCAGCAGGTGACTCCAGGCCCGGGGCACCACCTCGACCAGCGCGTACCCGCCGCCGCCGGTGGCCACCCAACGGCCGTCACACAGCTCGTCGGCGAGTGCCCGCAACGCCAGGTAGGTGGCCCGCTGCCCGTCCACCGTGAGGTTGAGGTCGGCGAGCGGATCCAGTCGGTGCCCGTCGGCACCGCACTGGCTGACCAGCACCTGCGGCCGGAACGCACGCAGCACCGACGGCACGATGGCGTGGAAGGCCCGCTGCCAGGCGGTGTCGTCGACACCCGGAGGCAGTGGCATGTTGACCGCGGTGCCCTGCGCGCCCGGCCCGCCCGTCTCGTCCGGGAAACCGGTGCCCGGGAAGAGCGCCAGCGGGGTCTCGTGCAGGCTGACCGTGAGCACCCGGGGGTCGTCCCAGAAGATGTCCTGCACCCCGTCGCCGTGGTGCACGTCGACGTCCACGTACGCGATCCGCTCAGCGCCCAGGTCGAGCAGGCGGGCGATGGCCACCGCGGGGTCGTTGTAGACACAGAAACCGGAGGCCCGGGCTGCCATCGCGTGGTGCAGACCGCCGGCCACGTTCACCGCCCGCCGGGCATCGCCGCGCCAGACCGCCTCGGCTGCGGCCACCGTCGCGCCCGCGATCAGCGCGCTGGACTCGTGCATCCCCTCGAAGACCGGGTTGTCGGACGTGCCCAGCCCGTACCCGGCGAAGAGCGGATCGCGCGGCGCGGCGCGCACCGCGGCCAGGTAGGCCGGGTCGTGCACCCGGGTGAGCAGAGCATCGTCGGCGGGCTCCGGCTTGACCATGCGCACCCCTGGGCGATCCAGGATGCCCAGCTCGCGGGCGAGCGCGATGGTCAGCTCCACCCGGACCGGGTCGAGCGGATGGTCACCCATGTCGTAGGCGAGCAGCGACTCGTCCCACACCACCACCGTGTCGTCGGACATGAGCCCATCGTTGCACGAGGACCGTCGCCGGCCCACCGCACGCGCTGGTCAGCGGCCAGGTGTCTGCCCGGAGGCGACCGGCCGCTCCGGGTCGGCCACCCAGTTGCTCCACGATCCAACGTAGAGCGCCGCGTCCGCGCGGCCGGCCAGGTGCAACGCGAGCACCGCCTGCGCGGCGGTCACCCCGGAGCCGCAGTACGCCCCGACGGCCCGCGCCCCGGTCACCCCGACGGCGGCGAACCGCTCGCTCAACACGTCGGCGGCCAGGAAGCGCCCGTCCGGGCCGACGTACTCTCCGGCGGGCAGGTTCGCGGCTCCTGGCACGTGCCCGGCGACCGGGTCGATCGGCTCCACCTCGCCCCGGTAGCGGGGCGCCGCCCGTACGTCGAGCAGCACGGCGTCGTCCGCGGTGGCCAGCGCCGCGGCCTGGCCCGCGTCGAGCACCGGGAGGTGGCCGGGGCGCACCTCGACGTCGCCGGGGGTCGGGGCGGGTGCGTCGGTGGAGACGGGCCGTCCGGCGGCGACCCAGGCCGGGTAGCCGCCGTGCAGCAGCCGCACCGGGCGGTGCCCGGCCCAGCGCAGTGTCCACCAGGCCCGCGCGGCGGCCAGACCGTCGCCGCCGTCGTACACCACCACAGGGTGACCGGCACGGACGCCGGCGGCCCGCAGCGCGGCCTGCAACGCGGCCGGGTCGGGCAGTGGATGCCGGCCGCCGGCGCCCGGCGGCCCGCAGAGCGCCGTGTCCAGGTCGATGAAGACCGCGCCGGGCAGGTGGCCGGCGAGGTAATCGTCGCGGCCGGACGGGCCGATGAGCCGCCATCGGACGTCGAGCAGGGTGGGCGGATCGGCGCGGTCGAGCTCGGCGGCGAGCCGATCGACCTCGACCAGCGGCTCCTGGGTACCGGACATGGCGACCATCCAACACCATCCGTGTCGACGGCACGCGGTTCGGCGGCGGTCGCTGGCCTAACACCCGAGGTAGCATCGTGCACCGGAGGGCCGCTGACGTTATGAAGTCTCACGACCTGGTCGACACGACCGAAATGTACCTGCGCACCATCCTTGAGTTGGAAGAGGAGGGGGTGCCGCCGCTGCGTGCCCGGATCGCCGAACGGCTGCAGCAGAGCGGCCCCACCGTGAGCCAGACCGTCGCTCGGATGGAGCGCGACGGCCTCCTCACCGTCGAAGGCGACCGGCACCTGACGCTCACCGCGCAGGGACGTGGCAGCGCCGTGTCCGTGATGCGCAAGCACCGCCTCGCTGAGCTGCTGCTGGTCAACGTCATCGGGATGCCCTACGAGGAGGCCCACGAGGAGGCCTGCCGTTGGGAGCACGTGATGAGCGACGCGGTGGAGAAGCGGGTGTACGACCTGCTCAACCGGCCGACCCGCTCCCCCTACGGCAACCCGATCCCGGGTCTTCAGGAGCTGGGCTCGCCAGCGGTGGAGACCACCGAGGCCGTTGAGGGCGAGCGCAACCTGGCCTTCCCCGGCCTCTCCGGGCCGGTCGTGGTGCGCCGGATCTGCGAGAGCGTGCAGAAGGATGCCGACGTGCTGCGCCAACTGCACGCCGCCGGTGTCGACCCGGGTGCCACGGTGACCGTGGCGCAGGAGCGCGACGGGGTGTCGATCGACCGCTCCGGGGACCGGGTGCGCCTGCCCCGCGAGGTCGCCTCCCGCGTCTTCGTCGCCGCCAGCTGAGTTCGCCGCCAATTGACCAACCGGACACCCGGGCATCACAGCGCCCGGGTGTCCACCTTCTTGGCAAGCGCGGCCAGGTCGCCGGTCAACTTCTCGGCCGCCGCGCGCTTACTGCCACGAGCACCTGTCCAGCTCAACGTGGCCAACCGTCCGTCTGCGGCCAGCCAGCCCACCTCGGCGACCGGTCCGTGCCCGCCCGCCGCGGCGATGGTCCGCTTGTACGCCTGCTGACCCAGACCGGTGACCTTCGCCGCCTTGTCGGGCGTCACGTCCGTGCCGAACGTGGTCTTGTCGATCGTGGTCTCGGTCACGCTCAACGTCAGCTCCGGCAGCGTCGCGCCTCCGGCGCGGACCACACAGGTGTGTGTGTCGCCCTCATCGCTGGCCGCCGCCACGTCGAAGCGCTCCTTGACCAACTGCTCGATCACCGCGAAGTCCAGCAGCCGACAGGCGCCGCCCGAGGAGGCGGCTGCCACGTCCACCGCGATCGGCACCGGAGGCGGCACCGCCACCGGCTCCGCCTCGGCAGCGCAGCCGCTCACCAGCAGCCCCGCCAACCCGGCGACCACGATCCGCCCGCGCACGTTTCACCCTCTCGCCGACCGACGGCGGAAGCCGCCCGCCTGATGTCCGTCGGAAACCGTACGGGGTGTCCGGGTCGGGCGGAAGCCCTCGTTCGGCGGGCCCGACGGTGACCCGGTCGGCGCTCATCCGGACGGCGGGTCGTCGACGTACGGGCAGTGCCGGCAACCGCGTCCACAGCATGTGCCGCGCCGGGCCAGGAAGGCGGCGCTGAGCACGAACAGCCCGGTCGCCGGGTCGAGGTAGCCGGCGTCCCCGGCGGCCAGCGCGGCGGCGTGCACGGCGAGGACGTGGGCCCGGTCGGGGTGCTCGGGCGGGAGCCGGGACGGGTGCGGCTCGGTGAGCGGCCGATCGGCCAGGGGTCGTCGCTCTCCGGTCACCGCAGCAGTCTAGGGACGCCGTCGGAGCGCCCGGCCCGTGGTCAGCCGTGCCGTGCCAGGGCGGCGGCCACCTCGTCCGGGCCGGCGCCAGCGGCCAGGAGCAGCCGCAGCAGCACCCGGGCCTTGTACGGGTCGAGCAACCCGCCGTTGAGCAGCCCGCGCCGTTGCAGGTCGGTCTCCGAGCCGACCGCCCCGTAGGTGTGCCGCAGCACCGAGCCGGCCCCGGAACGGGAGGTGAGCACGACCGGCATCTGGGCGGCGAGGTCCCCGAGCACCGGGGCCAGCGCGGCAGGCACGTGCCCCACCCCGAAGCCGGCCACCACCAGACCCTGGTGGGTGCCGGCGAGGCCGTTCAGCAGGAGCCCGTCGTCGTCCATGGTCACCACGTACAGGGCCACCCGGGTCCCGTCGAGCCGGGCGGGGTCGATCGGCGGCAGCGGCTCGTGCCGCTCCGGCCGGGTGAGCACCCGCACCTCCCCCTCGATCACCTGACCGATCGGGCCGGCGTTGGGTGCGGCGAAGGTGGCGGTGCTGGTGCTGTGCGTCTTGCGCAGCCAGCGGGCGGCGTGCACCTCGTCGTTGACGGCGACCAGCACGCCCAGGTCACGGGCGGCCGGCGCAGCCGCCACCCGGACGGCCGCGAGCAGGTTCGCCGGACCGTCCGCGCCGGCCAGGGTGGGGTTGCGCATCGCGCCGGTGAACACCAGCGGGGCGGCGTGCGGCCAGACCAGGTCGGCCAGGAACGCTGTCTCCTCCAGCGTGTCGGTGCCCTGGGTGACCACCACGCCGGTGGCGCCGCCGGCCACCGCCCGGGAGCCCTCCGCCACCACGTCGAGCAGGTGGCGGCCGGTGAGGTTGGCGCTGGGCACCGCGTGGGTGTCCCGCACGTCCACGGGTACGCCCAGCTCAGCGAGGCCGGGCACGGCGGCGGTGAGGTCGGCGCCGGTGAGGCGGGTGACCACGCCGGGGCGGCCGGCGTCGACGCCGCCCATCGCGATCGTGCCGCCGAGGGTGATCAGAGCGATGGACACCGGTGGAGCCTCCGTTCCGCCGTCCGGGTGTCGGCGGCCCTGGGACCGTACCCGCCCTGCCGACCGGCTCGACGCTCCATCCGGGGCACTGTCGTCGTACGAGCGCGCCCGCTTACTCGACCTCAGCCGCACCGGGATCCACCACCGAGCTGGTGGTGCAGCCTGCCGGGCTTGAGTCTCCAGCGGGGGGAGACGGCAGGGTGGGGGCATGAACGGTGAAACGCGGTACACGATCGGCGAGCTGGCCCGGCGGATCGGTCTGAGCGTCAAGACCATCCGCTACTACGCCGACCAGGGCATTGTGCCGCCGACCGACCGCAGCGCGGCCGGCTACCGCCGCTACGGGCCTGAGGCCGTCGCCCGGCTGGAGCTGGTCCGCACGCTGCGCGACCTTGGCGTGGACCTATCCACCATCCGCCGGGTGGTGGATCGCGAGGTGCCGCTGCACGAGGCGACGGCCGCGCACGCCGAGGCCCTCGCGGTGCAGATCAGGGTTCTCCGGCTGCGCCAGGCGGTGCTCACCGAGGCGAGCCGGCGCGGTGCTGGTCCGGAGCAGGTGGAGCTGCTGCACCGGCTGGCCCGGCTCTCCGCTCAGGAGCGGCACCGGCTGGTCACCGATTTCCTCGACGCCGTCTTCGACGGCGTGGCCGCCGGGCCGGCGTACCCCGGGATCATGCGGTCGCTGACGCCGGAACTGCCCGACGAGCCCAGCACCGAGCAGGTGCGGGCGTGGATGGAGCTGGCCGAACTGGCGCAGGACCCGGACTTCCGGGCCAGCCTGCAGCGGCTGGTGCGGCAGTACGACGCCGATCACGACGTCCCGGCGCTGCCCCGCCCGGACGCCGTCGCGGTGGCCCGGGACGCGGCGGCCCCCGCCCTGGCTGCCGGCATCGACCCGTCCGCACCCGCCGCCGACTCCGTCGTGGCCGCCGTCACCGGCCGGTACGCGCAGCTCACCGACCGCCCCGACGACGCCGACCTGCGGCGCCGGCTGCTGACTCGGCTGGAGACGGCGAACGACCCACGCCGGGACCGCTACCTCGACCTGCTCGCGGTGGTGAACGGCTGGCCGGCGGGCGGGCATACGGCGCCGGCGCTGGACTGGTTCGTCCGGGCCCTGCGCGCCAGAACGCCCCGCTAGGTCACGCTCGGTGCCGATAGCCTCAGCCGAACCAGGTCATCGCCTGGCCGTGCCCCCGGGTCCAGGCCAACGGCGTGCCATCCAGCGCGAGGACGTTGTGCAGCGCATCGCTCGGCGGGTCGGGCAACCCGTCGTACCGCAGCACCTCCGGACCCTCGTTCGCGACCCAGTGCCCGGGCAGCTCACCGACCAGCCGGACGAACGCCTCCCTGCGCGCGGCGGGCACCTGATAGAGCACGGACGTGTGGAACACCACAAGCGTCGCGCCGGCCGGCGCCCGGGCGGCCAGCGCCGGCAGGTCGTCCACCAGATCGCCGCGGACCAGCAGCGGCGGGTCGGCAGCGGCGACTGCCGCCGCAGTGCGCAGCCGGGCCCGCCGGTGCGCGTGCTCCGGCCAGATCAGCGCGTCCAACCAGGACACGTCGTCGGGGTCGGTCACGTCGAGCGGGTTGAGGTCCAGACCGGCCCGCCACACCACCTGGGGTACGCGTGCCGGCGGCACCAACCCGGTGGCATCGCACTCCAGGACCGGCTCCCCGGAGCCGACCTGCTGCTCGTCGTAGCGGTACGCGTACCGGTCGGGGTAGAGGCAGAGCCCGGCGGACGCACCGACCTCCAGTAGGGCGAGGGGCTGTGGCAGCGCGGCGAGCACCGGCAGCAGGACCGCGCACCGACCGGTCTCGTTCGTCTGGGTGGCCCGGGTCTGGAGCTGCGCCTCGATAGCGGGCCAGTGCGTCACCGCGTAGTCGTGGAAGGCGGCCGGGTCGTCGACCGGGCCGCCGAGCCAGCGGACGACGCTGAACAGCAGATTCGGCTGTCGCTTGGCAGGCGGGAGCCCGTCGAGCAGGGCGAGCAGTTCGGCGTCCCGGGACACGGCGAGCGCCAGACGCTCGTACAGAGGCGACACCCCACGCGCCTCCCGGACGGCGAAGTCGACATAGCTCCCCGCGATCGTCATGGCCTGATGGTCGCAGCCCACGAGCAGATCCGGGGGGCGGCCACTGGCCGAGCACCATGAACCAAGACCTCCTGGTCGTAGTCCGGGTCGGGCGGAATCCGCTTGGCGGGCACCTGGGTGCGCCGAGTTGACAGCTGTTCTGGCGCATGCAAATAATAGTTGGCATGAGCCAAGGTGAGCTATGGGAGAGTTGAGCGGCGACCGGCTGATCGAGGTCCTTGCCACCCTGGCCAGTCCGCACAGACTGCGTGTGCTCGCCGCACTGACCGGCGGACGCGCCTACGTGTCACAGCTCGCCCGCGACCTGGGCATCAGCCGCGCGCTGCTGCAGGTGCATCTCAAGAAGTTGGAGAAGGCCGGGCTGGTCACCGCGCATCTGGAGTTGTCCGCGGACGGCAAGGCACTCAAGTTCTACGAGGCCACGCCGTTCTCGCTGCACCTCACGCCCGACATGGTGGCGGCCGCCGTCAGGACCCTGAGCAACGCCGGTGACGGCGAAGCCGTACCGAAAGGAAACAGTTAGATGGACGTCGCCTCGGTCTTCCTCATCGTCGTCGCCGCGCTGCTCATCGCAGGCGTCTGGTATGCGGCCGTCCGCAAGCGGGTCGCCGTGTCGGGCGAACTGCAGCGGTAGTACGCCGAGTAGGCCACCGAAACACAGCGCCTGCTCACCGACATGAGCGCGCAGCTGGCTGGTCTCCGCCGGCGAAGGCGCTGAACACCGCCGCGGTGGTAATCCTCGCGATCTACACGCCGACAGCCGTGGCCGTCACCTTCGCCCTCGGGGTCGCCGCGGTGAAGGTCGTCTCGTTGGTCTGCGCCGCCAAGTTGCCGGTGGGCCTGCCGCACACCCAGCCATGATCGCCGTCCTGACGGCTGCGGCCGTCGGGCTCCTGTCGGCTTTCCTGCCGTTCACCCCGGCCGAGCCGTACCTGATCGCGGCCGGGGCGACGACCGGCGCTCCGGCGGTGGCGCTCGGCGTGGCCGCCGCGGCCGGTCAGACCGCCGGCAAGGTCCTGATCTTCCTCGGTGCGCGCGGCGCGATCCGCTCGGCTTGGCTGCAACGCCGGCTCAGCAGACGCCCGTCCGCCGCGCCGCAGCCATCAGGCCGACTGGGCACGATGCTCGCGCGTTCGAAGGCGGCCGGCGCCCGACTCGTCGAGGTGATGGAACGTCCCCGCCAGGCGACCGGGGTGCTGCTGATCAGCGCCGTCACCGGATTTCCACCGCTGCTGGCCGCCAGCGTCTACCTGGGCCGCACGCCCATGCGCCCGGCCGCCTTCGCGGCGACGTGCCTGCTGGGCCGAACGATCCGCTTCGTAGTGATCGCGCTGGCCCCGCAGCTCGCCGGCTACTGAACGGTGGCCGCCAACCCGGTATCGACATGGGCACCGCGCGGTCACGCCGAGATGCGAGTGCACCGACCCGTATGGTGGCGCCATGATCACGTGCGTCGTGCACTACACCATCGACCCCGCGCAGATCGAGGCGTTTGAAGACTTCGCGCGCGCGTGGATGCGGCTGGTGGCCAAGCACGGTGGTGTGCACCACGGCTACTTTCTACCCGCCGAGGGAGCCAGCGACCAGGCCGAGGCGCTGTTCAGCTTCGAGAGCCTCGCAGCCTATGAGCGCTACCGCGCACGGTTCGGCAATGACCCGGAGTTCGTCGCGGCTGACAGCATCCGCGACGACTCAGGATGTGTCGTGCGGTACGAGCGGACGTTCATGCGCCCACTCCTGCCGACTGATTGAGCCCGCGCTCTTCTGCCACTGGCTACGAGAAATAGGTCTGAGACGGCCCTGACATCTACTTTCCATCAATTGATCTAGTTGCCTTTCTTCGCCGGGATATCTCCTCCAGGTGCTGGAGCTGGTGTTGGCGCACCATCTCGTCCCAGACCTCCTGGTCATAGTCGGGGTCGGGCGGGATCCACTTGTGCGAATTGTCGCTGTAGTGGAACCGCTCGTCACCCCGCCGGATCAGACTCACCGGACCCAGCCCAGGAAGCGGCGGTGCAGCAGCCCAGCGGGCAACCACGTCAGATCTTCGGCCGCCCAGACCAGGTAGGACCCCATGTAGAGACTCAACGACACGGGCGCACCGTCGAACTCGGCACGCAACTCCATGCGCCGGGTCCGGCAGGGCCAGGGCCCGTCGCAGCCACCGCAGGTCCACACCGGAAGGACCGGGCCGTGCGTGGTCACCGCAGGCCGTCCAGGAAACGCCGGGTGGCGGCCCGCGCGTGCCAGCGAGCGGCCCATTCCGCCTGATAACAGGGGTACGGAGACAGCCGCGCCCACCACCAGCGACAGCCCGCGCAGAGCCCGTCAACGCCGGGCAGGTGAACCGCCACGATCTGTCCGACCTGATCCTCGGTCACTCCTGCTCCTCCCCTGGCCAGTGGCCTCGGCGAATCGGGATGCGGTGTCGGGCTCGACAGGGCAGATCGACCCCACACCGGCAGACCCGCCGCCAGCGCCGCCACGACCAGACCGGCCGATGCCGCCGCGCCAAGGTCATCGCCACCGCCAGCAGGTAGTCGTCGTACGGCACGTGCGATCCCATGAGACCCCAAACTTGGACTCCTATTTTGGAAGTACAAGAAGGCTAAAGTTGGACTCCTAATTTGGGAACCTCTTGGCGGCGTGTCGCGGTACCCGCCCATGGCCGGGCCATAATCAGCCGGTGGTGAACCCGACGATCCAGCGGCGGCGTCTCGGCCTTGCCCTCAAACGGGCTCGCGAAGGTGCGAGCAAGACGCAGGACGAGGCGGCTGCTGTCATCGACGCGGCCGCAAGCAAGATCAGCAGGCTCGAGCTTGGACAGTCGGGAATCAAGCTCACTGACTTGAACCTGCTGCTCGATCTCTACGGGGTCCGGGGCGATGACGCCGAGCCGCTACGCGACCTCGCACGAGCAGGGAGGCAACGCGGCCGCTGGAGCACCTACCGGAACGCCGTACCGGACTGGTTCCGCCAGTACCTGGACCTCGAAGGTGACGCGTCAGAGATCCGTTGGTACCAGCCGGAGGTCATTCCGGGAGTCCTCCAGATCGAGCCATACATCCGTGCCATGAACGCGATCGCCCATCCACGGCCGTCCACCGATGAGGTCGACCGGCAGGTTGCCGTTCGCATGGAGCGACAGTCGATCCTGCGGCAGGACGAGGGACCCGACCTGAGCTTCATCCTCAGCGAGTCGGCACTGCGACGAAGCATCGGCGATGGGGCCACGATGCGCAGCCAACTCCTTCACTTGGCGGAGGCCAGCGAACAACCCAACGTGGCCTTGCAGGTCTTTCCGTTCAACGCGCAGACCTACGAGACAGCCTCGTTCAGCTTCATCATCCTGCGCTTCGGTGATGACGCGGCATCGGACGTGATCTACGTCGAGACCTTCACCGACGCCGACTACCTTGACCGTCCTGACGCGGTGCGGGCCTACACTCGGCTGTGGGACCGACTCCGGGCAGCCGCTCTCGGGCCGGTAGAGTCGCGCAAGCTCATCCTTCGGATGGCGGACGACATGGAGCGGCAACAGACCTGAGAGAGTGATCATGGAAACCACGGATCGCCCGGTCTGGCGCAAGTCGAGCTACAGCGACAACAACGGCGGAGCTTGTGTCGAGGTAGCTGAACTGGATACGAGCATCGTGGTGCGCGACAGCAAGAACCCCAGCGGGTCGACCCTTCGCTTCAAGAAAGGCGCGTGGGCAGGGTTCGTGCGGAGCATCCGGTAGCTCCCGGTCGCAATACCCAGAGACAGCAGGCGTGCCGTGCACTGTGGGTGGTGCAAGAGCCTTGCAGCAGCAGCAGTGCCTACGTCGAGGCCAGATGCGCCCATCGACCGGCCGAGGTCCATGACAAAAGGATTACTCCGGCCCAATCCTGCGATTCGATCATCGCTCCCTGGACACGTTCCTCAGCTGAGGCCGGCGATGGTCGGTCTACTCGTTGCTGTCGCGGTTCCAGTGCAGATCACCCGCCGACCCGGCTTCCCTGAGCCCGTGGCCCGCCTGATCGGGACGACCATCTGGGACGCGGACGAGGTAGACGAGTGGGCCAAGCACAACCGCCCACCACGTCCGACCGAGGGCGACGAAGACCGCTGATCCCGTGGCAGGATCTCGCGCGGAACTCGGGAGACATACGGGGTTTGTTGGTGACCGACAGGCGGAAGTCCGCGTCGGTGAACGCATCCGTCATTGCGCGCAACGGCCGGTGCCAGAAGGTCAATTCCGAGCCCTACGCCGACTTCTCAATCGCCGGCAGCCTCCTTGTCGACCAGCCGCTTGTCCCGCCGTGCTAACCAAGAGGGCGTAGGCTGCTGGCCCTGAACGCATCGGGTACTGCCTACTTTCCCGAAGGGCTGGTGGTACCAGGTGAGAGCAGTCGTGTACGACAGGTATGGGTCGCCGGATGAGTTGCGAATCGAGAATGTCCCCAAGCCCTCCCCCGCTGCCCGACAGGTGCTCGTCAAGATTGCGGCGACCTCGGTGAATTTGAGCGATTGGGAGACTCTGCAAGGTTCGCCACTGTATTCGCGCATCGGTGGGCTGCGCTCCCCGGCACGCCGGACCCTCGGCTCGGACATCGCCGGATGGGTCGACGCGGTGGGCTCCGCCGTCACTCGGTTCCGACCCGGTGACGAGGTGTATGGCGACAACCTCATGCTCAAGGGCGGTTTCGCCGAGTACGCGATCGCGCCCGAATCGGTCCTGGCCCGCAAGCCCGCCGCCCTGACCTTCGCCGAGGCGTCGGCGATCCCACAGGCAGGCGTGATCGCACAGCAGGGCACCGCGGGCGCCGCAGCCGGCAACCGGGTCCTGATCAACGGCGCCGGCGGAGGATCCGGCGCATTCGCGATCCAGCTAGCCAAACGACTCGGCGCCCAGGTAAGCGGCGTCGACAACGCGGGCAAGCTCGACTTCATGCGGTCCGTCGGCGCCGACGAGGTGATCGACTACCGCAGCCGGGACTTCACCCGCAGCGGCCCGTACGATCTCATCCTCGATCTGGTCGCGCACCGATCGGTGTTCGCCTACCGCCGGGCACTGGCCCCCGGTGGCCGCTACCGGTGCGTCGGCGGATCGGTCTCGGCGCTGCTGCGCGTCCTGACGATCGGCGCGGTGGCCGGCCGGCTCACCCACCGCCGGCTGGGCGTGCTCGCCGTCCGGGAAGGGCCGACCCACTTCGAACCGGTGGCCGATCTCTGCGCGGCGGGTGACCTCGTCATCCACATCGACCGGGCCTTCACGCTCGACGAGACGCCCGAGGCGTTGGCCCACGTGGGTAAGGGACGCGCCCTCGGAAAGGTCGTCGTGAGCGTCAACTGACCAGCGACCGCAGATTTCTCCGCGATCGGCGCCGCGAACAAACGGATCTGCCGAAGATAGTGCGTCTGCGTCTCGGCGTTGAGGCGCGGTTAGCCGATATCCCAGGACGCGAGGTGAGTCCCGCAATGCAGGCATTGGAAGAGATACGCGGTGGGCTCAGCGTTGCGGTCGAGCCGATGCAGGAACTCTTCGGTTTCCTCGGGTGACCAACCGAGTTGCCGATGGCTCGCGCGAAGCATGTTCAGGGCGTCGGGATGAGGTTCGACATCGCGGTAGCCAGCCGGGCCGAGAAGAGCCGCGCCATCGCCGCAGTGGTAGAGCCATGACTCTTGCTGCCAACCGGTGAAGCCGGGGGTCCGGCGAGTGACCTCCTCGATGACGTGATGCGGCACGTCATCAGGCACGTCGACCGCGTCGCTGAACTCGGCAGGCATCTCCAAGATGTCGCTGCCATCCGTGGCGGCGGCAACGACGCCGAGTGCCCTGGTAGCCGCCCCGGAGTAGATACAATGCAGGCAAAGACTCTCGGGTTGTCTGCCGTAGATCGGTCCCCGGTAGCGAATTTGCCGAAGTTGACCGCAGACGTGTCAACGCCGCCCCAACCCTGACCACCGTGGTCCGGCTGAAAGTGGACCACCTCGGGTTGGTTGATCTTTAGTCGTTGGTCTTGGTGGCCGGT
>NZ_JBEXEV010000056.1:0-18208 GCF_040606435.1 Micromonospora sp. NPDC005413
TCACGGTGTGGGGTATCCGGGACAGTGACTCGTGGCGGGCCTCGCAGACCCCGTTGCTGTTCACCAGCAGCGGCGCGAAGAAGCCGGCGTACGACTCCGTCCTCGCCGCACTGAACAACGGCACCCCTCCGCCCACGACCCCTCCGCCGACGACTCCTCCGCCGACGACTCCTCCGCCGACGACTCCTCCGCCCACGACTCCTCCGCCCGGCGGCGGTTGCACCGCGACCCTGCAGGACAGCACCCGGTGGGGCGACCGCTTCAACAGTCAGGTGACCGTCAGTGGGGCCAGCAACTGGACCGTCGTGGTGGCCGTCACCCCGCCACAGAAGGTGTCGAACACCTGGAACGGCAGCCCGAGCTGGGACACCAGCGGAAACGTCATGACCATGCGGTCGAACGGCAGCGGCAACGTCTTCGGCTTCACCACCATGGCCAACGGCAACTGGAGCCGCCCGCAGGTGCGATCCTGCACCGTCTCCTGAGCGGCACCACCGCACACTGATGGGGCGGCGACGGATCCCGTCGTCGTCCCATCATCTTGCAGGGCAGGGCTCGCGCGTTTCGGCCTCGATGGGCTGCCCAGCGCGTTCTCAGTTTGCGGGTGCCGGTTCGGCGCGCCGGGCGGTGAAGAAGCGGACGATGTCTTCCGCCGCGGTGGGGGAGAGCATCATCGACTGGACTCGCGCGGACATTTCGGCGATCGGGTGGATCCTGGTGAACATCGCCTCCTCGTACGTCCGGATCGCCGAGTGCGGGTCGGCGGGGTTGGCGGCGAGTTGGCCGGCGAGTTCGGCGGCGTCAAGCATGGCCTGGTTGGCACCCTCGCCGACCGGCGGCATGAGGTGCGCGGCGTCACCGATGAGAGTGATGCCCGGTCGGCTGGCCCAGCGCGTACCGATGGGCATCGCTTCGATCCTGCGCGGCGTCACCGTGTCGCCGCTGGCCTCGATGAGCGCGGTGAGGCTGGGGTCCCAGCCGTCGAACATGTCGAAGAGAGCACGCTTATTGCGGTACGTGTCGATATGGCGGTCCTCTGCGCGTAGCGAGATTCCGACGCGGACGCTGCCATCGCCGATGCGTTGCGCTGACAGGATCTGATTCACGCCGACGCACCACAGGTTTCCAGGGCCGACCAGCTCGGCGAGATCCGGGTGGCGCTGGTCGACGTCTTCGATGTTCAGCTCGACGACCGTGGACACATAGGACATTTTGACGTCGATCAGCAGAGACCGGACGACCGAGTGCGCGCCGTCCGCGCCGATGAGGATGTCGCAGTCGATGTGGTGGCCGCCGTCGAACGTCAGTTTCCAGCCTCCGTGAGGTCGTGGCGTCGCCGCGACAAGCCGGTGCCGCCACGTAACCGCCTCGCTGGGAAGCGAATCGAGCAGAAGATCGCGCAGTACCCTCCGGTCGATCTCGGGACGGCCGGAGAATGAGCCGGGTTGCGGCTTGTGGTGCACCAGGGTTCGTCCGGCCGGGTCGAGGATGCGATGTTCCTCGCCCTCGGGCCGCGCCTCAGACCGGAACCGGCCGGCGAGGCCCGCCTCGGCCAGGGCCTGTTGCCCGGACTCCGGGTGCAGGTCGAGCATGCCGCCCTGCGATCGCGCGGATCGGCTTGCCTCGCGCTCGTACACCACCGCGTCGATGCCGTGTCGATGAAGGACTCGTGCCAGCGTCAGGCCGCCAAGGCCGCCACCGGCGATCGCGATTCGCATCTTCGTCTCCTTAGCGTACACTGTATTGGTGGATACACCGTACGGTAGCGCACCGAAGCCTGTCTGGGAACGGCCCGAGCCTCAGCCGCGGGCGGCGCCGGTGCCGTTGAGCCGCGAGAAGATTGCCGCTACGGCGATCCGGCTCGCCGACGCACACGGTCTCGACGGCCTGTCGCTTCGCAAGATCGCCAAAGAGCTCGGTGTCGGTCCGATGCGGCTCTACGACTATGTGATCAACAGATCCGAACTGCTCGATCTGATGGTCGACGTCGTCTATGCCCGGATCGCCGAGGTCAGCCAGCACTCCGAGTGGCGCGCCACGGTGCTGGCCGTCGCCCACGCGACCCGTGCCGCCGCTCTTGACCATGAGTGGTTTTCCGACCTGCTCGGCGGAAGGCCACACTTGGGACCTCATGCGCTCGCCGTGGGCGAAGCGACCGCGGCGGCGCTCAGCCAGGCCCCCGGTGTGCGCGGCATCGACGATCTCCAGCGGGCTGTGGGCGCCCTCAACGCCGTCATCATCGGAGCGGTCCGCAGAGAGGTCACCGAGCGACGCACCGCCCGTTCCGCCGGCACCGATGAGGCCGCCTGGCAGGCCAGCCTCGGCCCCTACCTCACACGCATGTTGGAAACCGGCAAATATCCCACCGTCGCCCGGCTCGTCATCGACGGTGCCCACCTCGACGCCGAGGAGACCTTCAACCACAACCTGGCCACCGTGTTGGACGGCATCACCAGCCATCCCCACACGTGAGCACCTGCTCCGAGGTCAGCGATCGGGACTCGACCGCTCAACCGAGATTCCGCACCCAGCGCCAGGCGGCGGTGCCGGGCCCGTGCTGCCCGGCACCGCGACCAAAGTGTCAGGCGACCGCGCAGGCGGTGCCGTTGAGGGTGAATGTGGAGGGTCGGCCGGTGTTGCCGGTGTGGGTGGCCTGGAAGCCGATGTCGACCGAGGTGTTCGCCGCGATGGTCGCGTTGTAGGAGACGTTGCGGGCCGTCACCGCTCCGCTCGACGGGGAGTAGGTGGCGTTCCAACCGCTGGTGATGGTCTGCCCACCCGGCAGGGTGAACGCCAGGGCCCAACCGTTGACCGGTGTGCTGCCCGTGTTGGTCACCGAGACGGAAGCGGTGAGACCGCTGTTCCAGGCGTTGACCGTGTACGCGACGCGGCAGCCGCCGGACGCTGGCGGAGTGGTCGGCGGGGTCGTGGTCGGTGGCGTGGTCGTCGGTGGGGTGGTGGTGGGCGGCGTGGTGGTGGTCGGCGGCGTGTCGCCCCCGATGCTGCCGGGCACCGTCCGGAGCGCGTCGTACCAGGCCACGGCCATCTTCCGGTACCCCGTCGCGTTGGGGTGGACGCCGTCGGCCAGGTCGCTGAGCGTCAGGGCGCGGTACATGTCGACCAGGTGGACGCGTTTGCCGGCTGCGGCCCTCGTCTGCACGAGACCGGGGATCGCCGCGTTGAATCCCCGGACCTGGTTGTCGGCGCCGGACTTCGGGATGATGGTCGCGACGAACACCTCCGCGTTCGGAGCGGTGGTGGTGATCCGATCGATCAGGGTGGCCAGCCGGGCCGGGGCGCCGGACGTGTCGCCGTACATGTCGTTGGTGCCAATGTGCAGCAGCACGGTGCGAGGGTTCGTGGCCCGCAACCAGTTGACGACGTTGGCGTCGATCTGGGCGATAGTCCACCCGGAATGGCCCTGGTGGTCGTGGTCGCCGAGGCTGGCTGGGCCGTTGAACTGGGAGCCGACGAAGTCGATCCGGTAGCCGCCGGTCGTGAACCGCTGCCAGAGTTCGATCCGGTAACCGCCGGGGACGTTGAAGCCGTCGGTGATCGAGTCGCCGAGAGGCATCACGCGTACCCCGCCGTTGGATTCCGCGTTGGCGGGAGTGGTCGCGATCGGTACGGCGGCGACCACGGCGGCGACGGCGGCCAGGGCCGCCCACCACAGACGAGCCCGTCGGGGCCTCGACGTCGCTGCGATGGCGGTAGGTGAGGGAGGGACGGGATGGCCGAGCGTCGAACTGCGCATGGGACTTCCTCAGGTGGTGGAGTGCGCGACAGCAGCGGCTACCGGCGAGATGGATGCCGCCATGACGCGGTACGCGGAGGTGGGCTGCGCGGAACGACCAGGAACCCGGACGTCTTCACTGGTGGTCGTGGCGCTGTATCTGGCACCGGCCATCGAAGGTTGGGCGCCCCAGGCCGATGAGTCGTGGCGGAAGTGTGCCCTGCACCTCGCCTGACGCACCATAGCGTGTTATCGCTAACATCGGCAATAGATAGGTGTTCGCCTATGACTGACCGACGTCGTCTCCCGACCGCCCCCGGTGGTCAGTTTCCGGATCAGCGAGCCGGGTGGAGCATCGAGTCGAGCCAGCGCAGCTGACGCCGGACATGGATGGCCTCGCCGCCCTCGTGGCCGTTGAACGGGTAGACGTGCATCTCCCGCTCGGGCGCGACGAGCCGCCCGGCCGCGGCGCCGTAGTGGTTGTAGGCGGCGAAGCCGGTGCTCGGTGGGCAGACGTTGTCACGTAGACCAATCCCGAAATGCGCCGGTGCCGTCGCACGCCGCGCGAAGCTCACACCGTCGACATAGGACAGTGTGCGCCGCACCGCGTCCTCCGCCTCCCGGTGCACGGCCAGGTAACGGGCGATCTCGCCGTACGGTGCGGCGTCACTGAGCTCGACGGCTCGTCGCATCTCGCAGAGGAACGGGGCGGTGGTCAGCACCGCGCTGAGGTCGTCGACGAGGCCGGCCACCGCCAGGGCGAGGCCGCCGCCCTGGCTGTTTCCGACCACGGTGACCCGGCCCCCGTCGACCCCCGGCAGGGCGCGGACCGCCTCGACCGCCCGGACCGCGTCGGTGATCAGACGGCGGTAGTGGTAGTCGCGCGGGTCGCGGATCCCCCAGGTGGCCGGCGAGGGCCCGCCGTGCGCGCCGTGCGGGTCGGCGGTGTCCCCGGCGCCGTGCAGCCCTGACTGGCCCCGGTTGTCCATCAGCAGATGCGCGTACCCGGCCACCGGCCAGGTCAGCCGCTCATGTGGCAGACCGCGGCCACGGCCGTAGCCGGCGTACTCGACCACGGTGGGCAGCGGCTCCCGAACACCCGCCGGGCGGGTGTACCAGGCCCGTACGGGGTCGCCGCCGAAGCCTGCGAACGTGATGTCCCAGGAATCGAGCAGCCGCAGGTCGGTGGGCTCCGGACGAACATCGACGAGTGCCGGCCGGCCGGTGGCCTCGGCAAGGGTGTCGCGCCAGAACTCGTCGAAGTCGTCGGGTTCGGTGACCTCGGGCGCGTACCGCTGGAGCTCGTCGAGGGTGGAGGCAAAGTGGGGCACGGGTCCTCGCAGGGGCCGGGGTCAGCGCGGGTGGGCGGGGGGTGCGGTGCTCTCCCGGACGACCAGCTCGGTCACCAGGTCGATCCGGCTGGTCGCCGGCACATTGCCCCTGGTCAGGTCGAGCAACATCTGGGTGGCGATGCCGGCCATGTCGCGCAACGGCTGGTTGATCGTGGTGAGGGGTGGGTCCGTCCAGGCGGAGAGCGGCAGGTTGTCGTACCCGATCACCGAAAGGTCCTCGGGCACTCGTAGGCCGCACTGGCGGGCGGCCCGGAGCACCCCCATGGCCTGGATGTCGGAACCGGCGAAGATCGCCGTGGGCCGGTCCGGCCGGCGTAGCAGTTGCAGCCCGTGGGCGTGCCCGGCACCCGCGGAGAAGCTGCCGTAGCGGATCAGCTCGCGGTCGACCGCGAGGCCGGCCTCCTCGTGGGCCGACTGGAAACCGGCGGCCCGGGCGCGGCTGCAGAGCATGTCCGGTGGCCCGGAGATGACGGCGATCCGCCGGTGCCCCAACTCCAGGAGGTGCCGGGCGGCGAGCAGGCCGCCGTTCCAGTTGTTCGACCCGACGGTGGGCACGGAGGCCGAGGTCGCGCTGTCGGTGTCGACAACGACGAACGGGATCCCCTGACGCCGCAGGTGCTGTTGCTGGGCCTCGGCCAGGTGGGAGAGGACGAACACCACGCCCAACGGGCGGTCGGCGAGCAACGCCTCCAGCCATCGAGGCGGCGGGCGGTGCGCGCCGTCGAGCTGAGCGACGGACAGTCCGACGCCGGCGGCGGTGGTCACCGCCTCGACGCCGCGCAGGATCTCCATCGCCCAGCCGGTGTCGAACTCGTGGAACACGAGATCGATGCGCCCTCCGCTGGTCGAGGGCCGCCGGATGCGGCGCTGGTACTGGTGGCGGTCGAGGCTCGCCTCGACCCGGGCTCTGGTGCCGGGGGCGACATCGCCACGCCCATTGAGGACCTTGGAGACCGTCGCGACCGAGACTCCGACGTCGTTGGCGATGGTCGCGATGGTGGTGGAGGCGGGTGGGTCGAGCGGGCGGAGCTCCGTCATCGCAGCCTCACACAGCATCCGAAAGTTTCGGAAGACCTTAACACGGTCGGTCGGCCACACCAGCCGGTGCGACAGGGGGACTACTCGGTCGCGCGTCCAGACGAGACTCTTGACACGCATCGATAAGGCACTTTAGGTTGCCGAAAAGGTTGCACAGGTTTCCGGAAAGTTTCGGATCGTGAAGACGTCCGCCACGGAGCTGGTTCCACGAGGGCACGGGGATGTGGCCGGAGCTAAGGGGTCTTGGCATGAGAAGTCAGTTGCCCGTGGACAACGGCGGCGCGCCGTGGCGTGATCCGCAGCTGTCGCCGACCGAGCGGGCCGAGGCGCTCCTGCCGCTGATGTCGCTGGAGGAGAAGGTCGCCCAGCTCGTCGGGGTCTGGGTTGGCGCCGAGACCTCCGGCGAGGGCGTCGCACCGCACCAGAGCGACATGATCGACAACGTCGCCCCGTGGAGCAGCCTCATCCAGCACGGGCTGGGCCAGCTCACGCGCCCGTTCGGCACCGCACCGGTCGATCCGGTGCTCGGGGCGCGGTCGCTGGCCGCCTCCCAGGCGCAGATCGTGGCTGCCAGCCGGTTCGGCATTCCGGCGCAGGTGCACGAGGAGTGCCTCACCGGGTTCGCGGCGTGGCGGGCCACCGTCTACCCGACCCCGCTGAGCTGGGGCGCGTCGTTCGACCCCGAGCTGGTTGAGGCGATGGCCGATCGGATCGGGCGTTCGATGCGCGCCGCCGGTGTGCATCAGGGGCTCGCCCCGGTCCTGGATGTCACCCGCGACTACCGCTGGGGTCGCACCGAGGAGACGATCGGCGAGGACCCCTACCTGGTGGGGACGACCGGTGCCGCGTACGTGCGGGGCCTGGAGCGGGCCGGCGTGGTGGCCACCCTGAAGCACTTCGCCGGTTACTCCGCCTCCCGGGGCGGACGCAACCTCGCGCCGGTGTCGATGGGTCGTCGGGAGCTGGCCGACGTCATCCTGCCGCCGTTCGAGATGGCCCTGCGCCACGGTGGCGCCCGCTCGGTGATGAACTCCTACGCGGAGATCGACGGCCTGCCCGTCGCCGCCGATGAGTGGCTGTTGACCGGGCTGCTGCGCGACGAGTGGGGTTTCACCGGCACCGTGGTGGCCGACTACTTCTCCGTGCGATTCCTGCAGACCCTGCACGGTGTCGCCGATGGCGCCGGTGACGCCGCCCGGCTCGCTCTGCGGGCCGGGATCGACGTCGAGCTGCCCACCGTGGACACCTTCGGCGCGCCGCTGCTGGAGGCGGTTCGCCGCGGCGAGGTCGACGAGGCGCTGATCGACTGCGCGCTGCGTCGGGTGCTGATCCAGAAGGTCGAGCTCGGCCTGCTCGACGAGGGCTGGCAGGCACTGCCCGACGAGGTGGCGGCCCTGCGCCTCGACGACGAGATCAGCCAGGGCGTCGCCGTACGCCTGGCCCGGGAGTCCGTCGTCCTGCTGTGCAACACCGGCGTCCTGCCGCTGCCCGTCGGCGGGCGGGTCGCCCTGGTCGGCCCGGTCGCCGACGACCCGATGGCCATGCTCGGCTGCTACTCCTTCCCCAACCATGTGGGCGTCCACCACAGCGAGTTCGGGCTCGGCCTGGACATCCCCTCGCTGCGCGACGAACTGGCCCGGCGCGTCCCCCTGCTCAGCTACGTGGCCGGCTGCGGCATCACCGGCGACGACACCTCGGGAATCCCGGCCGCGGTCGCCGCCGCCGCCGAAGCCGACGTGTGTGTGCTTGCCGTCGGCGACCGGGCGGGGATGTTCGGCCGGGGCACCTCCGGCGAGGGCTGCGACGCCGCCGACCTGCGGTTGCCCGGTGTGCAGGCCGACCTCGTCCGAGCCGTCCTCGCTACCGGCACTCCGGTTGTCCTGCTGCTGATGACCGGTCGCCCCTACGCGCTCGGCCCGGAGTTCGACGCCGCGGCAGCCGTGGTGCAGGCGTTCTTCCTCGGCCAACTCGGTGGGCAGGCGCTCGCCGAGGTGCTCACCGGCGCGGTGAACCCGTCCGGGCGGTTGCCGGTCAGCGTCCCCCGCGACGCCGGCGGGATGCCGGGCACCTACCTGTCGCCACCGCTCGGTCACCGCAACAAGGTCTCCTCAATCGACCCGACTCCGGCGTACCCGTTCGGCCACGGACTGAGCTACACCACCTTCGAGTGGTCCGACGCCACCGTTCTCAGGGCGGCGGACGACACGCACGGAGAGCCTGCCGACCCGGCGGCCTGGCCGGTCGACGGCGAGGTGCGGGTGCGCATCACCATCGCCAACACCGGTGACCGGGCCGGCACCGAGGTGGTGCAGCTCTACCTGCACGACCCGGTCGCGCAGACCACCCGCCCGGTGGTCCGGCTGGTCGGCTACACCCGGCTGCCGTTGGAACCGGGCGACGTGGCGCACGTGACGTTCGACGTGCCGGCCGACGTCGCGTCGTTCACCGGGCTGTCCGGCCAGCGCATCGTCGAACCCGGCGAGGTCGAGCTGCGGTTCGGCCGTTCGAGCGGCGACGCGGCGGCAACCCTGTCGCTGCGGCTGACCGGCGCCGAGCGCCCGGTCGGCCATCAGCGGGAACTGCTCACGTCGGTGCGGATCGAGCCCCTCGTGGCCGTTCCACACTCCGCATAGGAGGCCGAGGATGACATCCGAGATGGTACGGCCACCGCCGCCGGCTCCACCCCGTGCTCCGGCGGCGGAGCCCAGCCCCGCGCCGCGAGCACCGCGCCGCCGCCGAAGCTGGCGTCAGGCGATGCGCCGGGACTGGCA
This sequence comes from Micromonospora sp. NPDC005413, assembly GCF_040606435.1. Lineage (NCBI taxonomy): Bacteria > Bacillati > Actinomycetota > Actinomycetes > Micromonosporales > Micromonosporaceae > Micromonospora > Micromonospora sp. NPDC005413. The sequence goes on from NZ_JBEXEV010000056.1 coordinate 8,895, forward strand.
GCTCTACTCGCTGGCCGTCCTGCCGCTGCTGTTCTTTCTGATCTTCCGGTACCTGCCGATGATCGGGAACATCATCGCGTTCCGGCGGTTCAAGCCGGGCGGCAGCATCTTCGGCGAATACTGGGTCGGGCTGCGGTACTTCCGGATGTTCTTCACGGACCCGACGTTCTGGGAGGTGTTCACCAACACCCTGGTGCTCGGGGGTTTGACCCTGCTGTTCTGCTTCCCGTTGCCGATCGTGCTGGCGCTGCTGCTCAACGAGGTACGCGCCCGCCGGTTCAAGCGGTTCGTCCAGTCCGTGTCCTACCTGCCGCACTTCCTGTCGATCGTGATCGTGGCGGCGATGGTCATGCAGTTTACCTCGATCGACGGCACGGCCAACCAACTCGTTCGGCTGTTCGGCGGCGACGCGGTGGCGTTCCTGCAACAACCCGAGTGGTTCCGCACCATCTACGTCTCGTCCGAGGTCTGGCAGACCGTCGGCTGGGGCACGATCCTCTACCTCGCCGCCCTCACCACGATCGACGAGGACCTGTACGAGGCCGCCCGGATCGACGGCGCCAGCCGGCTGCGGCAGACCTGGCACGTGACGTTGCCCGGAATCCGGCCGACGATGGTGACGCTGCTGATCCTCAACATCGGCAGCTTCATGGCGGTCGGGTTCGAGAAGATTCTGCTGCTCTACAACCCGCTGACATACCCGACCGCGGACGTCATCTCCACCTACCTGTTCCGGATGGGCTTCCAGTCCAGCAACTTCAGCTACGCCGCCGCCATCGGCCTCTTCGAGGCGGTGATCGGGCTGGTCCTGGTCCTGTCGGCGAACCTCATCTCCCGTCGCACCGTAGGGACGAGCCTGTGGTGACCCTCGGCACCGGGAGCGAGGCCCCGAAGACGCGCGGGCCGGTGGACAGCCGGGGCTACCGGATCTTCCGGATCGTCAACACGGTCGTCCTGATCGGCGTCGTGATCGTGACGTTGTACCCGTTCCTCAACATCGTGGCCCGCTCGCTCAGCGAGGAGGCGTACATCCTCGCGGGGAGGGTGACCCTCGTCCCGCGGGGGTTCGACGTGACCGCGTACAAGCTGGTGATGTCGGACTCGATGTTCTGGACGAACTACCGCAACACGGTGGTGTACACGGTGGTGGCCACCCTCATCTCGATCGTGCTGACCACCTGTTACGCGTACGTGCTGTCGAAGCCGCAACTCAAGGGGCGTGGCCTCCTCGTCGGCGTCGCGCTGTTCACCATGTTCTTCTCCGGTGGCCTGATCCCCAACTACGTGCTGGTCACCAGCCTGGGGATGAAGAACACCATCTGGGCCATCGTGATCCCCAACGCCATCAGCGTGTTCAACCTGCTGGTCATGAAGGCGTTCTTCGAGAGCCTGCCGACCGAGTTGGAGGAGGCCGCGGCGGTCGACGGGCTCAACACGTACGGCATCCTGCTGCGGATCGTGCTGCCGCTCTCGAAGGCGATCATCGCCACGATGGTGCTCTTCTACGCGGTCTCGTTCTGGAACTCGTGGTTCACCGCGTTCCTCTACATCGACCAGCAGGATCTGCTGCCGGTCACCGTGTATCTGCGCAACCTCATCGCGGGCGCCACCGACGCACAACAGTCCGGCGCCGCCGACGCCGACGTCGTACAGGCGGCGGCGACGCTTCAGGCCGTGACGATCGTGCTCACCACGCTGCCGATCCTGGCGGTCTACCCCTTCGTCCAGCGGTACTTCGTCTCCGGCGTGATGCTCGGCGCCGTCAAGGGATGAGCGCCGGCCACCTGCCCCACCCACCCACCACCGAAAGGACGAGCCATGCTCCACAAGACGTGGCGCCGCGTGGCGATTGCCACCGCGGGTCTGCTCGCGATCACCCTCACCGCCGCCTGTTCCGAGGACCCCGGCGAGTCGACGGACCTCTCGGAGAACAAGGTTGGCGCGATGGCCAACTACGGCGTCGGCGACCAGTTCAAGGCCACCGAGGCGCTCTCCTTCTCCACCCTCTACAACAACCACACCTTCTACCCGCTCAAGGAAGACTGGCTGTTCTGGTCGGAGCTGACCAAGCGGACCAACGTCAAGATCGACCCGGTCGCCGTTCCGTTGAGTGACTACGAGCAGAAGCGCAGCCTGCTGATCGGCGCGGGCGACGCTCCGCTGATCATCCCGAAGACGTACCACCCGCAGGAGAACGCGTTCGTGTCCTCCGGGGCGATCCTCCCGGTCAGCGACTACCTCGATCTGATGCCCAACTTCAAGGACAAGATCGCCAAGTGGAACCTCAAGCCGGAGGTCGACAACCTGCGGCAGTCGGACGGGAAGTTCTACCTGCTGCCCGGCGTCCACGAGAAGCCCACGCAGGACTACACGGTGCTGGTGCGCACCGACATCATGCAGGAGCTGAACCTCGCGGTCCCGAAGACCTGGGACGAGCTGTACACCGTGCTCAAGGCGATGAAGGCCAAGTACCCGAACGTCTACCCGTACTCGGACCTCTTCAGTAAGCCCAACCCGACCGGCGCCCTGCTGAACATCCTCGGGTCGGCCCACGGCACCCAGGCGGGCTGGGACTACCAGCACGCCACCTGGGACCCGACGGCGAAGAAGTTCACCTACACCGGCGCGTCCGAGCAGTACAAGCAGATGGTCACGTACCTGCACAAGCTCGTCGCCGAGGGTCTGCTCGACCCGGAGAGCTTCACCCAGACCGACGATCAGGCACGCCAGAAGCTCGCCAACGGCAAGTCCTTCGTGGTCACCGGCAACGCGCAGACCCTGGTCAACAACCACCGGCCCGACCTGGCCAAGACCCTGCCGAACGCGAAGATGGCCAAGATCCCGCTGCCGATCGGCCCGGCCGGTGAGGTCAACCCGTTCCCCCGGCTGGAAAACGGCGTGATGATCTCCACGAAGGCCCGGGAGAGCAAGAACTTCGTGGCCATGATGCAGTTCATCGACTGGTTGTGGTATTCGGATGCCGGCCAGGAGTTCGCCCGGTGGGGCGTCGAGGGCACCACCTTCACCAAGGACGCGTCCGGCAAGCGCTCGGTCACCGCCGACGTCGACGTCCTCGGGCTCAACCCGAAGGCACCCAAGCACCTGCAGAAGGACTTCGGCTTCTACAACGGTGTCTTCACCTACGGCGGCACCCCCGACCTGGTCCGTGGGTTCTTCTCCGCCGAGGAGTTGGAGTTCCAGAAGGTGATGGACGCCCGGCCGCCGAGGCAGGTGCCCCCGCCCGCCCCGTTGACCGACGAGGAGCGCGAGCAGGTGTCGCTCTGGGAGACCCCGCTGAAGGACTTCGTCACCCAGAACACGCTCAAGTTCGCCCTGGGTCAGCGTCCCCTCAGCGAGTGGGACGCGTACGTGAGCGAGCTGAAGGCCAAGAACTCCGAGCAGTACATCGACATGGTCAACAAGGCGTACGAACGGTTCCAGAAGAACAACGGCTGATCAGCGGGAGTCCGGTCGGGCGGCTGATCGCGGCCCGACCGGACGTCCCGGCTACCACCGGCCGGTGCGGCGCGCGCGACCCGCCCGCCGTCGGGCAGGACGACCCAGAGGAACAGCAATGCGCATCGTACGAGCACGAGGGTGAGCGCCGGGTGCACCACTCGTTCACCTACGGTCGACCAGGTCGTCGACGCGTACCTTGAGCTGGCCATCCGGCCGATCGTCGAGCTGGGGTCCATGACGTCGGGCCTCGCCTCCGGTGACCAGACGGTGTTCTGGTGGCGGGGCAACATGACGCCGCCCCGATCCTTCACGGAGTGGGCGGACCTGCTCACCCAGTTCGCCGCTCCACGCCGGCACCTGACCGGCACCGCGCTGGCGGACCTGCCGGTGCACATCACCGAGTGCAACTCCTCCTACCGCCCGGACAACCCGATCCACGACACGGCGTTGCACGCCGCGTACCTCGCACCGGTGCTGGCCGCCGGCGGCGACCTGGTCGGCTCGTTCTCGTACTGGACCTTCAGCGACATGCTCGAGGGGGAGGGGGTGCCCGCCGCACTGTTCCACGGCGGGTTCGGCCTGCTCACCCACCGCCAGATCAAGAAACCCACCTACCATCTGTACGCCTTCATGGCCCGCCTCGGCGACGAGGTGCTGGCGCGCGGCGACGACCACCTGGTCACCCGCCACCTCGACGGGCGCGTCGCCGTGCTGGCGTGGGCGCCGGTGGAGGCGGGCAACGCGTGGGTGGCCTGGGCCGAGATGGGGCGTCCCCGCTCGCCCCGGGCCCGACAGCTCGACGCGCTGCGGGAGGCCACCGAGCCCGCCCGGACCCACCGCGCCCTGCCGGTCGGCGCCGACCGGAAGGAGCAACCGTGAGCGCCGCCCAGGCCTGGCGACAGTTCGGCGACGGGCCACTGTCGCGGATCACCTCCCGCGTCTACATCCTGCTCGCGGTCGAGCTGCTGCTCCTGCTCACCACCCTGCCCGGCCTGCTCCCGTTGCTGCTGCTGGGCCGCGACCCCAGCAACCTGCCGCTGGTCGCGCTGTTCCTGATACCGGTCGGCCCCGCGATCTCCGCCGCCCTGTACGCGCTGCGCCACCAACGCCCCGACCTGACCGACCTGCGGGCCGCCGCCCTGTTCTGGCGCGGGTACCGGGCCAACCTGTCCGGCGTGCTGCGCGTCTGGGTGCCGACGCTGCTGTGGCTGACCGTGCTCGCCGTGAACCTCGCCTACCGGGGCGCGGTCGGCCTTCCGGGGTGGTGGTCGGTGCCGCTGGTCCTGATCGGAGTGGGGGTGGCGCTCTGCGCGGCCAACGCTCTGGTGATCACCTCGCTGTTCGACTTCCGCACGCGGGACGTGCTCCGGCTGGCCGTGCACTTCCTCGTGCGTACCCCCGGTGTCACCGTCGGCAACGCCCTGCTGCTGGCCGCGGCGACCGGGATCACCGCGGTCTTCTCCGAGGCGGTGCTGGCGATGCTCGGTTCGATCGCGGTCCTGGCGTTCCTCCGCATCAGCGACCCGATGGTCCACCTGATCCGGAAGGAGTTCACCGCGTGAGCCTGCCCGTCACCGCCAGGGTGCCGTTCGAGGGTGACGACGATCCGGAACAGTGGCCCGAGGACGTCGTCGAGGAGCCGCAGGACACCGATGAGCCGCGCGTACACGCGGCCTGGCTGCCACCGGAGGCGGTCTGGGCGCTCGGCGCGCGTCGCGTTCTCGTACACGGTCACGGGTTGCTCGTCGACACCGTCGTCGACGAGGTCACGCGTGCCTGCGTGCGCTACGGCGGGCGGGTGTGGCATTCCCCCTCCTGGGACGTGGACGTCGACCTGGTGCTCGCCCTGCGTGGTGCGGCGCAACTGCCGAGCCCGACCGTGGAGGCGGCACGGGCGGCGGGGGAGGCGGCGCTGACGGAGGTCGGCGACGGCGAGATGCTCGGCGACGAGGGGTTCCTGCTGGCCCGGGCGGACGAGGTGACGGTGGTTCTGGCCGACGCGCCCGCCGGTCTGCTGTACGGGCTGTTCCACCTGGTCCGGCTCGGTGCGGCGGCCTTCGACCCGGCGCGCCCGCCGGAACGGCAGCGGCCCGCGCTGCGCCGGCGGATGCTGAACCACTGGGACAACGTGGCCGTGCACCCGGTGATGGGCCAGGTCGAACGGGGGTACGCGGGCGGCTCGATCTTCTGGCACGATGGCCGGCCGCGTGGCGACCTGGCCCGGGTCCGGGAGTACGGGCGGCTACTGGCCGCGAGCGGCGTCAACGCGATCTCGGTGAACAACGTCAACGTGGCCCGGACGGAGGCGCTGCTGCTCACCGACCGGCTCGGGGACGTGGCCGAGATCGCGGACGTGCTGCGCCCGTACGGCATCCGGGTGCACCTGTCGGTCACCTTCGCCGCGCCGGTGGTCCTCGGTGGCCTGCCGACCGCGGACCCGGTGGACGGGGCGGTGCGGGCCTGGTGGGCCGCGACCACCCGGAACGTGTACGAGCGCATCCCGGACTTCGGCGGCTACGTGGTGAAGGCCGACTCGGAGGGACAGCCCGGCCCGTTCACCTACGGGCGTGACCACGCCGACGGGGCGAACGTGCTGGCGGACGCACTCGGCCCGCACGGGGGAGTGGTGCACTGGCGGGCGTTCGTCTACAACCATCACCAGGACTGGCGGGACCGCTCCACCGACCGGGCGCGAGCCGCGTACGACCACTTCGCCCCGCTCGACGGGCGGTTCCGATCCAACGTGGTCGTGCAGGTGAAGTTCGGCCCGGTGGACTTCCAGGTGCGTGAGCCGGTCTCCCCGGTGATCGCCGCGATGCCGGCCACCCGGCTGGCGGTGGAGTTGCAGATCACCCAGGAGTACACCGGCCAGCAGCGACACGTCTGCCACCTCGGCCCATGGTGGGGTGAGGTGCTGCGGTTCGCGCCCTGGGGGCCGGGCGGGCGGACGATCGCGGACGTGGCCGCGGGGGAGTCGGGCGCGGGCGGTGGCCTGGTCGCGGTGGCCAACGTGGGTGACGACCTCTTCTGGACCGGGCACCCGTTGGCGCAGGCCAACCTGTACACGTTCGGGCGGCTCGCCTGGGATCCGCGGCTGGATCCGCGGGCGGTCCTCGACGAGTGGATCGGGCTGACCTTCCCGCCGTCGGCGACCGGGGCCCCGGAGCTGGTGGGTCGGACGCTGCACGACGTCATGGACGACTCCTGGCGCACCTACGAGCGGTACACCGCCCCGTTGGGTGTCGGCTTCATGGTTCACCCCGGCGACCACTACGGCCCCGACGTCGACGGGTACGAGTACACGCGGTGGGGCACCTACCACTTCGCCGACCGCGACGGGGTGGGCGTGGACCGCAGCCGCGCGTCGGGCACCGGCTTCGCCGGCCAGTACCCCCCGTACTGGGCGGAGGTGTACGAGTCGACCGAGACCTGCCCCGACGAGCTGCTGCTCTTCTTCCACCATGTGCCGTACGGGCACGTGCTGCGAAACGGGTCGACCGTCATCCAGCACATCTACGACACCCACTTCGCGGGCGTCGAGGAGGTGACGGCGATGCGGCGGCGCTGGCAGACGCTGAACGGGATGATCGATCCGGCCGTGTACGAACGGGTGGCCGAACGCCTCGACGAGCAGGTGCGGTGTGCCACCGAATGGCGGGACCAGATCAACACGTACTTCTTCCGCAAGTCCGGGGTGCCGGACGCGCGGGGGCGGCGCATCTACTGAATCGGCAAGCCCGAGGACGGTGCCCCTCGTCAGTGACGTCCGTGGGCGGTCTCAGCGGGTGGCGCGCGAGGAATGTGGAAGTCCGGCACGTTTCGAGAACGTCCCGATAATAACGCCCGGCCCCTCACCGGCGACGATGCCCGTCGATGTCCACTGGTGTGCAGGTGGCTGCCGAATCCGTTGCAGCGAAAGGTTTCCGGAAGTCTTGACAATCGAGTTCGCTCGATTGAAGCTGGCATGGTCACGCGAGCCGCGGTCAGGGTCGGGCGAAGGGCAGTCCTCGACTTAAGTCCCCTTCCACGCGCCTTTTTCCCGAGGGATCGCGACAATGACACTGAAGGCAAGAATGCTTGGCGCCGTCATGGCGGCCGTGACGTTGGCCGCCGCCGCGTTGACGTTCGCCACGCCCGCGTCGGCGGCGACGCTCACGCAGGTGACCAACTTCGGCACCAACCCCACCAACCTGCAGATGCACCTGTACGTTCCGGACCGGGTGGCGTCCCGCCCGGCGGTCCTGCTCGCCCTGCACTACTGCACCGGAACGGGCCCGGCGTTCCACTCCGGCACCCAGTACGCGTCCCTCGCGGACCGGTACGGGTTCATCGTGATCTACCCGTCGGCAACCCGCAGCAGCAAGTGCTGGGACGTGGCCTCGCCGCAGGCGCTGCGCCGCGGCGGGGGCAGCGACCCGGTCGGGCTCATGGCGATGGTCGACTACGTGCGGCAGCGGTACGCCACCGACCCCGACCGGGTCTTCGTCACCGGCACCTCGTCCGGGGCGATGATGACCAACGTCATGCTGGGCGACTACCCGGACGTGTTCGCTGCGGGGGCGTCCTTCGCCGGGGTGCCGTTCGGCTGCTTCGCCACCGGCGGCAGCTCGGAGTGGAACAGCGAGTGCGCGAACGGCCAGCTCATCAAGACCGCTCAGCAGTGGGGGGATCTGGTCCGCGCGGCGTACCCCGGCTACACCGGCCGACGACCCCGGATGCAGATCTGGCACGGCACCAACGATGAGACGCTGCGCTACCCGAACTTCGGTGAGCAGGTCAAGCAGTGGACCAACGTGCAGGGGCTGAGCCAGACCCCGACGTACACCGACTCCCCACAGTCCGGTTACACCCGCACCCGGTACGGCAGCAACGGCCCGATGGCGCCGGTCGAGGCGATCAGCATGCAGGGCGTCTCGCACAACCTGCCGGTCGACGCCGCACAGGTGATCCGCTTCTTCGGCCTGGACGGCACCACGCCGCCTCCGACGACTCCGCCGCCCACCACACCGCCTCCGACGACTCCGCCCCCGACCACACCGCCTCCGACGACTCCGCCGCCGACCACGCCGCCCCCGACGACTCCGCCGCCCAGCGCGGGCGCCTGCCGGATCGCGTACACGGTCAACGCCTGGAACACCGGCCTCACCGCGAGCGTGACCATCACCAACACCGGCACCGCCGCCGTGAACGGGTGGGCGCTGACCTTCACGCTGCCCAGCGGCCAGAGCATCACCAACGGCTGGAACGCCCAGTACGCCCCGACGAGCGGTGCGGTCACCGCCCGCAACGTCTCCTACAACGCCACCATCGCCCCGAACACGTCGGTCGACATCGGATTCCAGGCCACCCATGGCGGCGGCACCGGGAAACCCTCGTCGTTCGCACTGAACGGTGCGGCCTGCTCGGTGTCCTGATTCCCTTCCACCCCACCACCACAGAAGGAGTCGCACGATGAGAAACGCGAGATGGAAGGCGGCATCGAGAGCCGCTGTCGCGCTGGCCGGCGCGGGTGCCCTCGCCGCCGGCATGGCGCTGTTTTCGATGGCACCCGCCTCCGCCGGCACCACGCTCGGCGCGTCCGCCGCTGAGAAGGGTCGGTATTTCGGTACGGCGGTGGCCGCAAGCAGGCTTTCCGATAGCGCGTACACCACGATTTTGAACCGTGAGTTCAACATGGTGACGCCTGAGAATGAGATGAAGATTGACGCGACAGAGCCGCAGCAGGGTCAGTTCAGCTACGGTGCGGCGGAGCAGATCGTTAACCACGCGCGTAGCCGTGGGATGAACGTCCGCGGTCACACCCTGGCCTGGCACTCGCAGCAGCCTGGGTGGATGCAGAACATGAGTGGTAGTGC
>NZ_JBEXEV010000057.1:0-17242 GCF_040606435.1 Micromonospora sp. NPDC005413
GACCAAAGCCTGACCAGTCCGGGGTATAAATCATAATTGGCACTGGCTTTTAAAGCACCCTGTTGAGTTCTCAAAGAACAACCACACACCGACCAGAGCCCCACCTCAGTGGAACCCCAACTCGGGGCTTTTCGTACCGTGTCCCCGCCGCTCTCGCGCCGGGCACTTTTACTACGTTACCTCACCGTCTCCGCCGTGTCAAACCGTGTGTCCCGGTCTGTCATGCTTCGTACGGGTTAGCGCCGGCGCACTCACACAGCAGCGAACCGCTGCGTCAGGTCGTCGGATTTGGCAGGCCGGCCGCTGCGGTTTCCCGCAGTCTCGCCCGGTTCCCTGCCGGTCGTGAACCTTACCCGGTCGGCTTCGCTGCACCAAATCCGCCTCGCGGCCGATCCGGCGAGCCCCGCCCGGACCGTGTCCTGCAGAGGCGAACCCCTGCTTGACCCGGCTGCCAGCCCGTTTCGGTGCTCCAGGACTTTCGTCCCGTTTGCCCCGTTCCGCGCTTGCAGAGAGAAAGTTACGCGTCCGTGGGTTTGATCGTCAAATCCGCGGACAGCGTCCCGCGTCACACTTGGGGCCCCGAGCGATTTCCACAGTTCTGGCAAGCCCGGGAACGACTTCGCGGTCGCGGCGCCACCTGGGGGACGAGGGGGCAGCGTCTCGTCGGGGTGCGACCACGCGGGCTGATCCACTCCAGTTCGGCGAAGTCGGGGTGTCCCGGCTCGGCGATACCCCCTTATCTCCGAGCCGGTGTCGATCAGCTGCGTCGACGCGAGGCCGGCCCGGTCACGAGGGCCGTCCGGCCCAGAAGTCGACGCGGGGCCGGCCCGCTCGCGAGGGCGTCCGGCCCTGAAGTCGACCCGGGGCCGACCCGGGGCCGGCCCGGTCACGAGGGGCCGTCCGGCCCAGACGTCGACGCTGCCCACACACGGACTCCCACAGCCGGTCCCCGAGCCCGGTCACGGGGAATGTCAGGGCACCTGCCGCCGGCGGGCGGCGAACCAGGCGCGGATGCCAAGGACACCGACGGTGGTCCCGATGGCCAGGGACGCGGCAATCAGCAGCGCGTGCACCCACAGGAAGCTGGTGGCGGCGCCCTCGGCCACCGTGCCGGACGCCCAGGACCGCGGGTCCTGCCAGATGGCGACCGCGAACCTCGGCCAGATCACCCAGGTCCAGACCCCGACTCCGACCAGGAAGAGAGCCCACCATCGCGACAGCACCATGGCAGCCGAGTATGCCAGCGCACCTGTTCACCAGCCCGGTCACGAACACGAACCGGCGACACGCCTGGACAGGAACGTCGGCGCGAGGGCTCACCCTCATCAGTCTGTTTCCAACGGCAGCGGGGTGGGCACTGCGAAACAGGACAGCTTGAGGACCGTTCCCCGGAGGTGTCCCATGCAACCCTCGATCTTCAATCCCTGGGCCTGGCGTGATCCGTCCGCCCTTGCTGGCGGGTACGCCCAGACCACCCCCTCGGTCACACCGCCGGACCGCCAGGACGGAGGGCACGAGGGTCCGGACGCACCCGGTCCCGGCACGCCGGTGGACCTGGTGGGCTACCACGTGCAGGCGAGTGACGGACGCATCGGCACCATCGACGAGGCGAGCAACGAAGCGGATGCCGGGTACCTGGTGGTGGACACCGGACCATGGATCTTCGGCCAGAAGGTGCTGCTGCCGGCCGGCACGGTGGCCCAGGTGGATCACCAGGAACGCGTCGTGCAGGTCGACCGGACCCGGCAGGAGATCAAGGACGCGCCGCCGTTCGATTCGGATTCGGCCGACCCCGAGTATCGGGAACGCGTCGGCAACTACTACGCCGACAGTTATCTTCCCCCTCCCGGGGCCATACCGCGGGTAATGTGAGGCCGTGGTCCGGACGGGCAACTGCACGTCGGAGGCTGTCGACATGGTCGACGGCCTCCCGCTCGGTGCGGTGCCCGTGATCCCGCCCAGCTCCGGCGATGGCCGTGAGCAACTCCTGAACGTCCTCCGTGCCGGTGGTCTGCGGTACCGCGCCGGCGCGCGATGGCGGACGGCTCGCTGAGCCGATCCCGCTGACCGAGGGGGCTGAACCGCCCCGCTCGGCGCGCGCCCACGCGTGACCCACCTCAGGATACGAGAGGCACCACCATGTCCGTCGCACGAATGCTCACCGGCGACCGGCCCACCGGCCGCCTGCACCTCGGCCACTATGTCGGCAGCATCGCCAACCGGGTACGGCTGCACCGGCGCTACGAGAGCTTCTTCATCATCGCCGACCTGCACATGCTCACCACTCGCAACCGCCGCGAGGACATCGACCAGGTCTCCGGCAACGCCCGCGAGATGGTGACCGACATCCTCGCGGCCGGCGTCGACCCGGAACGGGCCACCTTCTACCTCCAGTCGGCCATCCCCGAGGTCGGAGACCTCAACACCCTCCTACAGAACCTGGTGACCGTTCCCCGGCTGGAACGGGTGCCCTCGCTCAAGGACATGGCCCGCGACGCCGGCAAGGAGGAGATGCCGTACGGGCTGCTGGGTTACCCGGTGCTCCAGGCCGCGGACATCCTCTGCGTCAAGGGGGAGGTGGTCCCGGTCGGCCGGGACAACGCCGCGCACGTCGAGGTGACCCGGGAGATCGCACGGCGGTTCAACCACCTGTACGGCCCGGTCTTCCCGGTGCCCGAGCTGATCTCGGCGGACACACCGAGCCTGGTGGGCACCGATGGCGCGGCCAAGATGAGCAAGAGCCGGGGCAACACGATCGCGCTCTCCGATGATGCGGCCACCGTGCGTCGCAAGGTGCTCGGCATGTACACCGACCCGAACCGGGTACGGGCCGACGTGCCGGGCACGGTCGAGGGCAACCCGGTCTTCGCGTACCACGAGGTTTTCAATCCCGACCGGGATGAGATGGCCGACCTGGCCCGGCGTTACCGGGCCGGGCGGGTGGGTGACGTGGAGGTCAAGGAACGGCTGGTCGTCGCGCTCGAAGAGTTCCTGGCGCCGATCCGGGAGCGCCGGGCCGAGATCGAAGCCGACCGGGGGTTGGTCGACCGGCTGATCGTCGAGGGCACTGAGCGGACCCGCCAGGAGGTGCGCCAGACCCTGGTCGAGGTACGCCGGGCGATGGGGCTGACCGGCGCGTACCAGCAGGTGCGGCGGCGGGCCGAGCGAAGCCGGCGCCGGACGGACGCCTCGAGCTGAAACCGGGGTGTCCGCCGTACCACCAGGGGCCTCAGCGGATGCGGAGGTCCGCCAGGTTTAGCGTGGTCGGTGGCGCAGAACCGGCTCCTCCCGTGAACTCCCAGGGCCCGGAAAGAAACCTGACGCCGTGTCGATATCCCCGGGCTTCGTTCGTCGTCATGCTGTACGGCGACACGCCGCACCGAGAGGAGCCGGAACGTGAAGTACATGCTGCTGTTCATGAGCCCCACGGCCGACGGGGAGGCCGTCGACAACGGGTGCACCTTCGAGGACTGGATCCGCTACGACCGGGAGATGAAGGACGCCGGGATCTGGGTCTCCGGGCATCCCTTGCAGGACCTGACCACCTGTACGACGGTGCAGGTGGGCCCGGGTGGGGAGCGCACGATAACCGACGGGCCGTTCGCCGAGACCCGTGAGCTGCTCGGCGGGTACGACGTCATCGACGTGCCGGATCTCGACGCCGCGCTGGACTGGGCGGCCCGCAGTCCCGGTGCCCTCGGCGGCGGGTGGGTCCAGGTCCGCCCGATCGCCGACATCGAGGTGCCGGTCTGACCGTGGCGGGCGAGGGGGCAGCCGTCGGGTCGTCGGTGGCGGCGGTGTTCCGGGAGGAACGCGGCCGGCTGCTCGCCTCGCTCGTGCACCGCTTCGGCGACCTCGACCTGGCCGAGGAGGTCACGTCCGAGGCCATCGAGGCGGCGCTGGTGCACTGGCCGACCGACGGCGTCCCGAGCCGGCCGGGCGCCTGGCTGCTCACCACGGCCCGACGTCGCGCCGTGGATCGGCTGCGCCGCGACCGGGTGCTGGCGACCCGGCTCGCCGTACTCAAGGCGGAGGCCGAGCGGGCCGACCCCGCCCCACCCGCCGACGCGGACCAGGATCTGCCCGACGACCGGCTGTCGCTCTTCTTCACCTGTGCGCACCCGGCCCTGGCCGCGCAGGACCGGGGGGCACTCACCCTGCGGTTCCTCGCCGGCCTCACCACGACCGAGGTCGCGCGGGCCTTTCTGGTGCCACCCGCGACCATGGCCCAGCGACTCGTCCGGGCCAAGCGGAAGATCCGCGACGCCCGCATCCCGTTCCGGGTGCCGGGCGCGGACGAGCTGCCCGATCGCCTACCCACGGTGCTCCAGGCCGTCTACTCGGTCTTCACCGAGGGGTACGCCGCCAGCTCCGGCCCGGATCTCCAACGGATCGACCTGGCCGAGGAGGCCATCCGGCTGGGCCGGATCCTGCGGCGGCTCCTGCCCGCCGAGCGGGAGGTCGCCGGGCTGCTCGGGTTGATGCTGCTCATCCACGCCCGACGCGCCGCGCGTACCGGCCCGGACGGCGCCATGATCCTTCTCGACGACCAGGATCGCGGACGCTGGGACCGTCCCATGATCGAGGAGGGGTGCGAGCTGGTGGTGGTCGCGCTGACCGGCCGAGCGCCCGGGCCGTACGGGGTGCAGGCCGCCATCGCCGCGCTGCACGACGAGGCCGTCGACGTGGCCAGCACCGACTGGCCCCAGGTGGTCGCGCTCTACGACGTGCTGCTCAGCCTGGTGCCCTCACCGGTCGTCGCGCTCAACCGGGCCGCCGCGGTGGCCATGCGGGACGGGCCGGAGGCCGGGCTCGCCCTGCTCGACGAGTTGGCCGACGACCCGCGGCTGCGCGGCTACCACCCCTATCCGGCGGCGCGCGCCGACCTGCTGCGCCGACTCGGTCGACACGACGAGGCCGCGGCGGCGTACCGCAACGCGTTGACGCTGGTGGGGACCGAACCGGAGCGGGCGTACCTGCTCCGCCAGCTGAAATCCGTCACGACCGGGTGAGCGGAGCCGCCGATCACTCGCCACCGGGTGCGGCGGCGGCCCGCTGTACCCTTCCCCGGTGAGTCTGCCTCTGCCGCCCGGTGAGTTCGCCGCGTACCTGTTCGACTGCGACGGCACCATCGTCGACTCGATGCCGCTGCACTACCTGGCCTGGCAGCGGGCCCTGAACGAGTGGGGCTGCGAGTTTCCGGAGGAGCTGTTCTACGCCTGGGGTGGACGGCCGACCGCCGACATCGTCGTCACCCTGAACGAGCAGCAGGGTCTGGCCATGCCGGTGGCGACCGTCGTCGAGCGTCGGGAGAGCTACTACCAGGAGTTGCTGCCGCAGCTCGCCGCCGTGCCCGAGGTGCTGGCGCACATCCACGACGCGCACCGGCGGGTCCCGTTCGCCGTCGTCTCCGGCAGCACCCGCGCCTCGGTCACCGCCTCCCTCGACACGCTCGGCCTGCTGGACCGGTTCGACGTGCTGGTCTGCGCCGACGACTACACGCGGGCCAAGCCCGACCCGGAGCCGTTCCTGCTCGCGGCGGAGCACCTCGGCGTACCCCCGGGGTCGTGCCTGGTCTTCGAGGACACCGACCTGGGCATTCAGGCCGCGACCGCGGCCGGTATGGCATCGGTACGCGTGCCACAACAGCGCACGCGTTGAGGTCTCAGGCCACCGTGAGCAGGAGCTTGCCCGCGTAGGAGGTCTCCAGGCGCCGGTGCGCCTCCCGCACCTTGCCGAGCGGGAACGTCTCCGCGACGTGCACCACGAACGGCCCCGCCTCGATGAGTTCGTTGAGGCGCTGCAACTGTCGAGGGCTCGCTTCGCCGTCGTACGCCCGGACCACGACGCCGGGCCGCTCGCCCGGCTCCGGCCGCACCCCGTGGGGGTACGCGATCACGCCGCCGTCGACCAGCGCCTCGGTGAGCCGGTCCAGGGTCTCGCCGGCGGCCATCGCCAGGATGGCGTTCACCCCGGCCGGCGCCGCGTCCCGGACCCGCGCGAGCACGTCGGTCATGTCGCCGTGGCCGTCGAGGGACACGTCGGCACCGAGCCGGGTCACCAGCGCGACGCCGTCCGCCCCGGAGGCCACGGCGATCACGTTGAGCCCCTGCCGCTTGGCCAACTGCACGGCCAGGTGACCCTGCCCGCCGCTCGCACCGAAGATCAGCAACCAGTCGCCGGCCGACAGGCTGAGGGTGTCGAGTCCGGCCAGCGCGGTCAGCGCGTCGGTGGGCATGGCACCGGCGTGCTCCACCGGTACACCGTCGGGCAGCTTCGCCGCGTACTGCGCCTTGACTGCCGCGTACTCGGCGTAGAAGCCGCCCTTCGGCCGGGTGTTGGCGGAGACGTAGACCAGGTCGCCCACCGCAACGTTGGTCACCTGACTGCCGGCCGCGATGACGGTTCCGGCGCCGTCGGAGCCGGGCACGATCGGGAGGGCGGAGCCCTCCGGCACCAGCACACCCAGGCGCTCGTACGCGTCCCACACCCCCACGCCGGCGCTCCAGACCTTGATCAGCACCTCGTCGTCGGCAACGTCCGGCACGGGCAGCTTCCGCAGGGTGATCACCTCCGGTCCACCGAACTCGTCGAAGGCCGCGGCCTGCATCCGCTCTGGCACATCCCCGTCAACCATGTGGATTCCCTCTCCGTGCCGGCGTCACCGTCGCAGCATGCCGGCTCGGGGACAGGCGTGGCCCGGGGCTGAGCGCCGTTCACCCACAAGGGCGTATCTGACCGGCTCGCTGACCGAGTTGGTCCGGCGTCGTGTGGTCGACCCGCACCGGATCGCCGCCGCGCGGTGGCACCGCCGGCCGGGGCCAGGGGCGCTGACAGGAACCGCGATCAGGACGTCTGCGGCTCCTGGCCACGCAGCGCCTGCTCGACGGCGTCGCGTACGCGGGCGTCCTCGCGCGCCCTGCGCTGCGTCGAGTTGCGGCGCCGGTACAGGTACGCCCCGACGAGCACGGCGATCAGCACGACGAGCACCAGCACCAGCATCCACGGCAGGGCCCAGCCGTGCGCGGTGACCTCGACCGGCTTGAGCGAGGTGGTGGAGCCCGAGGCGTCGGTGAGCAGCGGCGTGAGGGTCGCGGTCGCGGCCAGCGAAACGGCGGGAGCAACGCCGCGTACGGGCACCGTCACGCTCCAGCTCTCACCCGGAAGCAACTCCGGTGGCGCGGCGATGTCCCCAGCCCGCACCCGCAGCAGGCCGAACGGGCCCAAGACCGAGACCGCCTGCTGCCCGGACAGGGCCGCGTTGCCGACGTTGTGGACCTTGTAGGTGATGGTGGCGTCACCCTTGCTGAACGGGTTGAACGAGCCGGCGTACGTCACGTGGAGGTCTTCGATCGCGAGGTTCGGCTTCAGCTCGCCGCCGACCCGCAACGTGATCCGGATACCGAGGCGCCGGTCGACGTTGATGCCCTCGGCCTGGTCGGCCTGAGTCAGCGCGGTGAGGATCCCGCCGACGTAGTCACCGGGCGTGGCGTTGTCCGGAACGCTGATCGTGAAGGGAACCTGCGCGGTCTTCCCGGGCTGGATCACGACACTTTCGGCGTTCGCCTTCACCCAGGCGCCGATCGCGACGGATTTCTTGTCCCTGGTGAGCAGGTCGAGCTGACCCGCGTCGGTCGTGAAGCCGTCGGCGGCGTACACGGACAGGGTCAGCGGCGCCGGGCCCCGGTTGGCCACGACCATGGCGTCCTCGACGGCCCCACCGGGATTGGCGTTGTAGGTGTAACTGGACCGGGCCTCGCCGTAGCCGTTGGAGGCCGTCCGGACCGTCCAGGCGACGTTGCCCTCCGCCGCAAGGGCAGGGCCGGCACCGACGCCGGCGGCTGCGACGGCGGCGAGCAGGGACAGCGCGGTCGTACGAAGGAGTACGGCGGTGGTGGTCTTCCAGCGGGTCACGGACGGGTACATTTCGGGTCCTTGGGGTGATCTTGGGAGGATTGCACATGGGTGGCGGGGCAGACCCCAGAGGTGGCCTACCCCGCCCGATGGAACAGGTCGGTCAGCTGCTCAGCGCAGTGATCGTGAGGGTGGTGCGGTAGCTGCCCTTCGCGATGCTGTCCGGGATCTTCAGATCCAGGTCAGCACCGAGCCGGGCGCCGCCCCGCGGGTGGCCCTGCACGGCCGCGGCGAGGCCGCTGGAGACCGAGAGGCCCTTGCCCTGGTCGTCGTAGGACGACAGGATCGGGGCACCGGCCTCGGCACCCGCGCCGCCGTCGAGCACGTACGGGCTCCAACCCAGGTAGGAGCCGGAGAACTTCTTGTCGGCGTCCTGGAAGTCGCCGACGTTGGCCGAGATCGACCATGGGGCGAGCGAGCGGCGGCTGTCCGACACGAGGATCGGGTTGATCTTGCCGGCCGCCCCGAAGAAGGCGCCGTTGCGCTCCTGGGCGGTGCCCAGGTCGACCAGGCCGTTGTAGCCGTCGATCGTCCAGCCGAACTCACCCGGAGCCGGGTTCGGCACGTTCACCTGAATGGCCTGACCGTCACCGTGGTACGGGTGCACCGTCACCTTGTCGGTGATCGAGCCGATCGGCTGACCGTCCGGGGTGTTGACGCAGGACAGGCCCTTCTCGACGGCGGCGTTCGGCGCCGCGCAGGTGCCGCTGCGGACGTTGGCCAGGACCAGCTTGTCGCCGCGCACCTGCACCTTGACGTAGCTGCGGACGTGCTCCTGGTTCTGCGACGAGTTGTACCAGTACTTGCCCGGGTCCAGCGAGTCCGGACCGTTGCCGCGGATGCCCGTGCCGGTGTTGTCCGGCTTCTTGATGTCGTAGTACTTCGAGCCGGAGGCCGAGTTGGCCGTCACGTAGATGACGCCACCCGGGCCGGGGAACACGTCGGCAGCACCGGACTGCTCGGCCGGGTTCTCCTTCTGGCCGTTCTTGATGGAGTAGCTGCGGGAGTAGCTGTGGTCGTGACCCTGCAGCACCATGTCGACGCCCAGGCTGGAGAAGGCCGTGGTGAAGTCTTCCCGCCGCTGCTTGTTGTCGGTGTCGGTCGCGTGGCTGGCCGGCGAGTAGATGGAGTGGTGGTAGACCAGCACCTTCCACTTGGCCTCGGAGCCGTGCTTGTTGATGACGTCGGTGACGTACGCGACGTGCGCCGCGTCGCCGCCGGAGGAGCCATCCGTCGGGTTGGTGTAGCTGTTGCTGTTCAGGTCGATGAACAGCACATCCTTGTGGATGAACCAGTAGTCACCGCCGGACCGGGTCGCCTGGTCCCCGTTGTAGTACTGGGCCGAGCGGTCGGTGTTCGGGGTGTAGTGGTGCTGCTCGTAGGACTTGCCACCGACGTCGTGGTTACCGATGGTGGCCACGAGCGGGTACTGCCGCAGCTGGTCGGGGGCCAGGAACGAGGTCCACTGGCCCTCGTCGTTGGCGCTCTCGACGTGGTCGCCAGCGGACACCAGCAGCTCAGCGTTCGGGTTGGCCCCGGTGGCGACCTTCAGGGTCTCCTCCCAGCCGGCCTGGTCCTTCAGCCGGTCACCGGAGGAGCCGATCTGCGGGTCACCGAAGAACAGGAAGTCGTAGTCGCCCTCGAAGTCCTGCGTCTTGAAGGCGTACGCCGGGGACCAGCTGCCCTCGGCGCCGACCCGGTACGAGTACGCCGTGTTCTCGCGCAGGTTGCTGATCGTGGCGTGCCGGTTGAAGCCGGTGGTGGAGGTGTTCGCCGCACCAACGGCGTCGAAGCTGACGGCGCCGGCCGGGAACTCGCCGTTGACGATCTCGGCGGTCGGGGCGAGCTGGATCTTCTGCGCGGTGTCGGCGGAGGAGTACCAGCTCACGATGCGCTGGGTCTCGTTGGCGCCGACGCCGAGGACAACACCGGTGATCGTGGTGGACTCGGCCGCACTCGCGGTGGCCATCAGGCCACTACCGAGGGCCGCGCCCATTCCCAGGAACCCGGCTGCGACCCCGGCGACCAGGCGCCGCCGCACGAGCCCGGGGGCCCGTGTCGAGGTGCTCAATGTCATCGACATTGTTCCCTTTTCAAATAGAGAAATGGATTGTGCCTTCACCCGACGCTGGGGAAGCAAATCCACGCTTTCGCTGCCCGATGAACCAGCCATGAACGTGATCTTGCGAATGGCTGCACTTCCCGAACTACTTAGCTCTGCTCATGATCCAGAAACGCGCTGCACAAACCAGACGAGCCCCATGATGGACACGACCGTAGAAACAGCGCCGGTCGCCCAGAGACCGACTTTCGGCGCACGACGACGCAGCACGAGCAGCAGCGGGAAGACGACGGCGACAATCGTCAACTGAACGACCTCGATGCCGACGTTGAACACCAGCAGCGACCACAGCAGAGTCCACGACCACGCCTCATTGATGCCCAGCGCACCCGCGAAGCCCAGGCCGTGCACGAGGCCGAAGCAGAACACCACACCGAGGCGGATCCAACCGGAACGGTCCAGGCTGAAGTGACCGTGGCCGGCCGTGTCCAGGTCGGTCGCGTGACCACCGCGCCGCCAGATCCCCCACAGGTGCCAGCCGGCGACCACGGCGATCGACAACGCGATGACCGGCTCCACGATCGCCCCCGGCACCTCGACCAGGCCGAGGGCCGCGAGCATGAACGTCACCGAGTGCGCCAGGGTGAAGCTGGTCGCCGCGAGCACGATCTCCCGAAGCCGCCGCGACCCGGCGATGAGCGCCAACAGGAACAGGATGTGGTCGATCCCGGACCGCAGATGCTCGGCGCCCAGCAGGAAGAACTCCCCGAACCGCTCGTACCACGCCTGCGCGGTCGAGAAGGAGGGGTTGGCGGCGTCGAGCGCCGCGCTGCCCGAACGGCCGTCGATCTCGTAGGTGACGATCGTCTTGGTGCCCTTGACGTAGCCCTCGCCATCAGGGAAGAGACCGCTGTGCACCTCGTGCTCGTCGACCCGCTCGGTGCAGGTCCAGTCGAGCAGCAGATTCGCGTACGGCACGCCCTCACGCTCGCCGATCGTCGCGTCGCCCACCTGGGTCGGCCGGCAGGCCGTACTCCGTGCGGTGACCGAGAGACGGTCGGAGACATACGTGCGGACCGTCGACGCATGGCTCTTCAGTGCCGCGGCCTGGGCGTCGGTGTCACCCGCCTCAAACGCGGCGGTTCCCGCCTGGAAGAGCGGATCGTCGTCACCGGAATCGGCGGCGGACACGACGAGGAGGTCATATTCGAGCTCCACCGCCGTGCGAATGTGACCCTCGTCTCCCGCTGCAATTCTGGTGTACACAGTCGACGAAAACCCGTGCGCGGACGCCACTCCGGCGCCCATAAACGGGATCACCGCTGCGGCGATCCCGACAGCGGCGACGATAACGGTACGGCGGACACGGCCTGACATGCGACTCCCTCGGTTGGCCAGTGCACGTTGCATGTCGCGGGTGAACACCAGCCCGCGCACCGACGAACCGCCGGAAAACAAAGTCCCCGAACGACCACCTGCGGATTTCCGGCAGGCGGAATTGGGATAGGAATACCAAGCAGTGCGCACTTTCCGCCACCACTCGAAAGGACGATCGCCTTGCGCCCCCCGCTTCGGGCCGTTGCCATGCTGGCCGCGACCGCCGCGCTGGTCACCGCTTGCAGCTCCGGCGACGACTGGTCACAGCCACATCCCGCGCCCAGCGCCATCGGCACTCTGGGCCCAGGGTTCGTCGACCCCTCCACGACGCCCGCTCCGGAGGCGACCATCACGCCGCAGCCCGGCTCGTGGGCCGACGTCCACCCGCCGAAGGACTACCGGGTCGTCCTGCTCACCGGCGGCGACGACAACCCGACCAAGGCCCTCGTGACGGCGGTCAGGGAGTGGGCCGACGACGAGCACGTCGACCTCAGGACGATCACCGTCGGCAGTGCGCACGACGCCGTTCCCAGCATCGCCAAGGCGATGGAGATGGGTCCGGACCTCATCGTCAGCGCCGGCAACGACCTCATCGACGCACTCGCGCTGGTCACCCCGAACCACCTGGACGAGCAGTTCCTCGTGGTGGGCGCGGAGTTGGCCGAGCCAACCCACAACGTCACCGCGGTCGATTGGGACGGTGCGTCGTTCCGTGGGGAAGGGCTCGGCACATCCTCGACGTACGACCCGAACTCGTTCACCGCCGAGCGCTGCGCGGCGGCCATCAGGGCGGGCGCGGCGGCGGTCCTCAACGACCTGACCGGGATTGTGGTCTGGCTCTGACGACCGGGCGGTCCGCCTCGCTCCGGTGGTCTGAGTCATGGCGATCCGACAGCCATGACCGGGTGCGCCGGAGCACGCGGAACGGGACCGCATCTTCGATGATCAACAGCTAGAGTGCGGGCCAACCATCCCTCACCGGAGATCACATGAATCGCAGATCCGCTAAATTGTCGCGCCTCGCCACGGCAACAGCGCTGCTGGCAACGGCCACTCTCTTCAGCGCCCCGCCCGCGGCCGTTGCCGCCGAGGCGCTGCCCGACCTGTTCGTCTCCTTCGACCGTGAGCCCGTTGCCGAGATCGACAACAACGGCACCACCGTGGGCATGTACGTCTACAACTACGGCGAGGCCCCCGCGACGGGGGTGACCGTCACCCTGGACCTGAGCAAGGTCTCCAACGCGGTCACCGCGTCCGTGTCGGACTGGGACGACACCTGCAAGCTTGCCGGCACCAAGGTCACCTGCACCATCGGAGCCCTCGATGCCGGCCAGGTCACGACCGTGCACCCCCTGTCGCTGGCCAGCCGCCAAGGTGCCGCCCCCGGCGACGCCGGCTCGGTCACCGTCACCATCGACGGCGTCGAAGACGACATGGCACCGGGCAACGACACCGTCTCGTTCCCGGTCACGGTGATCCCGTCCGGCCCCGATCTGGTCGCTGCCGCGCAGGACCTGAACGACAAGGGCAACCCGGTCGGCCCGGGCGACACCGTCCCGCTCTACTCAGGCATCGGCAACGAGGGCGACACGGCCGCCAAGGACTTCACGGTGCGGGTCAGCCTCCCCACCGGCGCCACGTTCGCCGAGCGGTACAGCGACTGCACCTACACCGACTACTACCCGAACGACATCGGGAAGCCCTACGTGTACGGGCCCAGCGAGGTCAGCTGCGTGGTCCCGCTGGCCCTGGATCCCGGCGACGGCCTGCTGCTGTTCGACGACGAGACCGGCGAGTCGCTGTTCAACATCAACTTCGGCCGCAACCTGGCCGGTCCGGACCAGACCTACGGCTCGCTCGACGTCGCACTCGCCGGGCAGGAGCGCTCGGCGAAGAACAGCGCCCGCACCAAGGGCACCGGGCCGTCGTTCGCCGCCACCGTCCGCAAGCTGCAGACGAAGGGCGCAAAGGGCGACCTCGCGAAGCAGCGTTCCGCGCAACGCGAGCTCGACGAGTCTGACAACTACGCGAGCTTCGGGTTCTGGACCAAGAAGAACACCCTCGACGTCGCGGTCAGCGCACCGGCAGTCAAGGGCGCCGTCGGTAAGACCGTCAACCTCCCCTACGAGGTCGTCAACAACGGCCCCTCAGACGGCGGCGGTCCGTCGGTGATCATCACCGCGCCTACCGGCACGGTGCTGCTGCCCAGCGAGTGGTGCTACACCGATGGCACCGAGCACGAGACGCTGCCGGAGTCGGCCAAGCTCCGGTGCAACTTCGAGAGCGAGTTCCCGGCCACGGCTTCCGGGTACGGCCGCATCAAGGCGACGGTCCAGGTGAAGATCAAGTCAGCTCCGGGCACCGACGGCACGATCGTGGCCCGCAGCGTCACCTCGGCGACCGAGTCCAAGCCGGAGAACAACACCGCCCAGATCGTCATCACCACCGGCACCGCCGGTGGCGGTGCCGGTGACGACGATGGTGACAACGGCGGCTCGGGCGGCGGCCTGCCCGTCACCGGCGCCCCGGCGGCCATGCTCGCCGGCGGTGGTGCGGCAGTGCTCGCGCTCGGCGCCGTCCTGCTTGTGCTGTTCCGCCGTCGCCGCGTGGTGCTTCAGGTTCCGCGCGACTGATCCGGCAACACGCAACACAGCAGGGGTGGGCCGCAATCGGCCCGCCCCTGCTGTGTTGCAGCGGGGTCGGCTCGGTCAGGAACAGCCGGTGGAAACCCCGGTGGCTCAGAGCGGGGCGGGCCCGCGGCAGCTCTGGTCTCTGCGGTCATGGTGAACGCTGGCGCGCCGAAGCATGTCCCGGCGGCGGCGAACGACCTGGCGGACGCCATTCCGGTGGCCGTGCACTGATCGGTGCAGCTCGACCTGCGAACGCATGATCCGGCGGTTCCCGCCAGCCATGCGCAGCGCTGGTGACGGTCGCCACGCTGGGCCTACTCTCCCCTGACGGAAGAGTAGGGTCGGTGCCGGTCGTCGCAGTGAGACCCGAGTGGCCTTCTGCGGCGACCGTGCCGCGTCCGGGGTGCTGGCGCCCGCGGATTTGCCTCACCGGCTTCGCTGATCGATGGGGCGATAGTTGGGCGCGTCCCAGGTGACGCCCGAGTGGAAATGGCTGTATGTCCTCTGTGCTGTCCGCGGCGCCCCGGCCGCGTCTGTCCCGCCCGTCCTGGCTGTCGCCGAAGGTGTTCCGCACCGAGGTCCTCGCTGGCCTGGTCGTCGCTCTCGCGCTGATCCCGGAGGCGATCTCCTTCTCGATCCTGGCCGGGGTCGATCCCCGGGTGGGCCTGTTCGCCTCGTTCACCATGGCCGTCACCATCGCGATCTGCGGTGGTCGGCCGGCGATGATCTCCGCCGCGACCGGCGCCATTGCTCTGGTCGTCGCGCCGTTGGTCAAGGAGCACGGCCTGGACTACCTGATCGCGGCGGTGATCCTCGGTGGCACGATCCAGGTTCTGCTCGCCGTGCTCGGCGTGGCGAAGCTGATGCGGTTCATCCCCCGCAGCGTCATGGTCGGTTTCGTCAACGCCCTCGCAATCCTGATCTTCGCCGCTCAGGTCCCGCACCTGCTCGGCGTGCCGTGGCTGGTCTATCCCCTCGTCGCCGTCGCCCTGGCAATCATGGTCGGGTTGCCCCGCCTCACTCGCGCGGTTCCGGCACCGCTGGTCGCCATCGTGGTGCTGACCGTGGTGACCGTGGCCGCGCACGCGGCGGTGCCGACCGTCGGCGACGAGGGAGCCCTGCCGGACAGCCTGCCCACCCTCGGCCTGCCCCAGATCCCCTGGACGCTGGGCACTCTCAGCGTGATCGCCCCCTACGCCCTGGGGATCGCGCTGGTCGGGCTGATGGAGTCGCTGATGACGGCCAAGCTGGTCGACGACATCACCGACACCCACTCCAACAAGACCCGCGAATCCTGGGGACAGGGCGTGGCCAACATCGTGACCGGGTTCTTCGGGGGCATGGGCGGCTGCGCGATGATCGGCCAGACAATGATCAACGTCAAGGCGTCCGGTGCCCGGACCCGACTGTCGACCTTCCTGGCCGGTGTCTTCCTCCTGATCCTGGTGGTCGCGCTCGGCGACGTGGTCGCGGTGATCCCGATGGCTGCCCTGGTCGCGGTGATGATCATCGTGGCGGTGTCGACGTTCGACTGGCACTCGGTCGCCCCGAAGACGCTCAAGCGGATGCCGTACGGCGAGACGATCGTCATGGCGGCGACCGTCGCGACCACCCTGGCCACCCGCAACCTGGCCATCGGCGTCGTGGTCGGCGTGCTCACCGCCATGGTCATCTTCGCGCGGCGGGTCGCCCATCTCGTCGAGGTCACCAGCGTGCTGGACCCGGACGGCGGCACCCGCATCTACTCCGTACGCGGCGAGCTGTTCTTCGCTTCCAGCAACGACCTCGTGGGTCGGTTCGACTACGCGAACGACCCCGACCACGTGGTCATCGACATGACCCACGCCCACGTCTGGGACGCCTCCTCGGTCGCGGCCCTGGACGCGATCACCACCAAGTACGCCACCCGCGGCAAGACCGTCGAGATCATCGAGCTGAACAAGCCCAGCGCCCGCATCCACGACACCCTCGCCGGCCAGCTCGGCGTCGGCCACTGATGGCCGCCACCAGTTCTGCCGTAGTGGGGCCGGAGCACATCGCAGGCCGGTTGATGCAGATCGGCGAGGCCGCCGAACGCGTCGGGCTGAGCATTCGCACCATTCGCCACTACGAGGACGCCGGCCTGATCGTCCCCTCCGCACGCAGTGAGGGCGGCTTTCGTCTCTACACCGAGCCCGACCTCGATCGCCTCGCCGTGGTCAAGCGGATGAAACCCCTCGGGTTCACCCTCGACGAGATGCGTGACCTGCTCGCCGTCCTCGATGCCCTCGACACCGCCACGGGCACCGACCGGGACGCCCTGCTCGATCGGCTGGGCATGTTCCACGCCGCCGCCACCACCCGCGTCACCGCACTCCGCGACCAACTGACCATGGCCGAGGGCTTCGCCAGCACGCTGCGCGACAGACTCGACCACCACAGCGGCACCACGGTTGCCCCGGCCACTGCCCCGGTGACCGAGGACATGGTGCACTGAGCCTTCCGGAAGGGTGGAATCGGATGTCTGAGCAGAGCCTGCGTCGGCGAGTGACGTCGTGAGGTGCACTCTGCGGACCCGCGATCCGGGTCCGTCCAGCGCCGGCACCGCCCCCACACAGGACGAACCCGTTCGTGCGACGGCGGCCCATCGACAGCGATGGGCGGTGGAGATGATGGCTGTCGCGCCGGACGACCAGGTGCTGGAGATCGGATGCGGTCGGGGAGCGGCCGTCTCCCTGGTCGCCAGCAGACTCACGACCGGCCGGATCGTCGCCATCGACCGAGCGGCGACGATGGTACGGCTCGCGACCGAGCGCAACATGAGCCACGTCAGCGCCGGCAGAGCCGAGATTCGACGTGCCGGATTCGAGTCGGCCGACCTTCCCGCCCACCGCTTCACCAAGATCTTCGCGGTGAACGTCAGCCTGTTCTGGCTGGGCGACGCGACGCAGCAGATCGATCGGATGCGGAACCTGCTGGCACCGGGCGGGCGGCTCTACGTGTTCGGCGAACGGCCCACGGCCGCACACGCCACAGCGAACCTCACCGCCACCGAGCTCCTGCTCGAAACGCACGGTTTCGCCACGACCAGATCGAGCGCCACTCGCGGTCAGGGCCAGGTGCTCACCTGCGTCATCGGCACGCCGATCGAGTAAGGCTGATCTGTTCGCGATGCTTCGGCACCTCTGCGCGTGAAGGGCGGGCTCGGCTTTGCGCCGAGCCCGCCCATAAAAGGGGCCCTGGCAAAGGTGACACCCATTTGTTTTACCCGCTGAACGCC
>NZ_JBEXEV010000058.1:0-16729 GCF_040606435.1 Micromonospora sp. NPDC005413
ACCCGCTACGACAAACTCGCAGTCCGCTTCCAAGCCGTCCTGACCCTCACCATCATCACCGAGTGGCTCTGACCGGCTTATGAAACACGCCTTAGATCGACGCGGCAGCGGGGGCCCGGCGGCCGTTAGGCGGGGGTCAGCACCTCGGACAACGGCGCCGGCACCAGCCCACGCTCGCGCAGCCCGGCCAGGATGTGCGGCAACGCCTCATCGGTCATCGCGGCGTTCGCCTCGGTCACATGCATGATCACCACCGAGCCGGGGCGTACGTTGTCCAGCACCGCGCGCACGAGGGGCTTCCACGCGGTGGCGAACGGGTCGCCGCTGACCACATCCCCGTCGACGACCGTCAACCCGAGCGGTGCCAACGCGTCCAGCGCCGCCGCGTTGTGGCACAACCCCGGAAAGCGGAAGTATCGGGTCTGCCGACCCCCGTACGGTTCGATCACCCGGAACGTCTTCGCCACGTCGTCGGTCATGCCCTTCGCGGGCACCCGGGGCAGGTCGTAGCAGTCGCCGGTGAACGCCAGATGCCCGTACGTGTGGTTGGCCAACTCGAAGCGCGGGTTGTCGGCGATCCGCCGGGTGAGATCCGGATACCGCTCCACCCACTTGCCCGTCAGGAAAAAGGTGGCCGGGACCTGCTCCCGCTCCAGCAGGTCCAGGATGCGCAGGTTGGCGTACGACGTGACCCGACCGGCGCGCAGGTTGCCCAGCATCCCGTCGGTCATGTCCGCGTCGAAGGTCAACGCCACCAGGTTCCCGACCCGTGGCCCGTGATCGACCACCGGTGGCCGGCTTCCCACCCGCGTCGCACCCGGCACGGCCACAACCGTCCTCTGTGGTGCGACGCTGACCGACGGCGCGGCCGAAGAAGCGGACGGGCCAACGAAGACCGGCACGGCCGGCGGTGACGCCCGGGACGCCGTGCACGCGACACTGCCGAGAACGGCCGACACAATCAGCACGCGACACAGCGGGCGAAACCGAGGCCGGATCACGACGTTGATCATCGCAGACGTGAGCGACGTTCACTGCCCCGTCGAGCCGCACGCCCGCTTCCTTGATCACCGGAACGCCCACCTAGGCCGGCAGCTGCCGCAGCCGGACACGCACCGCCTCCCGGGTCAACGTGCAACTCGCTCAACACCTCGGCCGCCGGATCCGGATGCGGCGCATCCACGATCGCCATCATCAGGTGCGCGTCCTGATCGACCTCACCACCGACGGCGTATACCTACCGTCCGCGTGGCGCCATCGGCTGGACGTGATCCCGGCTCGCGGCGGAATCGGGGCGGACGCCGTGCTCGTCCGCCCGACGGCTACCTGGCCTGGGCCGGCACCGGGACGGACGACGTCACCGAGGCGTTGCGACGGTGGTTCGGCACCGAATCAGCCGCAGCACACGACGGGTCCCCGGGCGATGGTGCGCCCGGGGACCCGTGGACCGCTCAGGTCACTTCGTGAAGGAGTCCTTCACGTTGCGGCCGGCGTCCTTGACGTTCTGACCGGCCTGCTTGGCGCGCGCGTCGCTCTGCTCGCTGGCGCCCTCGCCACGCATCCGCTCGTTGTCGGTCATGTCGCCGACGCGCTCCTTCGCGGCGCCGGCCATCTGCTCAACCTTGTTTCGTGCCTTCTCGGTGAAGCTCATCGCGCCTCCTCGGTCTGGCGGTTGTCCCCGCTCGGTTGCCCGGTTCCTGGGTGCCGAAACCGGTGGTGCCGGTCGGCACACCCGCTAAGGCGTCCTAGGAAGATAGGTTGAGGGAGTGCCGAGTGCCGACCTGGCCTCGGTGGTTAACTGACCGCATGGGAGAGCTCCTGCTGATCCGGCACGGCGAGACCACCTGGAGCGCCACCCGACGGCACACCTCGTACACCGATCTGGAGCTGACCCCCGACGGCGAGCGACAGGCCCGCACCCTCGCCGCGTTCCTGGCCGGCCGACGGTTCACGACCGTGCTGGCCAGCCCCCGCTCCCGGGCACTGCGCACCGCGCAACTGGCCGGTCTCACCGTCGACGCCGTCGACGAGGACCTCAGCGAGTGGAACTACGGCGAGTACGAGGGCCGCACCACCGTCGACATCCACTCCGACCAGCCGCACTGGAACATCTGGACCGACGGCTGCCCCGGCGGGGAGTCACCCGCGCAGGTGGGCGCCCGGCTCGACCGGGTGCTGGCCCGCGTCACCCCGCTGCTCGACCGGGGCGCCGTCGCCCTGGTCGGCCACGCGCACAGCCTGCGGGTGCTCGGCGCCCGCTGGATCGGCCTGCCCGCGTCCGCCGGCGGCCTGCTGCGGCTGGACACCGCCACGGTCAGCGCGCTCGGTCACGAGCACGAGCGGCCGGTCATCCTGCGGTGGAACCAGCCGGCTCCTCCGGCGCCCGGGACCGCGACCGACTCGGTGCCCCGACACTGATCTTCGGCGGCCGGTTCTCGTACGGGGTGGACAGCACCACCGTGGTCCGGGTGGTCACGTTCGCCGACGTGCGAATCTCCTGGAGCACCCGCTCCAGGTCCGTCGGGCTCGCCACCCGCACCAGCAGCATGTAGAAGTCCTCCCCCGCCACCGAGTAACAGGAGTCGATCTCGGGCAGGTGGGCCAGTCGCTCCGGCGCGTCGTCCGGCTGCGACGGGTCGAACGGGCGGATCGCCACGAACGCGGTCAGCGGCAGGTCCAACGCCTCGAACGAGACCCGAGCGGCGTACCCCTTGACCACCCCGCGCTGCTCCAGCCGGCGCACCCGCTGGTGCACGGCGGACACCGACAGCCCCACCCTCTCGGCCAGGTCGGTGTACGACAGACGGCCGTCAGCGGTCAGCGCGGCGACGATAGCGCGGTCGATCTCCTCCACGGCGTGCAACCTACCGGGAAAACCGTCCGACGGCGACGAGCGCCCGCCGCACCGCGCGGGCGGCGGGCCGCGGTGAACCCACCGCAGCCGCGCCACCACGCACCGTTCTCAGCCCTTGGCCAGCGCTCGGGAGATCACCATCCGCTGGATCTGGTTGGTGCCCTCCACGATCTGCAACACCTTGGCCTCGCGCATGTACCGCTCCACCGGGTGGTCGGCCACATAGCCGGCGCCGCCGAGCACCTGCACCGCGTCGGTCGTCACCCGCATCGCCATGTCGGTGGCGAAGAGCTTCGCCTTGGCCGCCTCGATCGCGTACGGGCGGCCGGCGTCGCGCAGCCGGGCCGCCGCGAGGGTCAACGCGCGGGCGGCGGAGATCTGGGTGGCCGCGTCGGCGAGCATGAAGCCGAGCCCCTGGAAGTCGATGATGGACCGACCGAACTGCTGCCGCTCCCGGGCGTAGGAGACCGCGTAGTCCAGGGCCGCCTGGGCCAGCCCGACCGCGCAGGCCGCGATGCCCAACCGGCCGGAGTCCAGGGCGGACATCGCGATGGTGAAGCCGACCCCCTCGCCGCCGATGAGCCGGTCGGCCGGCACCCGCGCCTCGTCGAAGGCGATCTGCGCCACCGGTGAGGCGCGCAGACCCATCGTCCGCTCGGCCGCCTGCGGGGTGATGCCGGGCGTGCCCGCGTCGGCGAGCAGGCAGGAGATCCCCTTCGGGCCGGACTCTCCGGTGCGGCAGAAGACGTTGTAGAAGTCGGCGGTCCGAGCGTGGGTGATCCACGCCTTGGTGCCGGAGACCAGGTACGCGTCGCCGTCGCGAACCGCCCGGGTGCTCAGCGACGCGGCGTCGGAGCCGCCCTGCGGCTCGGAGAGGCAGTACGCGCCCAGCAACTCGCCGCCGAGCATGTCCGGCAGCAGCTTGCGCTGCTCGTCACTGCCGAACGCGGCCACCGGGTAGCAGGACAGGGTGTGCACACTGACCGCCTCGGCGACCGCGAGCCAACGGCTGGCCAGGATCTCCAGCACCTGCAGGTACACCTCGTACGGCTGAGCCGCGCCGCCGTACTCCTCGGGGTAGGCCAGGCCGAGCAGGCCGGCGCGGCCGAGGGTACGCAGCACCTCGCGGGGGAACTCGGCGCGCTCCTCGAAGGCGGCGGCCCTGGGGGCGAGCTCGCGGTCGGCGAGCTCGGTGGCGAGGCCCAGCAGGTCGTGGGCCTCGTCGGTGGGGAGGATCCGGTCGACAGTCATAGTGCGATGAGCTCCGTGGGGGTGGTGTTGAGCCGTTTCACGCCGTCTGTGGTGCAGACGACGATGTCCTCGATGCGGGCGCCGTGCCGGCCTGCCAGGTAGATGCCCGGTTCGATGGAGAACGCCATCCCGGCCTCCAGGGGCCGGTCGTTGCCGGCCACCAGGTAGGGCTCCTCGTGACCGTCCAGGCCGATGCCGTGGCCGGTGCGGTGCAGGAACGCGGGGCCGTAGCCGGCGGCGGCGATCGGCTCCCGGGCCGCGGCGTCGGCCGCCGCGCCCGTGAGCCCGGGCCGCACCGCCGCGACCGCGGCGCTCTGGGCGGCCTGCAACACCGCGTAGTATTCCAGGAACTCGGCTGGCGCCGGCCCGCCCGCCACGTACGTGCGGGTGCAGTCCGAGCGGTAGCCGGACGGCATGGTGCCGCCGATGTCGACCACCACCGGCTCGCCGGCGCCGATCGGCCGGTCCGAGGTGCCGTGGTGCGGGCTGGCCCCGTTGGGTCCGGCCGCCACGATGACGAAGTCGACGGTGCCGTGCCCGGCGGCCCGGATCGCCGCGGCGATGTCGGCGGCGACCTCGGCCTCGGTGCGCCCGGGGCGCAGCCACTGCCCCATCCGCAGATGCACCTCGTCGATCGCCGCACCAGCCTCGGCGAGCGCCGCGACCTCTGCCGGGGACTTGCGGATGCGCAGCTCGCGCAACACCTCGGAGGCGAGCCGCTGCGCGGTGCCGGAAAGCGCCGCCCGTAGCGCGAGGACCTGCTCGGCCCACATCCGGTCGGCCAGCCCGACCGCCGTGACCGGGCCGTCGAGGGCGGCGACGACCAGGGGGTACGGGTCGGTGCCGTCGATGTGGTCGACGATGCGTACCCCGGTGGCCGGCGCTGGGGACGCCTCCGCGGCCGGGCGCTCCAGCCTGGGCACGATGAGGGTCGGCTCGCCCTCGGCGGGCAGCACCAGGCAGGTCAGCCGCTCCCCCGCGTGGGCGTCGTACCCGGTCAGATAGCGCAGGTCGGAGCTGGGGGTGAGCAGCAGGGCATCCAGGCCGGCAGCGGCGGTGGCGCGCTGCGCGGCGATCAGCCGATCCGGCGGATACAGCTCGTCGATTCCCACACCGCCAGCTTAACGGTCGTTTGGGGATCCCCCGAACCGGACGACGGGCGGCGACAGGCGATAAATCCACAGATGTTGATTGACGACGACAGTTAACACTCTTTAAGATTTGACTGCCTCGAGGCCCACCCGTTCCTGCGTCCCGCACCCCCCGCCCGCGACAACCTCGCGTGGGCGGGTGTCGACCCCCGCCACGGGAAGGCCCCCGATGTCCTCACCACTGCGCCGCGCCCTCGCCGCCAGCCTGCTCGCGCTGGCCACAGCCGGCGCCACCCTCACCGTCACCACCACCGCCGCGCAGGCCGTGGTGCTGCCGAACAACTTCAAGAGCGTCGGCTACATGCCCTCCTGGGCCGGCGACGTCAACACCATCCAGTACAACAAGCTCACCCACATCAACTACGCGTTCGCGCTGCCCAACAACGACGGCAGCCTGCGCCCGGTGGAGAACCCGAGCAAGCTCTCCTCGCTGGTCTCCCTCGCGCACGCCAACAACGTCAAGGTGTCGATCGCCGTCGGTGGCTGGAACGACGGCAACGACTCGGCCTTCGAGGCCCTCGCGGCCAACTCCGGCAGTCGGACCACCTTCGTCAACAACCTGGTCAACTTCGTCAACCAGTACAACCTGGACGGCGTCGACATGGACTGGGAATATCCCGACCCGGGTGCCTCGGCGAACAACTACACCCAGCTCATGACGCAGCTCGGCAGTGCGATGCACAGTCGCGGCAAGCTGCTCACCGCCGCCGTCGTCTCCGAGGGCGGCAGCGTCCAGGGCGTACAGACGGCCGTGTTCGGCCAGGTCGACTGGCTCAACATCATGGCGTACGACGGTGGCAGCCCGCACGCCAACTACGACTGGTCGATCGCCAGCATCAACCTGTGGAAGTCCCGCGGCCTGCCGGCCAGCAAGGCCGTGCTCGGGATCCCGTTCTACAGCCGCCCCGGCTACTACACCTACTCGGCGCTGGTCGCGATGGACCCGGCCAACGCCAACCGGGACTGCACCACCGCCGGCGGCGCCCAGCAGTGCTACAACGGCATCCCGACGGTCAAGCGCAAGACGCAGTGGGCGCTCGCCAACGCCGGCGGCGTGATGAACTGGGAGCTGTCGCAGGACACCGCCGGCTCGACCTCACTGGTCAGCGCCATGTACGACACCATCATGGGGGGCACCACCCCGCCGCCGACCGGTCGTACCGGCCAGATCACCGGGCTCGCCGGCAAGTGCGTCGACGTGGCCTCGGCGAGCACCGCCAACGGCGCCCCCATCCAGCTCTGGGGCTGCAACGGCACCAACGCCCAGACCTGGACGGTGGCCAGCAACGGCACGTTGCGCGCCCTCGGCAAGTGCGCCGACATCACCAACGGCTCGACCGCCAACGGCGCGAAGATCCAGCTCTGGGACTGCAACGGCAGCGGCGCTCAGGTCTGGCAGGCGCAGTCCAACGGCACGCTGCGCAACCCGCAGTCGAACAGGTGCCTGGACGCCAGCGACAACAGCTCCGCCGACGGCACCCGGCTGCAGATCTGGGACTGCTTCGCCGGCGCCAACCAGCGCTGGACGCTCCCGGCCTGACGGTGAGGCCCGCACGGTCCCCGGTCGACGCCGAGCGTCAGCCGGGGATCCCTGCGTGCTCGCGGACCACGGCGAGCATCTCGTCCACCGAGGCGGCCGGGTCGGTGACCGGGAACTGCACGGCCCGCACCACCGCCGTCGGGTCGACCAGCAGTGTCAGCCGCTTGAACCGGGTCACCCCGCCGGCGCGGAAGACGGGCAGCAGCAGCCCTGCGGCCAGTCGGCCGTCCTGATCGGACAGCAACGGAAACGGCAGCTCGGCGTACGCGGCGAAGTCGGCGAGCTGGTCCGGCCGCTGGGTGCTGATCCCGTGCACCCGCACCCCGGCGGCCTCGAAGTCCGGATGCCGCTTGGCGTAGGTGGTCGACTCCAGGGTGCAACCCCGGGCGCCCGGGATCTCCGCCCAGCCCGGCGGATAACCGCCCGTCCCCGGCGCGTACGCCCCGGGGAAGAAGTAGAGGACGCTCCACGCGTCCGTCGTCGCCAACGCGACCGGCTGGCCGTCGGGACCGGGCAGGACGACCTCGGGTAGCCGCCGCCCGATCAGGTCATGCGCCCGGCGGGTCTCGGCAGAGCCCGCATCGGCCGTCGCGGTCACCTCACCGTCACCCATCAGGTGCCTCGTCCCCCAGTCCTGCAGAGCGATCAACACTGGCAGCAAACCTTCACCCTTCCCGGTGAGCAGGTAGTCGTACCGCGGTGGGTGTCGGGAGTACGGCCGGCGCTCCAGCACCCCGTGCTCGACCAGGGCGGCGAGGCGTTCGGTCAGCGCCCGCCGGCTGACACCAAGCTCACGCTGGAGCCCGTCGAAACGGGTCGTCCCGCCGGCGACGTCGCGCACGATGAGGAACGTCCACCAGTCCCCCAGTACGCCGAGCGCCTGCGCGATGCCGCAGTCCGCATCGGCAAGATCTTCTCGCCGCACCCGCTACCTCCGTTGGTCCCGTCCCGACTATAGTCCGTTCCAGATTGGAACGCACTGGCACGACGAACGGGGGCTGACGACGTGGACGTCGGAAATCGGGCCGCAGTGTTCTGGCGCTGGTGGACCGCCGGCACGACCAGCATGGTCGGGTCGGCGGTCGGCGCGGTGGCCCTGCCGCTGACCGCGCTCACCGTCCTCGACGCCTCCGCGTTCCAGATGGGCATGGTCGCGGCGGCCAGCTACGTCGCCTGGATCGTGATCGGGCTACCCGCCGGCGTCATCGTGCAACGCCTACCGCTGCGCGGCGCCCAGGTCGGCGCCGACCTGGCCCGCGCGGTCGCCGTCGCGTCCATCCCACTGGCCTGGTGGTGGGGCCATCTCACCGTCGCCCACCTGGTGGTCACCGCGCTCGTGGTCAGTTTCGCCACCGTGCTCTTCGACGTGGCCAACTCGACCTTCCTGCCCAGCATCGTCGAACGGGAGCAGTTGCAGTCGCGCAACAGCCTCACCTCGGCCACCCACGCCGCGACCCTGCTCAGCGGCCCGTCCCTCGGCGGGCTCGCCGTGCAGGCGATCGGCGCGGTGCCCACCCTGCTCGTCGACTCGGCCAGCTATCTCGTCTCGGCGGCACTGCTGCGCACGCTGCCCGCCAGCCGCGTCGACGTGCCGGACCGCTGGCCCCCGGTCGGTGAGCTGATCCGTGAGGGCTGGCGCTTCGTCGCGTACCACCCGGTGATGGGGCCGAGCATGTGGGCCGCCACGGCGATCAACTTCGTCTGCGGCGCACAGTTCGCGCTCTTCCCGCTCTACCTGGTCCGCGAGCTGCACGCCCCCGCCGGCCTGGTCGGGGTCCTGCTCGCCGTCGAGGGGGTCGGCGCGTTGGTCGGGGCGGCACTCACCACACGGATCACCGCGCGGATCGGCACCGCCCGCGCGCTGATCGCCGCCGGATTCACCACGGTGGCCGGTGCGTTCCTGATCCCCGGGGGCACCGGCTTGCTGGCGTACGCCGCCTTCGCCGCCGGCAGCATCGTCTTCTCCCTCGGGACCGTGGTGCTCAGCGTGACCACCCGGACCTACCGGCAGATCGCCAGCCCACCCGACCTGCTGTCCCGGGTGATGGCGACCGTGCGGTTCGTCTCCTGGGGCGCGATTCCGGTCGGCGGGCTGGTCGCCGGCGCGCTGGCCGGCCCGTTCGGCGCCCGTACCACCCTGTTCGTCTTCGCGGCGACCCTGGTGTGCGCGCCGCTGGTGCTGCTGCTCTCCCCGGTCCGGCACCTGCGCGACCTCACCG
The DNA here is from genome assembly GCF_040606435.1 of Micromonospora sp. NPDC005413. Lineage (NCBI taxonomy): Bacteria > Bacillati > Actinomycetota > Actinomycetes > Micromonosporales > Micromonosporaceae > Micromonospora > Micromonospora sp. NPDC005413. Next base: position 9,016 of record NZ_JBEXEV010000058.1, read on the forward strand.
ACCACGACCGGGACGACGACCCCCGTCCCGCCGCGCCCACCGTCACCGTGGGCAGTCGGTGACCGCGCTTTCGCAGGGTTTCCCTGGTCGGGCGACACCGGGGTCATAGCCTGAAATCGGGGATGCCGCGCGGGCACCCCCCGACCAGGAGGACCACGTGGCAGCGAACGAGGCGAACCGGGCGGCGACACGCAGACGCCGCCAGCTGTGGGCCGGAGTCCTCGCGCTCGTGGGCCTGTTCCTGCTGATCATCGGCCTCACCGTGGCCGACGGCGTCGCGGCCTGGGTCGAGGTGGTGGTCGCGATCCTGCTGCTGGTGACCAGTTACGTCGTGCAGCACCTGGCTCGGCGGGAGACCGTCTACCGGCACGACGAGCAGCGCTGACACCGCCGACGGCCGGGCGTACCCCTGATCGTCGGAGGGCTGTGCCAGGCTGTCCGGCGTGGCACACCCATCCCCGATCCTGCTGATCGACGCACCCAGCCTCTACTTCCGGGCCTACTTCGGCATTCCGGAGTCCGCCGCCCGCGCCGAGGACGGCACCCCGGTCAACGCGGTGCGCGGCTTCCTCGACATGCTCGCCACCCTGATTCGCGGGCGCGGTGCCGACCGGATGGTCTGCGCGATGGACTACGACTGGCGGCCGGCGTGGCGGGTCGAGCTGCTGCCGTCGTACAAGGCGCATCGGGTGGCCCCCCAGGGTGGCGAGGTCGTTCCGGACACGCTCTCCCCGCAGGTGCCGAAGATCCTGGAGGTGCTGGCCGCGATCGGCATCACCGTTGTCGGCGCGACCGGCTACGAGGCCGACGACGTGCTCGGCACGCTCTCGGTGACCCAGCCGGGCCCGGTGGAGGTGGTCTCCGGCGACCGGGACCTGTTCCAGCTCATCGACGACACCCGGCCGGTCCGGCTGCTGTATGTCGGGCGCGGCGTGGCCAAGCTCGACGACTGCGACGACGCCGCGGTCCGGGCCCGCTACGGCGTGCCGGCCGACCGGTACGCCGACTTCGCCGCGCTGCGCGGCGACCCCAGCGACGGGCTGCCCGGCGTGCCGGGCGTCGGCGAGAAGACCGCCGCCCGGCTCATCGAGCGGTACGGCAGCATCGCCGGCATTCTGGCCGCCCTCGACGACTCCGACTCGTCCTTCGCACCGGGTCTGCGCACCAAGCTGGTCGCCGCCCGCGACTACCTGGACGTCGCGCCGACGGTGGTCCGGGTCGCCCTGGACGTGCCACTGCCGGAGCTGCCCACCGCGCTGCCGACCGCCCCCGTCGACCCGGACCGGCTGCTGGAGCTTGCCCAGCAGTGGAACCTGGCCGGCTCCGCCCGCCGCCTGGTGGACGCCCTCGCCGCTCGCGCCGACGCCTGACCGCCGGCCTCGCGGCGCCGGGCTTCAGGCGCGGAGCCCTGCCGCGAGGTCGCCGATCGCACCCATCGCGTACCGCTGCATCCCCGGACCGAAGGTGATGCGTGTCGCGCCCCACCGCGCCAGCTCGGCCACGGACTCCCTGTCCGGTCCGGCGACCATGTTGATCGGGCCCGTGATGCCCTCCCGCAGCACCGGGAGCACCTCCGGCGGCGCCAGGATCGGGTATATGCAGTCGGCGCCGGCGGCCGTGTACAGGCGGGCTCGTGCCACCGCGTCGGCCGGGTCACCCGTACCGACCACGAACGTGTCGACACGCGCGTTGATGAAGAGAGCATCGCCCGCCTCCGCCCGCACCTCGGCCAGCCAATCCGCGTGCCGCTGCGGGTCCTTCAGCGTGGCGTGCCCCTCGGAGTCCTCCAGGTTGCAGCCGACGGCGCCCGCCTCCAGGAGCCGCCCGACCAGCTCGCTGGGGGTGAGGCCGTAACCGCCCTCCACGTCAGCGGAAACGGGAACGGAAACGGCCCGGACGATCCGCGCCACCGCGGCGAACATGTCGTCGGGTGGGGTCGAGCCGTCCTCGTAACCGAGCGAGGCGGCTACCCCGGCGCTCGGAATGGCGAGTGCGGGGAAGCCGGCTTCGGCGAGCGCCTGCGCGCTGGCCGCGTCCCACGGCCCCGGCAGGACGAGCGGGTCGCCGGCAGCGCGGCCGTGGTGCAGGGCACGGAAAGTGGAGGCTGTCATCGTTGATGTCTCCCGAGAAGGATTCGGACGGGCGGGAGGTCAGGCGGTGTGCCCGCCGTTGGAGTCAAGCACGGCGCCGGTGATGCCGCGTCGCGCCAGGTCGTGGGCGACGCCCCTGGTGTAGCCGACCAGCCCGGCCTTGGTCGCGGCGTAGTCGGCGAGACCGGGGACGGCGCGCGCCCTGCTCGGCGCGCAGCAGGGACTCGTGTTCATGGGGCGCACCGGGCTGGACGTCGACACACCGACCGCGACCGCCCGCACCCTCGCGGCCCAGTTCCTGCCGGACGCCTGCGACCGGCCGTCGCGCCTCGTGGAGAACCCTATTTGACCTTGCGGGTCGAGCGGACCACGATGCCCTCGTACTCCGGGTGCTTGACCAGCCAATCGGCGAGGAACGGGCAGATGGGCACGACGGTCCGTCGCTTGGCCCGCGCGTCGTCCATCACCGCGCGAGCCAGCGTCGACCCGACGCCTTTGCCCTCGAACGCCGGATCGACCTCGGTGTGGGTGTAGGCGATGATGGTGCCGGTCAGCTGGTAGGTGACAACCCCGGCGACCTCACCCGCCTCGTCGCGCGCCTCGAAACGCTCCCGCGCCGGCACGTCTGTCACGGTGAACTGCACGCGACCATCCAACCACCTGACCCCGCAGCGCTCCCTGCGAGGCCGGCATGGGCGCTTCCCCGGGCGCATTGTCTCCGCCGTAACGGGGAACGCAGTGCCGCCAGCCGGAACCCGGGAGGAGACGCGCCACAATGACGAACCCCGCGACGGACGGCAGCTTCGCCGTCGTCGAGATGTTCACCTCCCAGGGCTGTTCGAGCTGCCCTCCCGCGGAGGAGGTGCTGACCGAGATCGAACGCGATGCCCGGGAGCGGGGGCAGCCCGTCTTCGCCCTCGGATTCCACGTCGACTACTGGGACGATCTGGGCTGGCCCGACCGGTTCGCGGACGCGGCGTACACCGCGCGGCAGGAGGCGTACGCCCGCGCCTTCGGCTCCGGCCGTTTGTACACCCCGCAGATGGTCGTCAACGGCACCGTCGAGTTCGTTGGTTCCGACCGTCGACGGGCGGCGGGCGCGATCGCGTCCGCCCTGATGCCGACCGCCGCCACGCCTCTCACGCTGTCCGCACCGGACCTCAGCGGGCAGCAGGTGGTGCTGGACTACCGGACCGAGCGGCCGGCGGGGCCGGCGGTGTTGAACGTGGCGATCGTGGAACGCGGTCTGGACAGCGAGATCGCCCGGGGGGAGAACGCCGGGCGGACGCTACGGCAGGACAACGTCGTACGGGCCTTCATGTCGGTGGTCCTGGACGCCGACCGGGGACGGGTGGAGCTGGCGACGCCGTCGGATCTCTATCCTCGCAATGCCGCCGTCGTCGGCTACGTGCAGCAGAACGGCAATCAGGCCGTCATCGGTGCCACGGCCATCGCGCTGTCCACCGCGTAATCTCGGCACATGCGGATGGTGCGCGGTGCAAGGGGTCTCGGTGGCTGACGCGGATGACGTACGCGCGGTGGCGTTGGCCCTGCCGGAGGCGGTGGAGATCGCCAGCGACGGCTTCGACTTCCGGGTGGCCGACAGGGGATTCGTCTGGTCCTATCCCGAGCGCGTACCGGGAAGACCGCGGGTGATCCGGCTCGACATCGCGGTGCTGTTCGTCGGTGACGAGGCCGAGAAGCAGGCTCTCCTGCTCGGGGAGCCCGACGTCTTCTTCACCGCGCCCGGCTACGGCGGCCTGCCTCTGGTGCTGCTGCGCCTGGCGCAGGTGGACCTCGAACGCCTCAGCGAGCTCGTGACCGACGCGTGGCGGATGCGCGCGCCCGAGGCGCTCCTGAGCGACGTCAACGCCGCCGGCAAATAGCGACATCAGCACGCAACGGGTTTGACACATTGACGGGGATCTCGGTACTCCACTACCGTGACCGAGAGAGCGCTCTCTCACCAGACCTTCCCCCCAATTCAGACGCAACGCGCCGGAGCCGGCACGGGCCGCACCCGGCGCGCGATGGAGGCACCATGCAACCTCCCGTCCCCCACCGCCGATGGGCCCTGGCCGCCGCCACCGCTCTGGCCCTGGTCGTCGGCGGCCTCGCGATCCCCGTCACCCGCGCAGCCGAGGCCGCACCAGTCGGTGCCGGCAGCTACACCACCACCCCGGTCGGCCCGCTCCCCAACGGCTGCGGCCCGATGTCCAGCAACCCCCGGCAGTTCGCCACCGCCAACGCGCCCGCCGGGCCGATACCCACCAACGACTGGTGGTCCTCGCTGCTGTGGAAGCGCACCGACTGCTCCTTCAGCGAGCCCCTGCACGCCCACCCGATCTCGTACGACACCTTCACCGACGGCCTCGGCTTCTCCGCCAACTCCACGCCTGCCATCAGCGGCACCGCGACCGGCGTCGGTGAATTCCACTACCCGTACGTCCAGGACATCCGGGTCGGCGTGGCCGGGCTCGGCGCACCCCTGGTCAAGGTCGACGGCTGGACCGACTGGACGGTCAGCCCTCACTGGAGCGACGGGACGCGGACCATGCGCGCCACCATCGGCCACGGCCTGCCCTTCGCGTACTTCCAGACCACCGGCGGAGACGCGGTGATCGGCACCGCCGGCACCCCCGACGTCTGGTCCAACAGCGGCGCCACCATCGGCTTCCGGGTCAATGGCCACGACTACGTCGGGTACGCGCCCAGCGGCGCCAGCTGGACCGTCGCCGGCGGCCGGATCTCCTCCGCGCTGGCCGGTCGGGGCTACTTCTCCGTCGCCCTCCTGCCCCCGACGTCGAGCGCCGCGGAGCGCGCCGACCTGGCCGCGACCTACGGCCGGTACGCGCACGCCCACGTGACCGGCACCCAGGTGTCGTACGCCTACAACCCGGCGACCAGCAGCCTGACCACCACCTACGCGTTCACCACGACCGCCCGGGAGGGGACCGCCACGCAGACCGTGGTCAGCCTCTACCCGCATCAGTGGAAGTCGCTGAGCGGGTCCACCGCGATAACTCCGACCTATCCGTCGGCGCGCGGCCAGATGAAGGTGCTCACCGGCGTCAACCAGTTCCGCACCGCCATGAAGTTCCAGGGCATCCTGCCGGAGTTGCCGGCCGTCGGCGACGGTAGCGGCGCCGACCTGGCGACGCTCAACGGCCACCTGACCGCCGCTCGCGCGAACCCGATGGACCAGCGCGGCAACGACACCTACTGGACCGGCAAGGGGCTCGGCCGGGCCGCTCGGCTCGCCGAGATCTCCGACCTGGTCAACGACACCGCGACGCGGGACAGCGCGTTGAACGCGATCCGCAGCACGCTCACCGACTGGTTCACCGCGTCCAGCGGCAAGACCAGCAGGGTCTTCTACTACGACAACAACTGGGGCACCCTGATCGGCTACCCGGCGTCGTACGGCTCCGACCAGGAGCTCAACGACCACCACTTCCACTACGGCTACTTCATCGCCGCCGCCGCGACACTGGCCAAGTTCGACCCGGCGTGGGCCGCCACCAGCCGCTACGGCGGCATGGTGGACCTGCTGATCCGCGACGCCAACAACTACCGCCGCGACGACACCCGCTTCCCGTACCTGCGCGACTTCGACATCTACGCCGGCCACGACTGGGCTTCCGGGCACGGCTCGTTCGGCTCCGGCAACAACCAGGAGTCCTCGTCGGAGGGGATGAACTTCGCCAGCGCCCTGATCCAGTGGGGGCAGGCGACCGGCGACACCGCCGTCCGCGACGCCGGCGTCTTCCTCTACACGACACAGGCCGCGGCCATCCAGGAATACTGGTTCGACGCCAGCGACCAGAACTTCCCCGCCGCCTTCGGGCACTCGACGGTCGGCATGGTCTGGGGTGACGGCGGCGCGTACGCCACCTGGTTCAGCGCCGACCCGGAGATGATCCAGGGCATCAACCTGCTGCCGGTCACCGGCGGCCACCTCTACCTGGGCAACAACCCGGCTTACGTGCGGACCAACTATGCCGAACTTGTCCGCAACAACGGCGGGCAACCGACGGTGTGGCAGGACATCCTCTGGCAGTTCCAGGCCCTCGGCGACGGCGATGCGGCGCTGGCGAACCTCCGCGCGAACCCCGGCTACACCCCGGAGGAGGGGGAGAGCCGGGCGCACACCTTCCACTGGATCCGTAACCTCGCGGCCCTGGGCACCGTCGACACGACGGTGACCGGCAACCACCCGCTGTCGGCGGTCTTCTCGCGCAACGGGGCCCGCACCTACGTGGCGTCGAACCCGACCGCGACGCCGATCACGGTGACGTTCTCCAACGGCACCAACCTCACCGTGGGAGCCGGCAAGACGGCCACCACCGGGGCGTACACCTGGAGCGGTGGCAACGCGGCCGGCGGCGTACAACCGACGCCGACGCCCACGACCACCCCACCGCCGACCACCCCGCCACCGACCACCCCGCCACCGACCACTTCACCGCCGACCACGGGCAATCCGACGCGGTACCTGCTGCCCGGGGGTGGGTTGGGCGCCGCCGGTAGCGCGGCCACGACGACGGTCGCGGCCGCCAACGGAAACCACGACGGTACGCCCACCAACCCGCAGGTCTTCACGGCGACCGGCCTCAACCTCGCCTACTCCGGCGGGCAGACCACGTTCGACCTCTTCGTGGACGCCGCCACGGCGGTCGGGAACGGCGTGCAGGTGCGGATCTCCTACGACCTCACCGGCAACGGCAGTTGGGAGCGGGTGGAGACCATGCGCTACTTCGCCACCGACCCGGTCCCCGGCTACGAGCACTACACCCAGAACGCCGGCCTGGCCTCGGCCACCGGCACGTTGGGCGCGCTGAGCAACGGCACGGTCCGGGTGGAGATCTGGTCGGCGATCGGCAACAACCCCAGCACCGTGGGCATCGGCAACCAGTCGGTGCTGCGGCTCCCGTACGCCTGATCGACCCGCACGTCGCACCACCAGGTCGGCCGGTGCGGAGGACCATGAGCTGTCCTCCGCACCGGCCACCGTGGCCGCTCAGTCAGTCATTCCGTGCTCAGCCAGCGGTGCAGGTGGGCGTCATGCCGGACCCGCTGCCATTGCCCTGGAAACCGAACTCGGTGACCTGGCCCGCACCGAGCCGGCCGTTGTAATCCACGTTGGTGAACCGCACCGTGCCAGTGGAGCCACTGGCCGAGGCGCTCCAGGTGTTGGTGACACTGGCACCACCAGGAAGCGTCATGCTGACGCTCCACCCGTTCGTACCTGCGGAACCAGCGGTCACCCGCACGGTGGCCACGAAACCGCCGGTCCACGAGTTCAGCGACACCGACGCCGAGCAACCGCCCGTCCCCGGCGGCGGCGTCGTGGGCGGCGGGGGCGTCGTGGGCGCTGGGGTCGTGGGCGCTGGGGTCGTGGGCGGCGGGGTGGAAGGCGGCGGGGTGGTGCCTCCGCCGGCATTGAGGGCGTTCAGGACGTTGGTGTACGCCGCCTTCTTGTTGCCGCCACAGTCGAACAGCAGGGCGTTGTCGGATCCGCGCCAGGAATCACAGTCCCGCACACCCCACACCGTGATGCCGGTACACCGCGAGACCGCCATGCACGCCCGGGTGACCGACCCGAAGATGCTGGCCTGGTTACC
>NZ_JBEXEV010000059.1:0-16491 GCF_040606435.1 Micromonospora sp. NPDC005413
AGGCCGTGCTGGCGGAGATCGTCGCGGATCTCAATCAGCCCCACGACCCCGGCACCATCCGGCCGACTCGGCTCGAAGACTGGGCTGACAGTCGGATGATGCGCATCAGCTTCCGCCATCGGCCGTGATCGCGGATCCCTCGACAGATGACCTACTCCCAGGGACTGGGGTGTAGTCGCGGCTAGAGCAGCTCTTCGCCAGATGAGGGTGTAGCTGGCGCGGCGGTCCCAGATGGATGTCGAGGTTTCCAGAGGGAAAGGCTCCTACACGCTCATCCTGAAAGAACCGCCACGTGCCCGACGCTACCGTCGGCGACCGCTCGCACGCGTTCGCCCACCCCGATCTAGCGACCTTCTGCAGACTCGACGAGCTCGGCCTCGTCGTCACCGGCCAACGCCTCGAGCCCGACCGCGCGGTCCTCGCGTGCCGGCTCCTCGAACCCGACCAATGGTGCCGCCGCTGCGGCTGCGAAGGGACCCCCCGGGACACGGTCACCAGGCAGTTTGCCCACGAGCCGCTCGGCTGGCGGCCCACGCGCTGCTGGTCACGATCCGCCGCTTCCGATGCGGTGGCTGCGGGCATGTCTGGCGCCAGGACACCTCTCAGGTGGCCGAGCCCCGGTCGAAGTTGTCACGGCGCGGGCTGCGGTGGGCACTCGAAGGGATTGTGGTCGGACACCTCACCGTCGCCCGGGTCGCCGAAGGTCTCGGCGTCGCATGGAACACCGCCAACGACGCAGTCCTCGCCGAGGGCAAGCGGGTCCTGATCGACGACCCGGCACGGTTCGACGGCGTCCGGGTCGTCGGCGTCGATGAGCACGTCTGGCGCCACACCAGCCGTGGTGACAAGTACGTCACGGTCATCATCGACCTCACCCCGATCCGCGACAAGACAGGCCCAGCACGGCTCCTCGACATGGTCGAGGGCCGCTCCAAGCAAGTGTTCAAGACCTGGCTCGTCGCCCGCACCGACGCCTGGCGTGACGCGGTCGAGGTCGTCGCGATGGACGGGTTCAGCGGCTTCAAGACCGCCACCACCGAAGAGCTCCCTGACGCGGTCGCGGTGACGGATCCCTTCCACGTGGTCCGCTTGGCCGGCGACGCGCTCGACCGGTGCCGACGCAGGGTCCAGCAAGCCATCCACGGTCACCGCGGCATGAAGGGCGACCCGCTCTACTCGGCGCGGCGGACCCTGCACACCGGCGCCGACCTCCTCACCGACAAGCAGCGCAGCCGTCTGCGGGCGCTGTTCGCGGTCGATGACCATGTGCAGGTCGAGGCGACCTGGGGGATCTACCAGCGGATGATCGCGGCCTACCGAGAGCCCGACCGAGCTCGTGGCCGCGTGTTGATGACCGCGCTGATCGACTCGGTCAGCGCAGGCGTCCCGGCCGTGCTGAGCGAGGTCATCACGCTGGGCCGGACGTTGAAGAAGCGTGCCGACGACGTGCTGGCCTACTTCGACCGGCCCGGCACATCCAACGGCCCGACCGAGGCGATCAACGGACGGCTCGAACACCTCCGCGGCTCCGCGCTCGGATTCCGCAACATCACCAACTACATCGCCAGGTCCCTGCTCGAGACCGGCGGCTTCAGACCACGACTACACCCTGGTCTGTGAAGAGCCGGGATCAGGTTGGTATCGAAACACCGGCTCGGTCACCAACCCATCATGCCAACTGTTGGACACCGCCCCGACGGCGGTTGCTCGTCCCTACCGCCTCGCACACGCCCTCAGGCAGAGTCGGAGAACGGTCGATTTTATGGGCTCGCTGCGCGCCTCGGCGCTATCAGCCGCCAGGCGGTACTACTCGGAGGGATTCTCTTCCTCGACGTCCTCCCGGAATCGGCCCCTCGCCTGCATGACGTCCAACGCCGCGCGAGCAGCGGGTTGAATCCTGCCCGGCCAGCCAGAGGCGATGAAGTCGTCGTCAGTGTCATTCCGAGGCTTCACCGCGCAGGCTGAGTCACCTCCGCTCAGGGCGACCAGCGCTTCCATGGCGCGATTGCGCAGGCGTTGCTCGACGAGGCGCTCGCTGGGGCGTTCGGGATCGTCCACACCCCAAGGTAGCGGCTCGTCAGGACAAGAAACGTCTGCCGCTGGTCGGGCGTCCGCCTCTGCACGTTTCTCACCAGTCTCGGAGAACCTGGAGACGGCGCTGCCCCGACCTCCGATGAAGGAGGCCGGGGCAGCGCCGCGTTGCGCGTACGTCAGCTGCAGCCGCTGGTGGAGCCGCAGCCCTCGCAGACGTAGCAGCTACCGGCCGGGCGCATCTTCGTACCGCAGGTGAAGCAGAGCGGTGCGTCGGCGGCCTTGCCGATCACGGCCTCCAGCAGTTCGGTGCTGGAACCCACGCTCGGAGCCGGCTTGGCGGCGGCCACCTCGGCCATCTCCTGGGCCGGCTGCGCGATGGCCTCCGGCTTGGGCGGGCTCTCCACCGGCGCCGAGGACGCCATCGCGGTGAGCTCCGCTCCGGTGACCCCGGCGGCCTCCGCGTCGGCCTCGGCCCGCAGCTGGGCGGCCCGCTCGGAGGCGGTGAAGATGCCCAGCTCGGCGCGGCGCTCGTAGGGCAGGAAGTCCAGCGCCAGGCGACGGAAGATGTAGTCCATCACCGAGGCCGCCATCCGCACGTCCGGGTCGTCGGTCATGCCGGCCGGCTCGAAGCGCATGTTGGTGAACTTGCTGACGAACGTCTCCAGTGGCACGCCGTACTGCAGGCCGATGCTGATGGCCACCGAGAAGGCGTCCATCACCCCGGCCAGGGTCGAGCCCTGCTTGGACATCTTGAGGAAGACCTCACCGAGGCCGTCGTCCGGGTAGGACGACGCGGTGAGGTAGCCCTCGGCACCACCGACGGAGAAGCTGACCGTCTCGGACGGGCGCTTCTTCGGCAGGCGCTTACGCACCGGCCGGTACTCGATGACCTTCTCCACCGCGGTCGGCGCGGCCGACACGGTCGCGACGGCGGCCGGCTCGGTGGCCTTGTTGGACTTCGCCACCGAGAGCGGCTGGCCGACCTTGCAGTTGTCCCGGTAGATCGCCAGCGCCTTGAGGCCGAGCTTCCAGCCCTCGAAGTAGATCTTCTCGACGTCCTCGACGGTGGCCGCCTCCGGCATGTTGACCGTCTTGGAGATGGCGCCGGAGACGAACGGCTGGATGGCCGCCATCATCCGCACGTGACCCATCGGGGCGATCGTCCGCTCCCCCATGGCGCAGTCGAAGACCGGGTAGTGCTCCGGCTTCAGGCCGGGGGCGTCCACCACGTGGCCGTTGTCGGCGATGTATTCGACGATCGCCTCGACCTGCTCCTCGGGGTAGCCGAGGCTGCGCAGGGCGCGCGGAACCGTCTGGTTGACGATCTGCATCGAGCCGCCGCCGACCAGCTTCTTGAACTTGACCAGCGCCAGGTCCGGCTCCACGCCGGTCGTGTCGCAGTCCATCATGAAGCCGATCGTGCCGGTCGGGGCGAGGACGCTCGCCTGCGCGTTGCGCCAGCCGAACTTGTCGCCGATCTTGTTGCCCTGGGTCCACTGCTTGGTCGCCTCGCGGACGATCGCGGTGGCCACCGGGCTGGTCGGCTTGATCTCGTCGTTGGCCGCGGCGTGCTTGCGCATGACCCGCTTGTGCGGCTCGGCGTTGCGGGCGTAGCCGTCGTACGGGCCGACGACCCCGGCCAGCTCGGCCGAACGGCGGTAGGCGGTGCCGGTCATCAGGGACGTGATCGACGCGGCGACCGAGCGGCCCTGCTCCGAGTCGTACGGCAGGCCGGTGGCCATCAGCAGGGCACCCAGGTTGGCGTAGCCGATGCCGAGCTGCCGGTAGGCGCGGGAGGTCTCACCGATCTTCTCGGTCGGGAAGTCCGCGAAGCAGATCGAGATGTCCATCGCGGTGATGACGAACTCGACGGACTTGACGAACTTCTCCACCTCGAAGCCACCGTCGGCGCGGAGGAACTTCATCAGGTTGAGCGAGGCCAGGTTGCACGAGGAGTTGTCCAGGTGCAGGTACTCCGAGCACGGGTTCGACGCGGTGATCCGCCCGGTCTCCGGGCAGGTGTGCCAGTCGTTGATCGTGTCGTCGTACTGCAGGCCCGGGTCGGCGCACTCCCAGGCGGCCTGGGAAATGGTGCGGAACAGCTTCTTGGCGTCGACGGTGTCGATCACCGAGCCGTCCAGCCGGCCACGCAGGTCGAAGCCGCCGCCGTTCTGCACCGCCGACATGAACTCGTCGGAGACCCGGACCGAGTTGTTGGCGTTCTGGTACTGCACGCTGACGATGTCGGAGCCGCCGAGGTCCATGTCGAACCCGGCGTCACGCAGGGCGCGGATCTTGTCCTCCTCGCGCGCCTTCGTGACCACGAACTCCTCGATGTCCGGGTGGTCCACGTCGATGATGACCATCTTGGCGGCCCGGCGGGTCGCGCCGCCGGACTTGATGGTGCCGGCGGAGGCGTCCGCGCCGCGCATGAAGCTGACCGGGCCGGAGGCGGTGCCGCCGGAGGAGAGCAGCTCACGGGACGAGCGGATCCGCGACAGGTTGACCCCGGAGCCGGAGCCGCCCTTGAAGATCAGCCCCTCCTCCTTGTACCAGTCGAGGATCGAGTCCATCGAGTCGTCCACAGCCAGGATGAAGCAGGCGCTGACCTGCTGCGGCGACGGCGTACCGACGTTGAACCAGACCGGCGAGTTGAAGCTGAACACCTGGTTCAACAGCATCCAGGTCAGCTCGTGCGCGAAGATCTCGGCATCGGCCGGGCTGGCGAAGTAGCCGTACTCCTCACCCGCGGTGCGGTAGGTGGTGACCACCCGGTCGATCAGCTGCTTGAGCGACCACTCCCGCTCCGGGGTCCCCACCGCGCCCCGGAAGTACTTCGTGGTGACGATGTTCGCCGCGTTGACGCTCCACGACGCCGGGAACTCGACGCCACGCTGCTCGAAGTTGATCGAGCCGTCCCGCCAGTTCGTCATCACGACGTCGCGGCGCTCCCAGGTGACCTCGTCGTACGGGTGGACTCCCTCAGTCGTCCACACCCGCTCGATCTTCAGCCCGGCGCTCGCGTTGGCCTTGCTACGTGACCTGCTTGTCGTCACACCATCCCCCGACATCTCATCCGCCCCCTCGTCAAACAAAACTCAATTGGTACGGCCGGCGGGTCCCGCCGCCCCGGCCTCCGCCGCGCCCGCCCGGGCGCGGGCAGCGGCCCGCAATGTCTCGATCTCCTGCTCGAAGTCGGCGAGCGAGTCGAAGGACCGGTAGACGCTGGCGAACCGCAGGTACGCCACCTCGTCCAGGCCCTGCAAAGGGCCCAGGATCGCCAGCCCCACGTCGTGGCTGGGGATCTCGGCCGCGCCCTTGGCCCGCACGGTCTCCTCGACCTTCTGGGCCAGCAACGCGATCGAGTCCTCGTCGACCGGCCGGCCCTGGCACGCCTTACGCACCCCGCCGATGATCTTCGTACGGCTGAACGGCTCGGTCACCCCACTGCGCTTGACGACCGCGAGGACCGCCTCCTCGACCGTGGTGAACCGCTTGCCGCACTCCGGGCAGGACCGCCGCCGTCGGATGAGCTGGCCGTCGTCGGCCTCCCGCGAGTCGACCACCCGGGAGTCAGCGTGCCGGCAGTACGGACACCGCATCGCCCACCTCCTAATAATGATCAACTACGCGTACACCGGACACCCCGGGCACGACTCACCACGACGGTGCCATCCTCGGATGACGCCCGCCGTGATCGACGTTACGGGAGTGCGGTCGGTAGTCGGACCCAACCTGTAGGCAACTTACGCCCATGTCACTACTACATCTAGGGGTTGACCGTATGTCGCAGGCGAACCCGGGTCAAGTTGGCGGGCGTGTCCGGCGCGTCACGGACCATCCGGTCATCCACCCCCACCACCACGCCCAAAAACCCAACGCCGAGACCGCCGTCGAGTTACCGCCACCCACCCGCCAACCCCTCACCTCGCCAACCCCGCCTCGCCGCCCCCGCCTCGCCAACCCCACCTCGTCGATCTAGGGCATATCACCACTAGTGGATCTCCAATCACGACGATATGACCTAGATCAACGAGGGCGGGGGGCGGGGCCGGGGCGGGGGTGGGGGCGAGGGCGGGCGCGCGGGCGGGGCGGGGCGATCGAACGTGCGTGCTATTTGGCGTACCATTTATCAGAACATCCGTACGAGCGGAGCGGTTTTTCGCACCGACACGCCGACAAGAGGTCGTACAGATGTTTGAAAATGACCGATCTCACCTATACGGTCATGAACAACGTGGCACCACCGCACGCACCACGAGCCGACGAGGCACCCAGCGCCGACCAGGGAGGACGGACGTGACCGAGGACCGGGCCAGCCGGCCGAAGAGCCCGCAGCAGATCACCGATGCGGGCCCGCCAGCCACCCGACGCCGCAGTGCCGCGCGCAGCCGGACGGGTCAGCCCACCGTGCGCCCGGTCACCCCGGTGGTCAGCGCCTTCCCCGACCCGGCGACGGTCGACCTGACCGCCCGCCAGCGCCGCATCCTGGAGTTCATCCGCACCTGGGTGGACCGGCACGGCTACCCGCCAAGCGTCCGGGAGATCGGCGAAGCCGTCGGCCTGGTGTCGCCGTCCAGCGTTGCCTACCAGCTCAAAGAGCTGGAGAAGAAGGGCTTCCTGCGCCGCGACCCCAACCGTCCGCGCGCGGTGGACGTCCGCGCCCCCAGCGAGGCCATCGACGACGAAATGTCCCGCGCACAACGGCCGACCCCGGCGTACGTGCCGATGCTCGGCCGGATCGCCGCCGGTGGGCCGATCCTCGCCGAGCAGGCCGTGGAGGACATCTTCCCGCTCCCTCGCGAGTTGGTGGGCGAGGGTGAGGTCTTCATGCTCCAGGTCAAGGGCGACTCGATGCTCGACGCGGCGATCTGCGACGGCGACTGGGTGGTCGTCCGGCAGCAGCCGACCGCCGACTCAGGGGAGATCGTCGCCGCCATGCTCGACGGCGAGGCGACCGTGAAGACCTACCGGCGGCGCGACGGACACGTCTGGCTGATGCCACAAAACCCGGCCTTCGACCCGATCCCCGGTGACGACGCCACCATCATGGGCCGCGTCGTGGCGGTGCTGCGCCGGATCTGACCGGTGGGCGGGTGAGTGCCCACGGCGCTCACCCGCACTGGTTCAGGGTCCGTCGGAGCGACCGACCCCGTGCCCCGCTGTGCGACCTTCAGTAGCGGTCGCCCCGGTGGCCGCGACCGCCGCCGGGATACTGCCCGTACGGGTCGATGGGCGCGTCGTCGTCACGCCGACGACCGGGCCGCTGGCCCCGCGGGTCTGGCTCCTGCCCCCCGCGCCGGGGCGGCTCAGCACGACCCGCGCCGGGCTGACCACCGTCGACGCCGTACACGCCGCCGCCGGAACGACCATCCCCGCCCTGCGGACGACCGCCGCCACCAGCCGGGGGGCGACCACCACCACCGGCCGGGGGGCGACCACCACCACTGGTCGGAGGACGACCACCACCACTGGCCGGGGGACGACCGCCGCCGCCACCCTGGGGACGACCGCCGCCACTGGCCGGAGGGCGACCGCCGCCGCCGTACACGCCGCCACCGGCAACGCCTGGCCGGGCCGGGCCGTTGCCACCGTCGGCGACCGCCGGACGGCCGCCGCCGTACACCGCACCGCCCGCCGGGGCCGGACCGCCACGACCGGCACCACCGCCGCTGCCGTAGACCGCACCTCCCGCCGGAGCGCCGCCACCGTAGACACCACCGGCACGGTCACCATCTGCCGGGAAACCCTCGGCGGCACGGCCTGCGCGCGGGCCCAACGGCTCGCCATCCGGGTCGGACGCGTCGGCGGCCGGCGGCCGGCGGCGGGCCCGGACGATGCCGAAGATGCCGGCGCCGACCAGCAGCAGGCCGATCAACCCGACCGCGCCGACCAGGTACGTGATGTCGTCGAGGCTCAGCCCGGCGGTCCAGGATTTCGAGGCGGCCGGCTTGGCGGCCCCATCCGGCGCCAGTGGCACCGCGGTCGAGTTGGACGGCGTGTAGCTGAGGATGTCGAGAGGTTCGTCTTCGGTGAACCGGCCCGCGTCGGAGACGGTGAGGAACGATTTCCCGTCCGGGGTGTAGCTGATGGCCTCGCCGAACGGGTCGGCCAGCGCCGTCACCCGCGGCGTGCCGGTGGTGAGCGCGGCGACGATGTCACCGCCGGTCACGTCGAACTCGAAGGCGTCCGCGTAGGTGCGCAGGACCACCCGGGAGCCGTCCGGTGACCGGGATGCCCCGGTGATCGCGATCCGGCCGAACGTGTTGAGCGTGTTCTCCGTCTGCGTCTGAGGCAGCGCGATGTCGCCGACCTTGCCCATCGGCACCGGGTCGGTGTCGCCGCCCTTCTTCAGGGCCGCCGTCGGGGAGTAGATCTCGGCCTTGCCGCTGGTCACCTTGGTGATGATCAGCGGTTTCCCGTCATCGCCGATGAGCAACGCCTCGGCGTCGTGCGGTTTGTTCTCCGGGTAGGAGAGCCGGTGCAGCGTCGGCTCCCTGGCACCGGTGACCGGCATCGACCAGAGCGCGACGCGCGTGCGGCGCTCCTTCGAGGTGGTGTTGTCACCGGTGTCGGCGATCCAGAGGGTGCCGCCGTCCTTGGAGAGGGCGAGATCCTCGGTGTCGAAGGGGCCCTGCCCCGAGTACCGGACCGGCTCCTTCGAGATCTTGCACTTGCTGTCGAGGAAGAAGACCCGCTTGCGCGCCGCGACTTCGGTGCCGTCGTTGATGACGATGAAGCCGGTCTTGGTCGCGACCAGGCCGGACAGCTCCCGCAGTCGCTCATCGGTGATCGTGCACCGCTTCTGACCGGGAGTGACGGCGGGCGGCTCGGACGACCCGGGAGCCGGAGCCGCCGCGGCGACTCCGGCGAGCGCCACGGTTGCCCCGAGCAGGCCGAGGACAACCGTGACCGAGGAAACAACGCGGCGCATTCGGCCAGTGTCGCATGCCACGCGTTTCCGGTGGATGACGCCGTGACCGCTCAGGGCCGGCTGCTGGCCGCCTGCCCCTGCCGCTCCACGTCGAACGGTGCCAGCTCCGCAGCCAGTTCCGCACCGACGCGGACGTGCAGCAGAGTGCCCTCCGGCAGGTGCGCAGTGCTGAGCACCTCGCCCGTGCGGTGGACCCGGGCCACCAGGTCACCCCGGTCGTACGGCAGCACGGCCCGGACCTCCACGGCCGGGCGTGGCAGCCGCTCCTCGATCGCCGCGCGCAGCCCGTCGATGCCCCACCCGGAGTGCGCGGACACGAAGATCGCGTCCGGCCAGAGCCGCTTGAGCCGCAGCAGAGTGTCCTCGTCGGCCGCGTCGGTCTTGTTGACCACCAGCAACTCGGGGAGCCGGTCCGCACTCACCTCGGCGAGCACCGCGTGGACCGCCCGGACCTGCTCCTCCGGATCCGGGTGGGTGCCGTCGACGACGTGCACCACCAGATCCGCCGCGGCGACCTCCTCCAGTGTCGAGCGGAACGCCTCGACGATCTGGTGTGGCAGGTGCCGGACGAAGCCGACCGTGTCGGAGAGGGTGTAGAGCCGCCCGTCCGAGGCGGTCGCCTTACGGGTGGTCGGGTCCAATGTTGCGAACAGCGCGTTCTCCACCAGCACACCCGCGCCGGTCAGGCGGTTGAGCAGGCTGGACTTGCCGGCGTTCGTGTAGCCGGCGATGGCCACCGCGGGGACGGCGTTGCGGGAACGTCGCGCGCGCTTGGTCACGCGGACCGTCTTCATGTTCTTGATCTCGCGCCGCAGCCGGGAGATGCGGTGGCGGATACGCCGCCGGTCGGTCTCCAGCTTGGTCTCACCGGGACCACGAACGCCCACGCCGCCGCCGGCACCGCCGCCCCGGCCGGAACCACCGGTCTGCCGGGAGAGCGTCTCACCCCAACCGCGCAGTCGGGGCAGCAGGTATTCGAGCTGAGCCAGCTCGACCTGCGCCTTGCCTTCCTTGCTCTTGGCGTGCTGGGCGAAGATGTCGAGGATCAGTGCCGTCCGGTCGACAACCTTGACCTTGGTGCGTTGCTCCAGGTTGCGCAGCTGCGACGGGGACAGCTCCCCGTCGCAGATGACCGTGTCGGCACCCGTGGAGAGCACCACCGCGCCGAGGTCGTCGACCTTGCCACGGCCGATGTACGTGGCCGGGTCGGGTCGGGTACGTCGCTGGATGAGCCCTTCGAGCACCTGCGAGCCGGCGGTCTCGGCCAGCGCGGCAAGCTCGGCCAGCGAATTCTCGGCGTCGGTCACCGTGCCCTCGGTCCAGACGCCGACCAGGACGACCCGCTCCAGCCGCAGCTGGCGGTATTCCACCTCGGTGACGTCGGTGAGCTCGGTCGACAGGCCCGGGACGCGTCGGAGGGACTGCCGCTCCGACAGCTCCATCTCGCCGGTGGTGACGTCGTCGAGCTCGTCCTGAGGGACAAAGCTCTCCTGGTCTCGCAAGCGGTTCTCCTGTCCGTTTTGATAAGTAGAACGTAATCCTGACATGAGACAACAGCGAACGCACCAGCTATATGCCCATGCTGAAGGTCGCCAAAAGTGGGGGCGAATGCTGGTCGGACTCGACAACCCGGTAGAAATGCGGGCGGCGGCCGAGCGGCCGCCAGCCGTGACGGAGGGATCCCGTGGCCATCACCCGACTGCCGAGCGCCGGATTTTCGATCACCATCCGGATTGCCGTGACCGCGGACGCCTCTTCGATCGGCCGGCTCACCACCTCCGTCGGTGAGGCCGGGGCGATCGTCACGGCGCTGGACGTGGTGGACTCGGACCCGACCCACGTGATCGTCGACCTCACCTGCGACACCGCCGACGCCGGCCACGCCGATCAGGTGGTCGACGCACTGACCGCGCTGGACGGCGTGGACGTGCGAAAGGTGTCGGACCGGACGTTCCTCCTGCACCTGGGGGGCAAGATCGAGGTGACCTCGAAGGTCGCGCTGCGCAACCGCGACGAGCTGTCCCGGGCGTACACCCCGGGGGTGGCCCGGGTCTGCATGGCGATCGCCGAGAACCCGGCGGACGCCCGGCGACTGACCATCAAGCGCAACACCGTCGCGGTGGTCAGCGACGGTTCGGCGGTGCTCGGCCTGGGCAACCTGGGCCCGGCGGCGTCGCTGCCGGTGATGGAGGGCAAGGCGGCGCTGTTCAAGCGCTTCGGCGGGGTGGACGCCTGGCCGGTGGTGCTGGACACCCAGGACACCGACGAGATCGTGGCCATCGTCAAGGCGATCGCGCCGGCGTACGGCGGGATCAACCTGGAGGACATCGCCGCGCCGCGCTGCTTCGAGATCGAGGCCCGGCTGCGTGAGCTGCTGGACATTCCGGTCTTCCACGACGACCAGCACGGCACCGCGATCTGCGTACTGGCCGCGCTGACCAACGCGCTGCGGGTGGTGGGCAAGCAGCTCACGGACGTCCGGGTGGTGGTCTCCGGGGCCGGCGCGGCCGGCACCGCGATCATGAAGCTGCTGCTGCGCCAGGGCGTCGGCGACATCATCGCGTACGACCGGGAGGGCGCCCTGCACCGCGGGCAGACCGGGCTCAACTCGGCCTGGCAGTGGCTGGCGGAGAACACCAACAAGGAGAACTACTCCGGCGACCTGCCGGGTGCGATCCGGGGCGCCGACGTGTTCATCGGGGTGAGCGCGCCGAACCTGCTGACCGGCGACGACATCGCCGGAATGGCCAAGGACGCGATCGTCTTCGCGCTCGCCAACCCGGACCCGGAGGTCGACCCGCGGGAGGCGCGCAAGTACGCCGCGGTGGTCGCCACCGGCCGGTCGGACCAGCCGAACCAGATCAACAACGTGCTCGCCTTCCCGGGGGTGTTCCGCGGCATGCTCGACGCGCATGCCGAGGAGTTCACCGAGGAGATGGCGCTCGCGGCCGCCCAGGCCATCGCCGACGTGGTCGGCGAGGACAAGATCAACCCGACGGTGATCGTGCCGAGCGTCTTCGACTCCCGGGTCGCCCCGGCGGTCGCCGCCGCCGTCCGCGCCGCCGCGAACAACCCCAGCCCGCTGCCGGCCGCCGACCCCGGCCCCGCCGACCTCCCGGAGATCGCCGCCAACGCAAGCGCAACCCCCTGACGGACCCTCCCCTGCCCCCTGCTGCCCCCTGCCCCCGCCGACCCCTGTTGATCAAGAGATTTCGGTCACCCGCGAGGCGCGGGATGACGCAAACCTCTTGATCAACAGGGAAGGGGTCAGGCGGGTAGCGGGAGCGCGGCGAGGGTGATCTCTCCAGTGGCTACCAGGACGGCTGGGCCGGAGAGCCAGCAGGAATCCTCGGTCACGGTGACCGTCAGGCGGCCGCCGGGAACGTCCACGGCGATCACTCCGGTGTCCCGGCCCGCGTCGCGCAGGGCCACGGCGGCCACCGCGCAGGCACCCGTGCCGCAGGACAGGGTCTCGGCGCTGCCGCGCTCGTACACCCGCATGAGGGTGTGCCCGTCGGTGTCGTCGACCGGGTCGCCCGCCACGATGAACTCCACGTTCACCCCGCTCGGGAAGACCGTCGGGTCGAACCCGGGCGCGCTGGTCAGGTCCAGCGCGGACAGCTCCACGCCGGTCGGCAGGACGCAGACCAGGTGCGGGTTGCCGACGTCCACGGCGGTGCCGCGCAGAGTCAACTCGCCGAGGGTGGCCACGGAGTCGTCGTACAGCCGGGGGTGGCGCATCTCGACGGACACGGTGCCGCCCTCGACGAGCGCGCGCACGACGCCGGTCCGGGTGGCCACCGGCAGGGCCGCGCCGGCGAGCGTCGCCAACCCGGTGTCGACCAGGTAGCGCACGAAGACCCGAGCGCCGTTGCCACACATCTCGGCAAACGAGCCGTCAGCATTCCAGTAGTCCATGAACCACTCGGCCTCGCCGGCCTGTCCGGCGCCCTCGGGGTGCTTGGCCGCGCGGACCACCCGCAGTACGCCGTCCGCGCCGATGCCTCGCCGTCGGTCGCAGAGCGCCGCGACCAGCTCCGGGGTCAGGTCGAGCTGACCGTCCGGGTCCGGAAGGAGGACGAAGTCGT
This sequence comes from Micromonospora sp. NPDC005413, assembly GCF_040606435.1. Lineage (NCBI taxonomy): Bacteria > Bacillati > Actinomycetota > Actinomycetes > Micromonosporales > Micromonosporaceae > Micromonospora > Micromonospora sp. NPDC005413. Next base: position 13,057 of record NZ_JBEXEV010000059.1, read on the forward strand.
TGCCGGTGCCGTGGCCCTTGGTGAACTTCACGCCCTCATCATCGCGCAGCGGCGGGCACCAGGCGCAGGGCAGCCTCGATCAGGCCCGGCGTCGCCGAATCCAACCAGTGGATCCGGGGATCACGCCGGAACCAGGACCGCTGCCGGCGGACGAACCGCCGAGTGGCCCGGACTGTCTCCTCGTGCGCCTGCGCCTCGGTCAACTCACCGGCCAGCAGGCGCAGCACCTGCTGGTAGCCGAGCGCCCGGCTCGCCGTCCGCCCCTCGGGCAGCCCGCGCCCGACCAGCTCGCGCGTCTCGGGCACCAGGCCGTCAGCCCACATCCGGTCGACCCGCAGCGCGATCCGCTCGTCCAGCAGCCCGGTGTCCAGGTCGACTCCGAGCTGCACCGACGGGTAATACGGCGTGGGCTGCGGCAGCGAGGCGGCGAACGGCGCGCCGGTGAGCTCGATCACCTCCAGGGCCCGGACGATCCGCCGGCCGTTGCCGGGCAGGATGCCCTCGGCGGCGACCGGGTCGGCGGCACGCAGCCGCGCGTACAGCGGCGCCGGGCCGACCTCGGCCAGCTCCCGTTCCAGCCGCTCCCGCAGCGCCGCGTCGGTGCCGGGGAACTCGAAACGCTCCAGCACCGCCCGCACGTACAGCCCGGACCCACCGACCAGCAGCGGCACCCGCCCCCGGGACAGGATGTCGTCCACCGCGGCGCGGGCCAGCCGCTGGTACTCCGCGACGCTCGCCGGCTCGGTGACCTCCCAGATGTCCAGCAAGTGGTGCGGCACCCCGTCCCGCTCGGCGAGGGTCAGCTTGGCGGTGCCGATGTCCATGCCCCGGTAGAGCTGCATCGAGTCGACGTTGACCACCTCCCCGTCGAGGGCGTGCGCCAACGCGATGCTCAGCGATGACTTACCCGCCGCGGTTGGGCCGACGACCGCGACGACCGTGCCGACCGGGCTGGGCCCGTCGCTGGTCACACCCGCTCCCAGGACGCCACGAAGTAGGCGACGCCGTAGGGGGCCGCGTCGTACCGCAGCTCACCGCGCCACCCACCGCCGGCCGAGCGGGCCGCGTTGGCGAGCACCTGCCAGGGGGCACGGCCAGCGGCCTTCAGCTCCGTCGACACCACCGGGTCCAGGTCGAGCAGGGCGTCCAGGTCCGCCTCGGCCAGCGCCGCGGCAACCCGCTGGTCGTACGGGTGGGCACGCGGGTCGTCGTACCCGGGGGCCTTCTCGCCCCGGCAGGCCGACCCGTCCCCGAGCACCAGCAACGCCACCCGGTCACCCGCGGCGTCGACCTCGTCGGCGAGCGCCGCCAGCTCGGCCGGGCCAGCGTCGGAGGCCACCTGCACGGCGGTCACCGGCGGTCGCGCGTCGTGCCGGGCCAGCAACCACGCGCCGATGGTCAGACTCAACGGCAGCACCTCCCCCCGGTCGGGCTGGCCGGAGATCAACGGCACATCCAGGTCAACGCCCCAGGGCTGCAGGGAGCCGGTGGCCGGGGTGCGGATCGGGCCGGTCACCGGGCCGGTGCCCAACAGCACCACCGCGGCCGGGTCGGCGGCCAGCAACCCACGTACGGCGGTGTCGCAGGCCGCCCGTAGGTCGTCCAGCTCCGGGGCCGCGGAGCCGGCCACCTCGGGCACTAGCAGGGGCGGATGCGGGCAGACGGCGGCGGAAACCAGTGGCACCCGTTCACCGTAGCGGGAATCCCCGGTGCGTCTCCGCGCCGATCCGGTCATTCGGCCCCTAGGACACCGTATGGTCACGGTCGGCGATAGGCGCTCGACGCGGACCGGGTCGGACCTGTGACAATGCCGGGAGCAACTTGGCTGCGCCGTGGCGGCGGCGGGGGACGATTTCCTCGACGCCGGGAGAACGAGGATGGGCACATGAGCGACTGGACTGCCTTCGGACGGGTGGACGCGGACGGCACCGTATACGTCAAGACCACCGAGGGCGAGCGGGTGGTCGGATCCTGGCAGGCGGGAGCACCGGAGGAGGGCCTGGCGCACTTCGCACGCCGCTTCGCCGATCTGGTGACCGAGGTGGACCTGACCGAGGCTCGGCTCAAGTCGGGTGCGGCGGATGCCGGGCACTCGTTGAGCACGATCCGGCGGATCCGCGCCACGCTGCCCGAGGCCCACGTGGTCGGCGACATCGACGCCCTGGCCACGCGGCTGGACAAGCTGGCCACCCTCGCCGAGGAGAAGGCCGCCGAGGCTCGCGCCGCCCGGGACGCCGCTCGCGGCGAAGCCCTGGCCCGCAAGACCGCGCTGGTCGAGGAGGCCGAGAAGCTGGCCGCCGAGTCCACCGGTTGGAAGACCGCCGGGGATCGGCTCAAGGAGATCCTGGACGAGTGGAAGACCATCCGCGGGGTCGACAAGAAGGCCGACGGTGAGCTGTGGAAGCGGTTCGCCACCGCCCGGGACGGCTTCACCCGGCGCCGAGGCGCCCACTTCGCCTCCCTGGACTCGCAGCGCAAGCAGGCGCAGACGGCCAAGGAGGAGCTGGTCGCCGAGGCGGAGAAGCTCACGGACTCCACCGACTGGGCCGCCACCGCCAACCAGCTCAAGGACCTGATGACCCAGTGGAAGGCCGCGCCGCGCGCCTCCAAGGAGGCCGAGCAGAAGCTCTGGGAACGATTCCGGGCCGCGCAGGACGCCTTCTTCAGCCGGCGCAGTGAGGTCTTCTCCGCACGGGACAACGAACAGCGCGGCAACCTGGAACGCAAGCAGGCCCTGCTCGCCGAGGCCGAGGCGTTGGACATCGACGCCGACCCGAAGGGCGCCCAGGCCAAGCTGCGGGAGATCCAGGCACAGTGGCACGAGGCCGGCCGGGTGCCCCGCGAGGCGGCCACCGGGCTGGAGCGCCGACTGCGCGTCATCGACGACAAGGTCCGCGACGTGATGGACTCGGCGTGGCGCCGCACCACCAAGGAGGACAACCCGCTGCTCGCCCAGATGCGGACGCAGGTGGCGGAGGCCGAGGACCGGCTGACCCGGGCGCAGAGCGCCGGGGACACGCGCCGGATCAAGGAGGCCGAGCAGGCGCTCGCCGCCAAGCGGCAGTTCCTCCAGCTCGCCGAGCAGGCCGGCTGACCTGACGCGTTCCGGGAGCCCCCGGTCCCTGACGGGACCGGGGGCTCCCGCGCGTCCAGGCCGCGAACCGCGCCCCGCCCCGACGCCGCACGCCGCACGCCGCACGCCGCACGCCCATGATCGTGCTCGATCCAGGAAGTAGTGGCATCAGGAGTGGAGCGAGACCACTACAACCAGGATCGAGCACGATCTTGGCGCGGGCCCGGGCGCGGGCCCGGGCACGGGCGCGGGGCACGGGCGCGGGGCACGGGGCGCGGGGCACGGGCGCGGGGCACGGGGCGCGGGGCACGGGCGCGGGGCACGGGCGCGGGGCACGGGCGCGGGACGCGGTGGGTGGCGCG
>NZ_JBEXEV010000060.1:0-16147 GCF_040606435.1 Micromonospora sp. NPDC005413
TGACTCCGCCAACCCGAACACCGCCTCGTATGAGGTCACCGCCGAGCACCTCGCCGACTGGATCGCCACCCGCGGCTACGCCACCAGCTGACCCGCGGACAGACGACCGAAGGGCCGGACCCCACCAGGGGACCGGCCCTTCGTCGTCGTTCGGGTCAGGGTTCGCTGCTCGCGCGGACCGGCTCGGCGTCCGGGGTTGGCTCGGCTGCCGGGTCAGGGTTCGCTGCTCGCGCGGACCGGGTCCGCGTCCGGGGTTGGCTCGGCTGCCTCGAGCCGGTGGGCCCGTCGGCGCAGCCACCAGGTGCTGGCGAGGCCGGCGAGGACCGCGAGGGCCAGCCCGATCCAGGAGATGTCCTTGAGCCAGTGCTCGGCCGCCCGGCCCACGGTGAACAGCAGGTAGGTGGTGCCGAACGCCCAGACCAGCCCGCCCGCCGCGTTGGCCAGCAGGAACCGCCGGTACGGCACGTGCAGCGCCCCGGCGAGCGGGCCGGCCAGGATCCGCAGCAGCGCCACGAACCGACCGAAGAAGACTGCCCAGACGCCGTAGCGGGCGAAGCTCTGCTCGGCCCGGGCAAGCTGGGCGGGACCGAGATGACGGGGGAAGCGCCGGCCCAGTCGGGCCAGCAGTGGGCGGCCACCGCGACGGCCGACCGCGTACCCGATGGAGTCGCCGACGATCGCGCCGGTGGCGGCGGCCGCGGCCACCCACTCAGGCTCCACCACTCCCGTGGCGGCGAGCAGGGCGGAGCTGACCAGGACGATCTCGCCGGGCAGAGGGACGCCCATGCTCTCCACGCCGATCACGCCGCCGACAAGCAGGTAGACCGCGATCGGCGGCAACGACACGAGCCAGTGCTGCACGTCGAACACGGTTGACACCCCTTCCCCGGCCGACCTCGAACCCTACCGGCGAGCCGCCGCCACGGCTGGCCCGCGAGTTCGTCGGTGGGCCAGCCGACACCCGCTATGGCGTCCTAGGAGGCTAGGGGTTGGATCGGGCGCGGGGATGTCCGAGTCAGGTTGCATAACTAGCAAGACGGACGTACGGTTTTGTTGAGAAGCGGAATCGGCGGTAAGTGCTACCTAACCTCGGCGGCACCCCGGCCGGTGCGACAGACTGCTCAGGACTACTCACGGTCGCTGGTGTGAAGGAGTACGACGTGGCGAGCCTCGACACCTTCGGTGCGAAGACCCAGCTACGCGTCGGAGACGCGAGCTACGAGATTTTCAAGATCGACAAGGTGGACGGCCACGATCGGCTGCCGTACAGCCTGAAGATCCTGCTGGAGAACCTGCTGCGGACCGAGGACGGCGCGAACATCACCGCCGACCACATCCGCCAGCTCGGCGGGTGGGACCCCACCGCCGCCCCGAGCGTGGAGATCCAGTTCACCCCGGCGCGGGTGCTCATGCAGGACTTCACCGGCGTGCCCTGCGTGGTCGACCTGGCCACCATGCGCGAGGCCGTGCGCGACCTGGGCGGCGACGCCACCAAGGTCAACCCCCTCGCCCCGGCCGAGCTGGTCATCGACCACTCCGTCATCGCCGACCTGTTCGGTCGCGCGGACGCCTTCGAGCGCAACGTCGAGCTGGAGTACGAGCGCAACAAGGAGCGCTACCAGTTCCTGCGCTGGGGCCAGACCGCGTTCAACGAGTTCAAGGTCGTCCCGCCGGGCACCGGCATCGTGCACCAGGTCAACATCGAGTACCTGGCCCGCACCATCATGGAGCGCAACGGCCAGGCCTACCCGGACACCGTGGTCGGCACCGACTCGCACACCACGATGGTCAACGGCCTGGGCGTCCTGGGCTGGGGCGTCGGCGGCATCGAGGCCGAGGCCGCGATGCTCGGCCAGCCGGTCAGCATGCTGATCCCCCGGGTGGTGGGCTTCAAGCTGCACGGCGAGATGCCGGCCGGCACCACCGCCACCGACCTGGTGCTGACCATCACCGAGATGCTGCGCAAGCACGGTGTGGTCGGCAAGTTCGTCGAGTTCTACGGCCCCGGCGTGAGCGCCGTGCCGCTGGCCAACCGGGCCACCATCGGCAACATGTCCCCGGAGTACGGCTCCACCGTCGCGATCTTCCCGATCGACGCGGAGACCGTCCGCTACCTGGAGCTGACCGGTCGCGACGCCGCGCAGGTCGCGCTCGTCGAGGCGTACGCCAAGGAGCAGGGCCTCTGGCACGACCCGGAGATCGAGCCGGTCTACTCGGAGCGCCTGGAGCTGGATCTCAGCACCATCGAGCCGTCACTCGCCGGCCCGAAGCGCCCGCAGGACCGGGTGCCGCTGGGCGCCGCCAAGACGCTGTTCCGCTCGGCGCTGACCGACTACGTCGCCGACGACTCCGTCGGTGAGCGCGACCTCAAGCCGGGTGTGCCCCGCGAGGAGCTGCCGCGCGGCGCCAACGGCCCGGCCGACGAGGCCAGTGCCGAGTCGTTCCCGGCCAGCGACCCGCCGGCCAACGAGTTCAGCGACCCGGCCGACGAGCCGCGCGACCTGGAGACCGCGGCGGTCGGCTCCGGCGGCCGGGCCACCAACCCGATCCGGGTCACCGGCGCCGACGGCGTGGAGTACGAGCTGGACCACGGCGCCGTGGTGATCGCCGCGATCACCTCCTGCACCAACACGTCCAACCCGCAGGTGATGATCGGTGCCGCCCTGCTGGCCCGCAACGCGGTCGACAAGGGCCTGACCCGCAAGCCGTGGGTGAAGACCACCCTGGCGCCGGGCTCGAAGGTCGTCATGGACTACTACGAGCGGGCCGGTCTCACCCCGTACCTGGACAAGCTCGGCTTCAACCTGGTCGGCTACGGCTGCACCACCTGCATCGGCAACTCGGGTCCGCTGCCCGAGGAGGTGTCCGCCGCCGTCAACGAGCACGACCTGTCGGTGGTGTCGGTGCTCTCCGGCAACCGGAACTTCGAGGGTCGGATCAACCCGGACGTCAAGATGAACTACCTGGCGTCCCCGCCGCTGGTGGTCGCGTACGCCCTCGCCGGCACGATGGACATCGACCTGGCCAACGAGCCGATCGGCGAGGACACCGAGGGCAACCCGGTCTACCTGCGGGAGATCTGGCCGAACAGCGCCGAGATCCAGGACGTCATCGCCCAGGCGATCGGCGCGACCGGGTTCAGCGCCGCGTACGCCGATGTCTTCGCTGGCGACGAGCGGTGGCAGTCGCTGCCCACCCCGACCGGCGACACCTTCGCCTGGGAGAACGACTCCACCTACGTGCGCAAGCCCCCGTACTTCGAGGGCATGCAGCAGGAGCCGAGCCCGGTCGTCGACATCGCCGGTGCCCGGGTGCTGGCCAAGCTGGGTGACTCGGTGACCACCGACCACATCTCGCCGGCCGGCTCGATCAAGGCCGACTCCCCCGCGGGCACGTACCTCGCCGAGCACGGTGTGCCGCGGCACGAGTTCAATTCGTACGGCTCCCGCCGGGGCAACCACGAGGTGATGATCCGGGGCACCTTCGCCAACATCCGGCTGCGCAACCAGCTGGTGCCCGGGGTGGAGGGCGGCTTCACCGTCAACCACCTCACCGGCGAGCAGACCTCGATCTACGACGCCTCGGTGGCCTACCAGGAGGCCGGCATCCCGCTGGTCGTGCTGGCCGGCAAGGAGTACGGCTCGGGCTCGTCGCGGGACTGGGCGGCCAAGGGCACCATGCTGCTGGGTGTCCGGGCGGTCATCGCCGAGTCGTACGAGCGGATCCACCGCTCCAACCTCATCGGCATGGGCGTGCTGCCGCTGCAGTTCCCGGTGGACACCACCGCCGAGTCGCTCGGCCTCACCGGCACGGAGACGTTCACGTTCACCGGCGTGACCGCCCTCAACGACGGCGAGACCCCGAGCACCGTGCGGGTCAGCACCGACACCGGCGTGGAGTTCGACGCTGTGGTGCGGATCGACACTCCCGGTGAGGCGGACTACTACCGGCACGGCGGCATCCTGCAGTACGTGCTGCGCCGCATGATCGCCAACTGACGTCGTACACCTGAGAAGGGCCGCTTCCCGCGCTTGCGGGCAGCGGCCCTTCGCACGTCTCCGCCGACGGGGTGCACGCTCAGCGCAGCCGCAGCGCTACCGCGCGGGCTTCCTCGTCGCTGAGGGGCAGGAACCAGAGGAAACGGCGGACGATCGCGACCGGATCGGGCCCGCCCGGCTGGCCGCGCAGGTCGCGGATCGCCCGGCGGGTGATCCGCGAGAACTCGGGGATCAGGGTCGCGCGGCGGGCGGCGTCCGTCGGTGTCGCTCGTATCGCCGGGCAGGGCCAGTCCCGTCCGCAGGCGTCGCACGTCCACAGCGGGCCGCCGGCGGTGTGCGCGACCGGCGGGCCGCACCGGGACCGCCAGCGTGATTCGGGTACGACGTTCGCCGCGCGATCCGGGCCACGGTACGGAGGGTGCGGTGGCCCGGTCGGGCGGGGCAGGCTCGGCCTGACCGGTGACGGGCCGCCCGTCGGCTTCGGGTGGTTCCGGGATCTGTCCTCGGGCATTCTGGGCTCCCTCCTCGATGCTGTCTACACAGCACCCTGCCGAGGGTTGCCAAACAATTACACCGCGTAGAAGTATTGCCTTCCAACGTCTGGAACGTTCTGGAGGGTCTGGAGATGAATCGAGCCGTACAGGCGGCGATGGTCGAGAGGGGCTACACAGCCGACACTCTCGCTGCTCAGATTGGTGTCGATCCGAAGACGGCGGCAAAGTGGGCGAGCAGGGACCGAATTCCCCAGACTCGTCATCGCGCACGGGTCGCCGAGCTGCTCGGTCGGAACGTCGACGAGCTGTGGCCGGACGCGCTGAAGCGCCGGACGCCCGCATGGTTCCGACCCTGGGCTGAGATCGAGCGCGAGGCGCTGTCGCTGCGGTCGTTCCAGCTCGCGTGGATACCTGGTCTTCTTCAGACGAAGGCGTACGCGCTGGCGACGCTGGTCGGTGAGGCGTTGACGCCGGCCGAGGCCGACAATCTCGCCGAGGCGCGGCTGAGCCGGCAGGCCATCCTGCGACGGGAACGCCCGCCGCTGCTCGTCGCGGTCCTCGACGAGGGAATCCTCCGGCGCACCCTCGACGGCGACCGGGACATGATGCGGGAGCAGTGCGAGCGGCTGGCCGAGGTGGCCGCCCTGCCGAACGTGTCGCTGTTCGTCGTGCCCGCCGACGGCGGCATGTACCCGGGCCTCGGTGGGCCGTTCACCGTGGCCGAGATGTCAGACGGCGCGCGGGTCGCGCACGTCGACAGTCAGGCGCAAGCGCAGCTCATCGACAAGGCAGCCGACGTTGCTACCCTGGACCGACGGTGGGAACGCATTCGTGACGCAGCCCTGTCGCGTGCGCAGTCCCTCAATCTCCTCAGAGAAGCGGCAGCATCATGGACCTGACCGGCGCTCGGTGGCGCAAGAGCAGCAGGAGTGGCAACAATGGCGGCGACTGTGTCGAGGTAGCCGACAACCTCGCGGGCGTCATCGGCGTACGCGACTCCAAGGACCCGGCCGGTCCGGCGCTCGCCTTCGAGCCGGCGGCCTGGACCCGATTCCTGGTGATGGCCAAGCGCGGCTGACCCGCACTGTCCTACCGGGTGAGTTCGTCAGCCCGGTCGAGCAGCGCGCGACGCTCGACGGTTGAGCCCACCGCTGCCGCCGCCTCCCGGAACAGTCCGGCCGCGCGTCTCCAGTCCCCCTGCCGGGCCACCAGATCGGCCTCCACCGCCACGGCGAGTGGATGGCCGTCCAGCCCGCCACCGGCACGCGCCGCTTCGAGCAGACCCAAACCGGCGTCCGGCCCGTACGCGTAGCCGTGCGCGACCGCGCGGTTGAGCGCGATCACCGGCGAGGGTCGGATACCGATCAGCGCGTCGTAGGCCCGCGCGATCGTCGGCCAGTCGGTGTCGTCGGCCGAGGCGGCGGTGGCGTGGCAGGCGGCGATGCGCGCCTGCCAGCCGTACGGCCCGTCGTGGCGTACCCGGTCGACGGCGGCCAGGCCCTCGGCGATGGCGGCGCGGTCCCACCGGTCGCGGTCCTGCCGTTGCAGGGTGAGCAGGGCGCCGGCGGCGTCGCGGCGGGCGTCCCGACGGGAGTGTTGGAACAGGAACAGCGCCAGGAGCGCGGCGACCTCGGACTGCTCGGGCATCAGCCGGTCGAGCAGCCGGGCCAGCCGGACCGCCTCGTCGGCGAAGGCCGGCTCGCCATCGGCGACGTAGCCCCGGGTGAACAGGAGGTACAGCACGGCGAGGACGCCAGGCAGCCGCTCGGTCAGTGCCGGCCCGCTCGGCACCCGGTACGGGATGCCGGCCTGGGCGATGCGGGTCCGGGCCCGGGTCAGCCGTCGCGTCATCGTCGACTCGTTGACCAGCAGGAGTCGAGCGATGTCGGCGGTCGGCACACCGCAGACGGTTCGCAGGGTCAGCGCCACCCGGGCCTCGATCGCGAGCGCCGGGTGGCAGCAGGTGAAGATGAGGCGTAGTCGGTCGTCCACCAGGTCCTCCCCCATCCCCGGCTCGGGCTGCGCGTCGACCGGCGTGAGGAGGGCCAGGTCGTGCAGCTTGCGGCGCTCCACGGTGGCCCGGCGCAGCACGTCGAGCGCCCGGTTCCGGGCCACCGTCATGAGCCAGCCGGCCGGGTTGTTCGGGACACCGTCGGCGGGCCAGCGCTCCAGGGCGACAGTCAGCGCCTCCTGTGCGCAGTCCTCGGCCAGCGCCCAGTCCCCGGTCACCCGGATCAGGGTCGCGACGATCCGGGGGTACGCCTCGACGCTGGCGGCCGCGACGGCCTCCGCCGCCCCGGCCGCTGCCTGGGTGCGCATCGGCCGGCGCGGCGAGGTGGACAACTCCGTCAGTCGGACAGGTCCGCGAACGGGCGCAGTTCCAGTCGCCCTTCGCGGGCCATCGGGTGGGCGCGGGCCACCTCGATCGCCTCGTCCAGGTCTGCGCAGTCGAGCAGGTCGAAGCCCACGATCACCTCGGCGGTCTCCGCGAACGGCCCCTCGGAGACGAGCAGCTCACCGTCGCGAACACGGACGGTGGTGGCCGCGCTGGTCGACGCCAGCACGTTGCCGGTCAGACGGCGGCCATGAGAGTCGTTCTCCGCCACCCACTTGTAGATGTCGGGTAGCTCGGTAGGGTCGGTGTCCGGCTCGGTGTCGCTGCACACGAACATCATGTACTTCATCTGGTCGCTCCCTGGTTTCTCGGGGTGTCGCCAGCATGACGAACGGCCGAACGCGTTCCGGACACCCTCCCCCGAAAAAACCTTGGTCATTCTCCGCCAGCGGCGCGGCGACGGGCCTCGCGGGTCTTCATGGCGTGCTCCATCAGCGTGACGAGCACCTCCTTGCTGGACTCGCGCTGGCGAGCGTCGCAGAGCAACACCGGCACCCCCGGGTCCAGGTTCAGCGCGGCCTGCACCTCGTCGAGCCGGAATTGCCGGGCGCCCTCGAAGCAGTTCACCGCGACCACGAACGGCGTGCCCCGGCCCTCGAAGTAGTCGATCGACGGGAAGCAGTCGGCGAGCCTGCGGGTGTCGGCCAGCACCACCGCGCCGATCGCGCCCAACGCCAGCTCGTCCCAGACGAACCAGAACCGGTCCTGCCCGGGCGTACCGAACAGGTACAGCACCAGGTCATCGCTGATGGTGATCCGACCGAAGTCCATGGCCACGGTGGTGGTGGTCTTGCCCTCCACACCGGACAGGTCGTCGATGCCCACCCCCGACTCCGTCAGCACCTCCTCGGTGCGCAACGGCCGGGTCTCGCTGACCGCACCGACCATGGTCGTCTTTCCCACGCCGAAGCCGCCGGCGACCAGGATCTTGATCGCGGTGGGCAGTGGGGTCGCTCCCGCCGGCCGGTCAGAGTGCCCGTAGTCCATTGATTACCGCCTCGAAGATGCTGTTGTCGGGAACACCGGCCGTGGTCTGCGGCTCGCGGACCTGCACCAGGCTGCGGGCCGCCAAATCACCAAGGAGCACCCGGATGGTGCCCACCGGCAGGTCGAGATGGGCGGCGATCTCGGCGACGGACTGTATGCGCTGGCACAGCCCGACGATCGCCAGATGCTCCGGACCGAGACCGACCTCCGGGGTGACCTCGGCTCGGGTCGCGGTGACCAGGGAGATCAGGTCGAACGTGCCGGTGACCGGTCGGGCCCGACCGCGCGTCATCGCGTACGGGCGCACCACCGGACCCGCATGGTCATCCACCCACTGATGGTCTGCGGACTCCCCCTGGACCGTCATCGCCGCTACCTCTCGCCGTCCGGCTGCTCGGTGCGGGACGGAGATGCGACGTACTTGCCGACGCGGGTGACCAGCATCGCCATCTCGTAGGCGATCAGACCGACGTCGGCGTCCTCGGTGGCCAGGACCGCCAGGCAGGCGTTGCGTCCGGCCGCGGTGACGAACAGGAAGGACGACTGCATCTCGATGATGGTCTGCTGCACCTGCCCGCCACCGAAGCGCTTACCGGCGCCTCGGGCCAGACTCTGGATGCCGGCCGCCATCGCTGCGAGGTGCTCGCCGTCGTCCCTGCTCAACCCCTGGGAGGAGGCCATCAACAGGCCGTCGGTGGAGAGCGCGACCGCGTGTTCGGCCTGCTTCACCCGGCCCACCAGGTCATCCAGCAACCACGTCAGGTCGGCACTCGAAGCCGTCTTCTGGGTCACTTCGTCGTCCTCTTCTCGCCCGGCTGTGCGCCGTATTCGTCTGGGGCTTGACCGTCACGCCGCGCGGGAACCCGCGTCATCAATGGTCGGTCAGGCTTGTGGGTCCTCGTCGGTCGGCTCGGGAGGCGCCGCCGGAGCGCCGGAAACGCCGCCGAGCAGCCGAGCCGCGTCGGTCCGACCGCGCCGGGTGCCGGTCTGGTAGGAGCTCATCATCCGGCGCACCTGCTCCGGTGGGCGCACCACATCCTCGTCGTCGGCCTCCGACAGCGCCGGGTCGTCCCGCAGCTCGGGAACGATGTTCGCCTGTCGGATCCGAACGGGCAGGCCCGAGTCGGTCCGATCCGCCTCGGCCTGGGTGGGCGCCGGACCACCGTCGCCGGCCGAGACCGGCGCGCCGGCGGGGTCCGCCGGTCGGGTGTGGTCGATCGCGGGCAGGCCGGTGGGCACCGTGGGGGCTTCCAGGGCCGGCTGGCCCAGGCCACGCCGGGCCCGGGTGGGCAACTCCGGTGTGCCGGTGGTCGAGGTTGTCCGCTGTCGGGTGGGCAGGACGGCCTCGGCCCCGGCCTCGCCGGACGCTGTCGTCGAGGCGGCGGTGTCGGCCGAGATCGGCGCCGCCGGGGTGACCGGTTCCGGTACGTCCGGCGCAGTGGTCGTCGGTGCGGCCAGCGCGACCGGTGCGAGGAAGTCCGGACGACCGGTGTCGACGGAGGGCGCCGACGGCATCGGGATGGCCGAACCGGCCCGGAACGCCCCGGAGTCCTCCGGGCCAGCGCCGCCCTCGGTGACCAGTTCCTTCGGGATCAGCACGACCGCGGTGGTGCCGCCGTAGGCGGATTCCTTCAGCCGTACCCGCACGCCGTGCCGCTCGGTCAGCCGGCTCACCACGTAGAGCCCGAGGCGGGCGGCGTTGGCGAGGTTCAGCTCGGACTGGTCGACGATCCGGTGGTTCGCCGCGGCCAGGTCCTCCTCGCTCATGCCGAGGCCCCGGTCCTCGATCTCGATGGCGAACCCGTTGGCCACCAACTGACCGCGGACCTCGACCGTCGTGTGTGGCGGGGAGAACGACAGGGCATTCTCGATCAGCTCGGCGAGCAGGTGGATGATGTCGCCGACCGCGCGGCCGGCGAGCGAGACCGACCCGAGCGGCAGCACGTTGACCCGGGTGTAGTCCTCCACCTCGGCCACGGCGCCGCGCACCACGTCGACCATGGGGACGTTGCGCCGCCAGGCCCGACCGGGGGTGGAGCCGGAGAGCACGATCAGGTTTTCCGCGTTGCGCCGCATCCGGGTGGCCAGGTGGTCGACCCGGAACAGGTCTTCCAGCTCCTCCGCGTCGTGTTCGCGGCGCTCCATCGCGTCGAGCAGGGTGAGCTGGCGGTGTACGAGTGCCTGCGTGCGTCGGGCCAGGCTGAGGAAGACGTCGCGGACGTTGCGGCGCAGGTCGGCCTGCTCGACGGCCGTACGCAGGGCGGTCTCCTGAACGGCGTTGAACGCCTTGCCGACCTGGCCGATCTCGTCGGTGCCGAATTCCAGCGGGGGCGCCTCGGTGGCCACGTCGACCTCCTCGCCGCGCCCGAGCCGCTCCACCACCCGCGGCAGCCGCTCATCGGCGAGCTGCCAGGCGGCCTGGCGCAGCCGTTCCAGCTGGCGCAGCAGGGTCCGTGCCGTGGTGATCGAGACGACGACGGAGGCGATGACGGCGAGCAGGCCCAGGCCGGTGGCGAGCACCAGGCGGACGACGACCATCACGGCCACGCCGGTGGCCCGGTCCACGATGCCCTCACCGCCGGCGGTCACCGCGTCGTTCACCTCGGCCATCGCCGGCTCGACCGTGCCGCGCCACTGCTCGGCGCCGATCGGCAACTGGATCGACGGCCGGCCCTCGCGGATGATGCTGTCCTGCACGGCGCGCAGTTGGGTGAACGCCTCGCCCTGGACGAGTTCCTGATAGCGGCGCTGGTCGGCGTCGGCGAGCCGGACGCGGGTCTCCTCGCCGACGAACCGCTCGGCGCCGACCAGGGCGACGTACCGGGCGTACTCCGTGCCGCTCATCCGGCCGTTGCCGAAGAGGCCGCTGAGTAGCGCGTCCTCCTGGGAGATCAGCTCCTTCATCCGGTTGAGCTGGATCAGGGCCGCCGCTTCGGCGGCGATCTTCTTGTCGTCCAGACTGCCGGTGACGTCGTAGATCTGGAAGATCGACTCGATCGCGCCGGTGTACGCCTCGGCGGCGGCGACCCGGTCGATCTTGCGGCCGAGCACCTCCGCTCGGGTCTGCTCGAGCGCGTCGATCTGGGCGATCGTCGCGTCGAGCTGAGCGTCGAGTGCCGAACTGCCGGCCACGTCGACCTGCCAGTTGCGCACCGAGTCGCCGAAGTCACCCGCCAGCTGTACGGCCTTGCGCTGCTCGACCTCAAGTGCCGTCCGCTGCGCGGCGTCGGGATTGCTCAGGTACGCCTGGGTCAACCGCCGCTCCAACTGGAGCTCCTGCAGCAGCGGCTCGCTCGGCGTGTAGATCTTACTGTTGAGCAACTGGACACCGAGCAGGTTGAAGCCGTCCCGCAGGGTCACCCACGCCGCGAACATCCAGAGCGCGACCAGGGAGAGCAGCAGGGCGACAACCTTGGTGCGGATACTCGTACCGCGAGAACGCATTGAACCGTCCCAGGCCGGGCGTTGACTCAGCTCATCAACGGGTGATCGTAAGGGGCGAGGTCCCACCGCAGCGGGGCATACGGGGCTGAGGCTCTGCGTACGCTAGCAGTGTCCACACAACCCCTCAAGTTGTTGGTTTTGTTGCCCGGTAACCACAATCCACCACCGAATGGTCGACGTCGGAGGTGCGAACGGCAGCCAAACGGCAGGCGGCGAGCACCGCCGCGCGGACGATGGCGATCGGACAGTACAACTCCTTGCCGTACCACAGTGGAGGGTGTTCCCGGGCGGCGAATTCGTGCAGGTAGGCGTGCCCCCTTGCCACCGCGTCATCGACCCGTGGCACCGTCGTCGGCACCGCCAGAAGCACCTGCAGGGCGTACGCCGTCTCCTCGGTGGTGCCGGCCCACCTCCCCCACGAGCCGTCCGCTCGTTGGCTGTCCAGCACCCAGTGGCCCGCCCGGTCCACCGCCTCGGCGGCCACCGCGCCCCTCCCGAACTCCGTCAGCGCCAGCACGCAGCAGGCGGTGGCGTAGTACGGCGAGGCGTGCCAGCGGTCCTGCCAGGCGCCGTCCGCGCGCTGGTGCCCGGACAGCACCACGCTCAGCCGGTCGACCGCCCGGTGGTAGCGCGCGTCCGCGTCCGGGTGCCGGGCCACGTGCTGCCCGAAGGCGTCCAGCACGTGGGCGTTGGTGGTGACCGAGAAGCCGTCCTCACCCGGCCAGGTGCAGAAACCGTCAGCCGTCTCGTACGCCCAGAGGCTCACCGGGTCTGCCGGGCGGCCGAGCCGGGCCAGCGCGTCGAGCGACACCGAGGTGGTGTCGGCGTCGGTCGGCAGGCCGTCGCCGGTGGCGATGCCCTGGGCGCCGGTGGCACCGGTCAGGCTCGCCAGGACGGAGTTCGGCGGATTGATCGCGACGCCCGCGCGGCGCAGGCTGCTGAGCACCCAGGCCCGCTCGAAGACGGTGATCGGGGCCGGGCAGGGCACCGGGCCGCCGCCCTCGCGGATCAACGTCTGCAGGAAGGCGTGCGCGGCGGGGCCGGCGTCCGGGCCGGCCGTGGTCAGCCATGCCGCGGTCGCGGCGGGCGACGCGCCGACCGCGGTGAGGGTGGGCCCCGCGTCGGCCGGTGCCGCGTCCAGGATCTCGTAGAAGTGGGCCAGCTTCGGCGGTAGCGCCGCGCCGGCGGCCACCGCCGAACGCACCACCCGCAGCCGGCCCGGGTTGAGCCCGTCGGGCAGCGCCAACGGCGGGCGGGGCAGCCGGTCCGCGGTCGCCCGCTCCAGACCGGCGAGCCGTTCGTTGATCGAACCCACCAGCGCCGGGACGATGAGGTCCAGGGCGGGGGTGTCCGGCAGCGCCCTTGCGTCGGTGGCGAGCAGGGTGCCGGTGAGCGCGCCGAGCCCACGGGCCACCGGGGCGAGCAGGTCCGTCCCGGCCCGGCCGTCGACCAGCGCGGCGAGCAGCGCGTCGGTGGCGCTCAGCGTGGGCACCAGGGCGTACCCCTCGGGTGGGCCCCACGCCCCGTCCGGACGCTGACCGCGCAGCAGGAACGCGATCCGCTGGTGGTGCCCGGCCAGCCAGGGGGCGTCGGCGACCAGCCGACCGGTCTCGTACACCGAGGCGGCGACCTGCCCCCACGGCCGCAGGGCAAGGCCGGCGATCAGCTCACGGGCGGCGTCGGTGGCCGGGTCGCCGCCGGTCGTCGCGTCGGCGAGCACCCGGAAAGCGCCGTCACTCATCGCGCGCCCCCCAGAAGTCCGACAGTTGGTAGAAGCCGCCGGTGAAGGAGATCTGCCGGTTCAGGTAGTCCGCCTGGCGGGGGCAGCGCTCGCCGAGGGCCGCCAGGTCCCCCCGGGACCGGGCGGTCAACTCGGCCAGCCGGCTGTGCACCTGCGCCGGGTCCTCGACCAGCAGCAGGGCGTTCAGGTCACCCCATTCGGCGTCCCGACCGTGGGTGGCCAGGTCGTTGACCAGCCGCAGTACGCGCTGCACGCCACGTCCGGCGTCGAGCAGGTCGGTCAACTGGGCGAGGGTCTTCTCGTCGCCGGTGGCGATCCAGTGCGTGACGTTGACGAAGGAGCAGGCGAGGTTGTCGGCGTTGTCCAGGTAGCTGTCCAGGTCCGGCAGACGCCGCCCGGTCGTCGGGTCGGTCGGCAGGTTCTTCCAGTCCCACTCCCGGGCCACGGCGGCGAGCATCCGGGCCAGCTCCTCGCGCCAGATCGGCCGCAGCCGGGCGAACGCCGGCACGGTCGTCAGCTCGTCGCGCAGGTCGGCCAGGAGTCCCGCCAGGTGCCGCCCCGGCGGCGGGGCGGCGCCGTCGGCCACCGCGAGGCAGTCGGTCACCACCTCCTCGACGTCGTCGACGGACTGCGCGAGGTAGTCGACCTGCCAGTCGGCCGCGAAGACCCAGAGCAGGGTACGGGTGGTGATGCGCAGCTCCGCGGCGGTGTGCCACGGCGCGGTGAAGGCGATCGCGGTCGCCACCGAGCTGAGCAGCGCCGCATCGAAGGGCGCGGCGTCGAACAGTTCGGGGTGGGCGGCGGTGACGCCCTGCAGGTCGCGTACGCCTCGCACGGCGAGTGCGCACACCCGGCCCTGCTCGGCGACCGCGTCCCGACCGGCCTGAGCCGGTCGCGGCGCCCCCGTCACGATACGACCGGGCGCTCGACCGGGGTGAGGATGAGTTCGGCCCGCTGCTTGGGTTGCAGCGAGGCGCCCATCCGGGGTGTCAGGTCGACCGGTTGGCGTAGCTGGAAGCGGTAGCGGCTCAGCACGGTGCTGACGATGAGCTGGGCCTCCAGCAGGAACAGGTACTGCCCGAGGCACTGGTGCGGGCCTCCGCCGAACGGGAAGTAGGAGTAGCGGTAGCGCCGCCGGGGCAGCTCCGGCGCGAACCTCTCGGGGTCGAAGAGCGCCGGGTCGTTCCAGAACGTCGACATCCGCTGGGTGACGTACGGGCTGACCAGCACGGTGCCGCCGGCCTTGACCCGCACCCCGCCCAGCACGTCGTCGCCGACAGCGGTCCGCGGGATCATCCAGCCGGCCGGGTAGAGCCGCAGCATCTCGTCGAGCACCATCCGGCCGTAGCGCAGCTGGGGCAGGTGCTCACGGCCGACCCGTTCGGCACCGACGACCCGCTCGATCTCGTCGGTCATCCGCTCGGCCACGTCGGGTCGGGAGGCCAGCACCGGCCAGAGCCAGGAGAGCAGGGCGATGGTGGTCTCGGTGGCGGTGGAGAACATCGCGACCACGTCGCCGCGGATCGCGTACTCGTCGGGTTCGCTGCCGTCGGCGCGGGGCCGGCAGAGGGTGGAGATGATGTCGTCGCCGTCGGTGGGCCGGGCACGGGCCTCCCGGATGATGGGCAGCACCACCTCGTCGATGGTGCGCACCGCCTCGCGGAAGGGCCGGTCGCCGGGCATCGGCACCGCGTACGGCACGGCGGGCATCAGCAGTCGCGGGAGCATCGCGGTGGTGACGGTGTCCAGCGCGGCGCTGATCCGCAGCGCGTCCGGCACCGAGATCCGGTCGGCGAAGAGCACCCGCATGGTGGTCCGCAGCACGATCTGGGTCAGCTCGGCGCCACCGTCGATCGGGCGGCCCTCCCGGGCCGGCTCCAGCCACTCGTCGACCGCCTCGTTGATCGCCTCGGCCATCTTGTCGACGAGCGTCTCGGCCCGCTTGGCGGTGAACAGCGGTTGCAGGGCGTTCCGGCTGGACTCCCAGACTTCGCCCTCGGCGACCAGGATGGCGTCGCCGACGATCCGACGGACCGGTCGCCAGAGCAACCCGTCGCCGTCGCGCGTGTAGTTGGCAACGTTGTCCCGCAGCACCCGTTGTAGGTGCTCAGGGTGGCTGACCAGATAGGGGCGGAACGAGCCGAGGTTCAGTCGGATGACCTCACCGTCGGCGGCCTCCGCGAAGTCGACAAGCGCGCCGAGCGGATCGCGGACCAGTGCGGGCAGAACGCGCCGCAGCGGGATCATCCGGGGTTCGGTGCTGGCGGTGGCGGGACCCGCCTCGGAAACCTGCGACATCGAACCACGTCTCCTCGTCGTCCCGGCGACCGCAGTGGTCCACTTCGGTCGGCCAGGTTGATGAACTTTCACCTTCTGGGCCAACGGAAGCATCTCACCAAACGCGGGGCACCTCCAGACTTGCGGACGGTGGAATTTCCACCCCACAGCCATGCGCGGGTCGGTGACGCACCCGCCGGGGTCCTGAGTGGAGATTCAGGCGCATCGTCCGCGCGGGCGTACGCGTCACCGGCCCGATGGCACGGGCGGGACGCTCCAGCGCCGTCGACCCGATCGGCGTCGGCCCCGGCACAGGCGGGCGACGTCGGACCGATCGGGGACGCACCGGTACCCCCGAATCCGGGCGATGCCGGGCACCCTGTGCCAGGCTCTGTGGCATGGACGACAAGACCATCCTGAACCGGATCTCCGAGCTGGTCGACGAGGAACACAAGCTGCGTGCGGATGCCCAGGCCCACGAGTCGGGCACTGAGGGCGACGCCAGCGAGCGACTGCGCGCCCTGGAGGAGTCCCTCGACCAGTGCTGGGACCTGCTGCGCCGCCGGCGGGCCGCCCGGGAGACCCACGGCGACCCGGACGCACAGGGCGAACGCCCCAAGCCCGAGGTGGAGCGCTACCTGCAGTAACGGCGGAGCGGGGGGGGGGGGGGGGGGGGCCCCCCCCCCCCCCCCCCCCGGGGGCCCCCCCCCCCCCCCCCGCCACCAGTACCAGCGCCGCATCCGGCGGCCCTCGACCAGCGGAGGGCGCATCGATCTCGTGTTCCACGAGTTCGACACCGGCTGGGCGATGG
>NZ_JBEXEV010000061.1:0-15625 GCF_040606435.1 Micromonospora sp. NPDC005413
CTCGACCCGCCCCCCCCCCTTTCACACACCATCCTTTTCACCCTCTTCCCCACCCCCCCCCCCCCCCGCGGGGGGGGGGGGGGGGCCGCCCCCCCCCCCCCCCCCCGCTCCGATCAGCGGAGGCCCGCCTCGCGTAGCAGTTCTCCGGTGAGCGTCCCGGGATCGACCTGCTCGGCGGGCAGGCCCCGGGCCGCGAACCAGGCGCCGACCACCCGCACGTCGCGGGCCAGGAACTCCGGCCCCTGCGGGTTCGCCACCACGTCGACCACCTGCGGCAGGTCGATCACGACCAGCCGACTCTGGTGCACGAGCAGGTTGTACGGCGACAGGTCGCCGTGCGCATAGCCGGCCCGGGCCAGCACGCGCAGCGCCTCCACCAGCTGAGCCCACAGGTCGCGCAGCTCGGCCGGGCCGGGGCGCAGCTGGGCCAGCCGGGGCGCCGCCTGCCCCGACTCGGCGTCACCGACGAACTCCAGCATCAGCTCGGTGCCCCGTAGCTGCACCGGGTACGGCACGGCGATCCGGTCGTGCCCGGCGCCGATCTCCCAGAGCCGGGCCAGGGCGTCGAACTCGGCCGCGGCCCACTGCCCGGCGATCATCTGCCGGCCGAACGCCGTCCGGCCCTCCATCGCCCGGTTTTCCCGGGACCGGCGAACCCGGCGGCCCTCCAGGTAACCGGCGTCCCGGTGGAACAGCCGGTGCTCAGGAGCGCGGTAGCGCTTGACCGCCAGCAGGCAGGACCGGTCGGTGTCGGGCACCGCCCGACGGACCAGGTGGACGTCCGCCTCCTTGCCGGTCTTCAGCACACCCAGCTCGGTGTCCTTGGCGGCCAACTCGGTGATCAGCCAGTCCGGGTGTGGCTGTGGCCCGTGCACGGCGTCGTCCCAGGACGACCAGCGCTCGCCGGTGTCCGGGTCAGGTTGACTGTCCGGGTCTGCGGGCGGCTCGGTGGGCCGCCCGCGCTTCAGAAACTGCGGTTCGTCGTCGTCGAAGCGGCTCTTGCCGCGGCTCCGGCGCTCCAGCGCCGGAAGGTCATGATCGCGCACTGTGGTGAGGTTCCCTTGGTCGAGGCTGAGAAAGGCGGCTGGAAGCGACCTGCGGAGACGGCCATGACCGACCCCCTCTCCTCGACCGGGCACACGCCCGGGATGCACCATGCGCCGACAATGCTCGCCGCCCCACGGCAGCCGGTCAACCGATTTACCGAGCCGCCGTCCGAACAGCGGCGAGACCTGGCGAGCGACGGCCAGCGAGCGAGCGAACCCTCAGCGGGCGAGCACGGTGGCGACCGCGGCGATCAGCCCGTCCACGGTGTGGCTCGGCGCGAACCGGTCGTCCGACCAGGTGCGCCCCCGGTGCAGCCAGACGCTGGGCAGCCCGACCGCGGCGGCACCGCCGATGTCCGCCTCCGGGCTGTCGCCGACCACCCAGGCGCCGCGCAGCGGCATCCGGACCCGCTGGGCGGCGAGCGCGAAGATCCGCGGGTTGGGCTTGCTGACTCCGGCCTCCTCGGAGATCACCCAGTCGGCGACGTAGCGGTCCAGGCCGGTTTTGCGGATCTTGGTGTCCTCGACGCGTACCGTGCCGTTACAGACCACCACCGGCACCCAGCCGGCGTCGTCGGCGATCCGCAACGCGCAGGCGATCAGTGGGTCGAGCCGGGTCTGTGCCACCACCCCGTCGTGCAGCTCCTCCACCAGGTCGATCGAGGGGATGCGCAGCTCGTAGCGGTCCCGGATCGCGTCGGCGAGATCCCAGCGGTCGGTCAACCCGTCGGCGTCGATCGAGACCAGCCAGTCGATGTCGGTGGGGGGCGCGCCGATGCCGTCCAGGAAGCGCTCACCCCAGCGGCGGAACGGCCCGGCCCGGTCCAGCAGGGTGTTGTCCAGGTCCAGCAGGAGCAGTGGCACTCGGGCACCCTACGGGACCGACGTGTCCGCCAACAGATCCGGCGGGTATCGACCTGACGACGGGGCTCAGCCGGACATCGACACCCGAGGGCCGCCCTGGTCCGGCAGCCGATCGGCGAGCATCGAATGGGCCGCCCGGGTGGCCGCGAGCGCTGCCGGGTCCAGCGTCGCCACCAGCACCGCCGTGCCGTCGTCGGCGCCCCGAGCCAGCACCCGTCCCTGCGGATCGTAGATCGCCGCGCCGCCGTTGAACCGCCACGGGTCGACGCCGCCGACCGCGTTGGAGAAGACCACGAACATCGTGTTGTCCAGGGCTCGCGCGGCGTAGTAAAGGTCCCGGCGGTGCTCGGAGCCGGCCAGGTAACCGCTGGGGCACAGGTAACCGTGCGCGCCGTCGAGGGCGGCGGCCCGGCCGTGCTCCGGGAAACAGCCGTCGTAGCAGATGCCGAGCCCTAGCCGCCAGTCGTCGACGAGCAGCGTGGCACCCCGACCGCCCGCGCTGAACAGCTCGCGTTCGTCACCCCACAGCTGCTGTTTGTCGTACCCGACCCGGACCGTGCCGGCCCGGTCGACCACCAGCGCGGCGATGGTCCGCCGGCCGTCCGGGTGCCGGGCTGCGGCGCCGACCAGCACGGTGACGCCGGCCGCGCGCGCCGCGGCGCGCAGCGGGTCGAGCCGGGCATCCGCGACGGTCCCGTCCGGGTCGGCCGCGACGTCGGTGCCGGCCGGGTCGGCGGCGAGGGCCGGCGGGTGGTACGCGCAGAGGAACAGCTCCGGCAGGACGGCAACCCGGGCGCCCCGCTCACCAGCCTGGCGGACCAGGTCGGCGGCGGCGACCGCGTTGCCGGCGACGTCACCCGGCGTCGGCGTGGCCTGAACGGTGGCCACGGTCAGCGGGGCGGTGGGCACGGTACGGGGCAGGGTCACCGGGCGATGGTAATCGGCGACATACCAAGCCGTACGTACGGTTTGCATGCCCCGGGGTGACCTGCAACGATCGACGCGTGCCCAGAGTAAGCCAGGACCAGCTCGACGCGCGCCGGCAGGAGATCCTCGCCGCCGCGCGGGCGTGTTTCGCCCGGCTCGGCTACGAGGGGGCGACCGTACGCCGCCTCGAGGAGGCCACCGGCCTGTCCCGCGGCGCCATCTTCCACCACTTCCGTGACAAGGACTCGCTCTTTCTGGCCGTCGCCGAGGACGACGCCGCGGCCATGGTCGAGACGGTGGCCCGCAACGGTCTCGTGCAGGTGATGCGCGACCTGCTCGCCCGCGCCGTCTCCCCCGACACCACCGGTTGGCTGGGCAGCCAACTGGAGGTCTCCCGCCGCCTGCGCACCGACCCCGCGTTCGCCCGGCGCTGGGCCGAGCGGTCCGCTGCGATCGCCGAGGCGACCCGTGACCGGCTGGCCCGCCAGCGCGACGCCGGAGTGCTGCGCGAGGACGTACCGATCGATGTGCTGGCCCAGTTCCTGGAGCTGGCCTACGACGGCCTGGTGCTGCACCTGGCCATGGGCCGACCGGCCGGTGACCTGGGCCCGGTGCTCGACCTGGTCGAGGAGGCGGTTCGCCGCCGCTGACCGCGCGGACACCGGTACGCCGACCGTGGCGAGGCTGATCCACAATGGGGCCGCCGATCCCTCCGGTGACAGGAGCAGCCGATGACCGTCTACGCCGCGTCGGGCGACACCTGGGGCATTCCCGGCCCGACCTTCATCCGGTACTACCTCCTGACGGCCGCGGTGGTGGTGGCGATCGCGGTGTACCACCGGATCCGTCTCGCGGCCGGACCCACGGCTGCCACGGCCGACCCACTCGGGCCGGAGCAGGTCGCGTACCTCAACGGTGGGCCTCAACTCGCCGTGCACGCCGCGCTCGGCGGGCTACGCGGTAGCGGCGCGATCGGCGTGCGACCGGACCGCCGGCTGACCACCGTCGGTGCCGCGCCGACCGGGCTCACCCCGCTGGAGCAGGCCATCCTCTGGGCCGCCCACCAGCATTCGCGGGTCCGGGACCTGCCGCAGGACGAGCGCGTACGCGTCGCGCTGCACCAGATCCGGAACGGCCTTGAGCAGCGCGGGCTGCTGACGAACGACACGCAGCGTGCACGCGCCCGCTTCTGGGGCACGATCCTGATCGCCCTGTTGGGTTTCGGTGTGCTCCGGTTGGTCTCCGGCCTGTTCAGCGGTCACCCGGTCGGTTACCTGCTGTTGACCCTGTTCGCGCTCCTGAGCTTCACGCTGGTGCTGCGCCGGGCGCCCCTGCTCACCCGGGCCGGCCGGGCCGCGCTGCGCGGCCTGCGCCGCGAGCACTCCCACCTCGCGCCGGCCTCCACGCCGGCCTACGCCACCTACGGAGCGGCCGGCGCGGCGATGGGTGTGGCCCTGTACGGCACCGCCTCGTTCTGGATGCTCGACCCGGGCTTCGCCGAGCAGGCCGAGATTCAGCGCCAGGCGGCGTCCGGCAGCGGCTGGTCGGGTGGCGCCGACGGCTCGTCGGGTGGTGGAGGCGACAGCTCCGGCGGAGACGGTGGCAGCTCCTGCGGCGGTGGAGGTGGCTGCGGCGGCGGGGGCGGGGGGTGCGGCGGATGACCGGCCCGTCCGGGGTCGGCATCGGCTGGCGTCCGGAGATCGCCGGGTTCGTGGCCGAGCTGCCCGGGTTGCGTTTCGTCGAGGTGGTGGCCGAGGCGGTGCCCACGTCCGGGCCGCTCCCGCCGGGCCTGGCGCAACTGCGCGAGCGCGCGGTGACGGTCGTACCGCACGGTGTGCGGCTCTCCCTCGGCGGCGCCGAGCCGGTCGACCCCGCCCGGGTCGCCCACCTGGCCGCGGTGGCGCAACGCGTCGACGCCCCGCTGGTCAGCGAGCACATCGCGTTCGTCCGGGCCGGCGGCCTGGAGGCCGGGCACCTGCTGCCGCTGCCCCGCAGCCGGGAGGCCGTCGACGCGGTCTGCGCCAATGTGGCACGGGCCCAGGCCGAGCTGCCGGTGCCGATCGCGCTGGAACCGATCGCCGCGCTGGTCGACTGGCCCGACGACGAGTTGGACGAGGCGGACTTCCTCACCGAGATCCTCGACCGGACCGGGGCACTGCTGCTGCTGGATGTGGCCAACGTGCACGCCAACGCCCGCAACCGGGGCACCGACCCGCTCGCGTTGCTGGACCGTCTGCCTTTGGAGCGGGTCGCGTACGCGCACGTGGCCGGCGGTGCGGAGCACGGCGGTTTCTACCACGACACCCACACCGATCCGGTGCCGGCGGCGGTGCTGGAGCTGGTGGGTGCGCTCTGCGCCCGGCAGCGACCGCCGGCGCTGCTGCTGGAACGCGACGGCCACTACCCACCGGCCGCCGAGCTCCGCGCCGAACTGGACGCCCTGGCCGCCGCCGCGGGCTTCCCGGCCGTGACATGACCGCCCCCTCGGCCGGAGCCCCGGTGGGCAGCACCGCCCCGAGCAACGACGCCGGCACGCCGCCATCCGGCGCTCTCACGGGGCTCGCCGAACGCCAGGCGCAGCTGGTCGCGACGCTGGTCGCCGGAGGCCCGCCACCGCCGGGGTTCGCACCGGCCCAGCTGGCCGCCACCCGGGCGGCCCTGCTGCGCAAACGTGCCGGCGAGGTGACCCGGCACTGGCCCCTGCTCGCCGCCGGCCTCGGTGCCAGGTGGTCGACGACGTTCGCCGACTGGGCCGCCCGGCGACCTACCGCAGGGTCACTGCGCGACGGTTGGGACCTGTCCCGCGCACTGCACGAACAGCGTGCGCTGCCTCCGGCGGCGGCCGAGGAGTTGGCCGTCCGGGAGGCCCGACTGCGCTACGACGGGCTTCGAGCGCCGCGTCCGCGTCGGTTGCCGGCGGTGGGCCGCGCCGGCGGCGCCGTCGCGGTGCAGATCGCCGGGAGGGTACGCCTGCTGCGCCCAGCCCCGCGTCCCCCGACGGCGTCCACCGTTGATGGCGACGGCGTGCCGGATGCGGCAGGATCGGCCTCATGGATCTCGGACTGACCGACCGCGTGTACGTCCTCACCGGCGCCTCCCGCGGTCTGGGTTACGCGACCGCGCAGTGCCTGGTCGCCGACGGGGCGCGGGTGGTGCTCTCGGCCCGGGACCCGGACGCTGTGGCCGCCGCCGCACAGCGGCTGGGTGGCCCGGAGCGGGCCGTCGGGCTGACCGCAGACCTGACCGACCCGGAGACCCCGGGGCAGCTCGTCGCCGCGGCCCAGGAGCACTTCGGCCGGCTCGACGGCGCGCTGATCTCGGTCGGCGGGCCACCGCCGGGCAACGCGGCGGCGATCACCGACGAGCAGTGGCGGCTTTCCTTCGAGACCGTCTTCCTGGGCACCATCCGCGCGGTACGCACCATCGCCGGCGCGCTGCCCGAGGGCGGCGCGATCGGGCTGGTGCTCTCCACCTCGGCCCGCGGCCCGGTGCCCGGCCTCGGCATCTCCAACGGTCTGCGGCCCGGTCTGGTCGGGGCCGCCAAGGACATCGCCGACGACTACGGCCCGCGCGGGGTCCGGGTGGTCGGTCTGCTGCCCGGCCGGATCCTCACCGACCGCAACCGGGAGCTCTTCGCCGCCACCGGCGACCCGGAGCGGGCCCGCGCCGAGGCGGAGGCCGGCATTCCGCTGCGCCGCATCGGCGATCCGACCGAGTTCGGGCGGGTGGCCGCGTTCGTGCTCTCCCCCGCCGCGAGCTACCTGACCGGTCTCACCGTGCCGGTCGACGGCGGCGCGCTGCGCGGGCTGTGACACCCGACCCGGCCCGAGATGCCCCTGCGGTGCTGCCCGAGAACGCCGGACGTGCCCGTGCTGCTGCCGGGTATCCGCGGCCGACCCGGGCGGACTTGGCGGCGGCCGCTGACCGGAGGATCCCCGACGTCCTCGCGCCGGGGTTGGCGGTGCTCTTCGTCGGCATCAACCCGGGCCTCTGGTCGGCCGCGACGGGCTGGCACTTCGCCCGGCCCGGCAACCGGTTCTGGCCCGCACTGCACCGGGGCGGGTTCACTCCCCGACTGCTGCACCCCAGCGAACAGGACGAGCTGCCCGCCCTCGGGCTCGGCATCACCAACATGGCCGCCCGGGCCAGCGCCCGCGCGGACGAGTTGAGCACCGAGGAACTTCTCGACGGTGCCGCGATCCTGACCGACAAGGTGGCCCGGTATCGGCCGCGCTGGGTGGCGGTGGTGGGGGTGACCGCGTACCGGATCGGTTTTCGCCGGCCGAAGGCCACCTTCGGGCCGCAACCGGAGTCGCTGGCCGGCGCCCGACTGTGGGTGCTGCCCAACCCGAGCGGCCTGAACGCGCACTTCACTCCGGTCACCCTGGGCCTGGCGTTCGACGAGTTGCGGGTGGCAGCCGACCTGCCGGACCGCAGGCCGGCCTGACCGTCGCCGTCCGCGAACGGATCAGTTGGCGGCGGCGGGCGGCAGCACCTCGTCGGCGTGATAGGTGCCCAACGGCATGACCACCGGCTCGGGGCCGGTCGCGTCGACGAACGGGGTGGGCGAGTCGGCAACCGCGAACTGGGTCCGGTACAGCTCGGCGTAGAGCCCGCCGACGGCGACCAGCTCGTCGTGCCGCCCCCGCTCGACGATCCGCCCACCGTCGAGGACCAGGATCTGGTCGGCGTCGCGGACCGTGGAGAGCCGGTGTGCGATCACCAGCGCCGTCCGCCCGGTCAGCGCCACGGACAGTGCCCGTTGCACCGCCGCCTCGCTCTCCGAGTCGAGGTGTGCGGTCGCCTCGTCGAGGATCACGATCGACGGGGCCTTGAGCAGCAGCCGGGCGATCGCGATGCGCTGCTTCTCGCCGCCGGAGAACCGGTAACCGCGCTCCCCCACCGTGGTGTCCAACCCGTCGGGCAGCGACCGGACCAGGTCGGCGACCTGAGCGCCGGCCAGCGCGGCCCAGATCTCGTCGTCGGTGGCGTCCGGCTTGGCGTAGCGCAGGTTCTCGGCGATCGTCTCGTGGAACAGGTGCGAATCCTGGGTGACCACACCGATCTCGTCGCGCAGGGAGGCGAGCGTCGCGTCGCGCACGTCGACCCCACCGACCAACACCTGCCCGTCGGTGACGTCGTAGATCCGGGAGATCAGCATCGACAGTGTCGACTTGCCGGCGCCGGACGGGCCGACCAGCGCGACCATCTGCCCAGGCTCCACGCTGAACGAGACTCCCTTGAGCACCGGCTCGTTGACGGTCCGGTCGAGCGTGGCGACCTCCTCCAGGGAGGCGAGGGAGACCTCGGCGGCGCTCGGGTAGCGGAAGCGCACCTCGCGGAAGTCGACCCGGCCGGTGCCCCGGGGCACCGCCACCGCGTCGGGCTTCTCCACGATGCCCGGCTTCAGGTCGAGCACCTCGAAGACCCGATCGAAGGAGACCAGCGCGCTCATCACGTCCACCCGGACGTTGGAGAGCGCGGTGAGCGGGCCGTACAGGCGGGTGAGCAGCAGCGCGAGCGTCACCACGGTGCCCGCGCTGACGCCGCCGGTCACCGCGAGCCAGCCACCGAGGCCGTAGGTGAGCGCCTGCGCCAGTGAGGCGACCAGCAGCATCGCCACGAAGAACGTGCGGGAGTACATCGCGGACTCGATGCCGATGTCGCGGACCCGCTCGGCCCGGCCGGCGAACCGACGGGCCTCGATCTCGGGCTGACCGAAGAGCTTCACCAGCAGCGCACCGGCCACCCCGAACCGCTCGGTCATCGTCGCGTTCATCTTGGCGTCGAGGTTGTACGCCTCGCGGGTGATGTCGGCCAGCCGTCGACCGACCCTGCGGGCCGGAATGATGAAGATCGGCAACAGCACCAGCGAGAGCGCGGTGATCTGCCAGGAGAGGGTGAACATCACGGCCGCGGTGAGCACCAGCTGGATGACGTTGCTGACCACACCGGACAGCGTGGAGGTGAACGCCCGCTGGGCACCGAGCACGTCGTTGTTCAGCCTGCTGACCAGGGCGCCGGTCTGGGTACGGGTGAAGAACTGCAACGGCATCCGCTGCACGTGGTCGTAGACCCGGGTGCGCAGGTTGAGGATGATGCCCTCGCCGATCCGGGCGGAATACCAGCGTTGGGCCAGCGACAGCAGTGCGTCGGCGACCGCCAGCGCGGCGATGAACAGGGCCAGCCGCACCACCAGTCGGCCGGCCTCGGTGCCGCCCCGGTTGATCGCGTTGATCACGTCACCCGCGAGCACCGGGGTGGCCACGCCGATGATGGCGGCCAACACCACGGTGGCCAGGAAGACGACGATGTCGCGCCGGTAGGGCTGGGCGAAGGCCACGATGCGCCGGGCCACACCGCGCTTGAGCCGGTGGCCGGCGACCTCGTCGCGGTTGCGCATCGACCGGAGCATGCTCCATCCGGCCATGCCACCGCCGGACATCGGGTTGGACACCGCTCACCTCCGGGTCATCGGGCAGACCGCACCGTCAGGTCAATTCTCCCGACGACTGTGACAACCTCGGTCGTAACCCGGATCTTCCCGTGCGGTCCTTACCTATTCTCCCCGGCCAGCCAGGTCACGCAGCCGGCGGGTCTGCGCCTCCCGCTCGGCGCGCTGCTGGTCGGCGTGCGACCGCCCGGCCGCTCCGGCGAGCAACGCCTTGATCTCCACCACCGCGTCGCGGGCCCCGGAGAGCAGGCCAGCGGTCAGGTCCTGGACCGCGCCGTCCAGCTCGGCTGGTGGCACGACAAGGGTAGCCAGCCCGATCCGGTCCGCCTCGGCGGCGTCCAACCGGCGGCCGGTGGCGCAGATCTCCAGCGCCCGTGCATAGCCGACCAACTCGACGAGGCGTTTCGTGCCGGCCAGGTCGGGCACCAGGCCGAGGGTCACCTCAGCCATCGACAGCTTCGCGTCCGCGGACAGCACTCGCAGGTCACAGGCGAGCGCGAGCTGGAAGCCGGCGCCGATCGCGTGGCCCTGCACGGCCGCGACGGAGATGACGTCCGGCCGGTGCAGCCAAGTAAAACCGGCCTGGAACTCCGTGATGCGCTCCGCACACTCCTGCTCGGGAAGTGTGGCCAGCTCCGCGAAGGAACCCGGGCCGGAAGCGCCAGCCACCGCGAGGTCGAGCCCGGCGGAGAACGCACGCCCCTCGCCCCGCACCACCACCACCCGCACGTCGCCGGGCAGGTCGCGGGAGAAGTCGCTCATCGCTCGCCACATCGCGGGCGTCTGAGCATTGAGCACGTCGGGCCGGCACAACGTCACCGTGGCAACCGGCCCGTCGCAGGCGAGCCGAACCCCGGTCGCCTCGGCGGTCACCGGGCGGCCCGGGGCGCGGCGCTGGTGGACGACGCTGGGGGGCGGGTCACGCCTTCTTGCGGCGCCGGGCACCGCCGCGCTGACGCAGCTGCACCCCGGACTCGGTGAGCACTCGGTGGATGAACCCGTAGGAACGGCCGGTCGAGGCCGCCAACGCGCGGATGCTCTCCCCCGAGGTGTACCGCTTTACCAGGTCCTTGGCGAGCGTCTGACGCTCGGCTCCGACGATCCGGCGACCCTTCTCAGTGCTGGTGGCTGTGCCAGTGGCTGCCATGCTGTGTCCTCACGTCCCAGACTGTGCGGTTCGGATACGGTCCCACCTATTAGACCGCCTCGAACGATCATGCGCCAGATATCAACTCTTCGCCAACCGACACGCTATGCAATGTCAGCTTCCCGATAGAGTGATCCTGGCGATCGGCCGCGCGGCGGCGTCCAGGCGTACCACCGCCGCGCGCTGGCGGTTGCCGGCGACCCGTAGCCTTCGGTCGTGATCGACCTGCTGGGCACCGCGGCCGGAGCTGCCGTGGTCTTCGCCGCCACCGACATCGACGACATCGTCATCCTGACGCTGTTCTTCGTCGCGGCCCGCACCACCGGCCGACCCCGCACCTGGCAGATTGTCGCCGGCCAATACCTCGGCATCGGCGCGCTCGTGCTGGCCAGCGCCGTGGTCGCGGCCGGGCTTCTGGTGGTGCCGGACCCGTGGACGGGGCTACTCGGTCTGCTGCCGATCGCGCTGGGCGTACGCGCGCTGCGGGGCTCCGCCGATGACGAGGCCCCGGCGGTCGTCACCGGGATGCTCGGCGTGGCCGGGGTGACCATCGCGAACGGCGCCGACAACGTGGCCGTCTACGTACCCGTCTTCCGAGCCCTCGGCGTGGCCGACAGCGCGGTGTTCCTGCTGGTCTTCGTGCTGCTCATCGCGCTGTGGTGCGCCGCCGGGGCCTGGCTGGGCGGGCGCCCCCAGGTGGTCCGGTTGGTCGAGCGCGCCGGCCACTGGCTGGTGCCGACGATCTTCATCGGCATCGGCCTGGTGATCCTGGTCAGCTCGGGCGTGCTCGGCCGGCTGGTCGACCTGCTCGGCTGAGAACGGGCCGAGCGGCCCGCCCGGACTCGATCAGGCCAGCTCGACCAGCTCGAGCAGGTCGTCGCTCCAGGCGTCCTCGTCGCCGTCGGGCAACAGGATGGCGCGGTCCGGCTTGAGCGCCAGCACGGCGCCCGGGTCGTGGGTGACCAGGACGATCGCCCCCGGGTAGTTCGCGATGGCGTCGAGCACCTGCTCCCGGCTGACCGGGTCGAGGTTGTTCGTCGGTTCGTCGAGCAGCAGCACGTTGGCGCCGGAACAGACCAGGGTGGACAGGGCCAACCGGGTCTTCTCGCCACCGGAGAGCACCCCGGCCGGCTTGTTCACGTCGTCACCGGAGAAGAGGAACGCGCCGAGGATCTTGCGCAGGTCGGTGTCGGACTGCTCGACGGCGGCGGCGCGCATGTTCTCCAGCACGGTCCGCTCCACGTCCAGCGTCTCGTGCTCCTGGGCGTAGTAGCCCAACCGCAGACCGTGCCCGGCGTGCACCTCGCCGGTGTCCGGAGTGAGCAGCCCGCCGAGCATCCGCAGCAGTGTCGTCTTGCCGGCACCGTTGAGCCCGAGGATGGCCACCCGGGAGCCCCGGTCCACCGCGACGTTGACGTCGGTGAAGATCTCCAGCGAGCCGTACGACTTGGACAGGCCGGTCGCGGTGAGCGGGGTCTTGCCGCACGGCGCGGGGTTGGGGAAGCGCACCTTGGCCACCCGGTCGGAAACCCGTACCTCCTCCAGACCCGAGATCAGCTTCTCGGCCCGGCGGGCCATGTTCTGCGCGGCGACGGTCTTGGTGGCCTTGGCCCGCATCTTGTCGGCCTGCGCCATCAACGCGCCGGCCTTCTTCTCCGCGTTGGCCCGCTCCCGGCGGCGGCGCCGCTCGTCGGTCTCGCGCGCCTCCAGGTACGCCTTCCAGCCCAGGTTGTACACATCGACCACGGACCGGGTGGCGTCGAGGAACCAGACCTTGTTGACCACCGACTGCAGCAGCGCGCCGTCGTGGGAGATCACGATCAGGCCGCCCTTGTGGTTGGCGAGGAAGCCGCGTAGCCAGGTGATCGAGTCGGCGTCGAGGTGGTTGGTCGGCTCGTCGAGCAGCAGGATGCCACCGCCGTTCTCACCGGCGTCGCGGAACAGGATCCGGGCCAGCTCGATGCGTCGGCGCTGACCACCGGAGAGAGTGCCGATGGTCTGCGCGAGCGCCCGGTCCGGCAGGCCGAGGTTGGCGCAGATCCGGGCGGCCTCAGCCTCGGCGGCGTACCCGCCCAGGGCGGCGAACTGGTCCTCCAGCGCGCCGTACCGGCGGACCAGCTTCTCGTCGGTGTCCTCGGCGAGCCGGGCCTCAAGCTCCTGCATCTGGGACATCAGCACGTCCAGGCCGCGTGCGGAGAGCACCCGGTCGCGGCCGGTGACCTCCAGGTCGCCGGTACGCGGGTCCTGCGGGAGGTAGCCGATGGCACTGCGCTGGTCGATCTGCCCGCCGTACGGCTGCCCCTCGCCGGCGAGCACCTTCAGCGTGGTGGTCTTGCCGGCACCGTTGCGGCCGACGAGGCCGATCCGATCACCGGGCTGCACGCGCAGCGTGGTGTCGGACAGCAGGATCCGGGAGCCGGCACGCAACTCCAGGCCGGTGGCAGTGATCATGTTTTCGGGCTCGCTCTCGGGGTCTGAAGGCTGACTCGGGGCACGCGAAACGGCCGGCGGGCTCAAGGGGCCCGACGGCGCGGGGCGGTTCAGCCTTCGCAGCGCAGCACCCGACAAGTGTACCGGGCGCCGCCGGACCGCCCGCCCGGATTACCAGCCAAGATCATCGGGTATCGGTAACGGCGATCCGGACCCCCTCCGGCTATCAGGCGACACAACGACATTCACATGACAATCACCGGCATACGGCGATCGGGGTCAGCATGGAACTCAACGAGCGGGCCGAACTCGACACCTCCCAGGTCAACGACCGGGGCCGAGGCGGTGGGGCGGGCGGTGGCATGGGCATCCCGCTGCCCGGCGGCGGTGGTCGCGGCGGGCTGATCGGCATCGTGGTGGCCGTGCTGGTCGCGCTGCTGGGCGGCGGGTTCGGCCTGAACGCGATGACCAACGGCGACGAGGGCGGGCAGGCCGGCGGCACCGACCTGGAGCAGCTGTGCTCGCGTGACAACGCCCAGCGCTTCGACGACGTACGCTGCCGCAACCTGCTCTTCGTCAACAGCATCCAGGGCTACTGGGAGAAGGCGTACCCGGAGCTGGGCAAGGGCAAGTACGAGCCGACCAAGACCAACTACTTCCAGGCCGCCGTGAACACCGGCTGTGGCCAGGCCGACTCGGGCGTCGGCCCGTTCTACTGCCCGGCCGACCGGCAGGTGTACATCGACCTGAGCTTCTACGACGAGTTGGCCTCCCGGTTCGGCGCCAAGGGCGAGTTCGCCCAGCCCTACGTGCTCGCCCACGAGTACGGCCACCACGTCCAGAACCTGCTCGGCACCAACGAGAAGGCCGGCCAGGGCGACCAGAGCGGCCCCCGCTCCGCCTCCGTACGGTTGGAGTTGCAGGCCGACTGCTACGCCGGCGCCTGGGCCAAGCACGCCACCGAGAGCAAGGACAAGTCCGGCCAGGAGCCGCTCTTCACGTCGATCACCCAGACCGACATCAGCGAGGCGCTGCAGGCCGCCGAGGCGATCGGCGACGACAGCATCCAGGAGCGCTCCGGTGGGCAGGTCAACCCCGACTCGTTCACCCACGGCACCTCCGCGCAGCGGCAGCGCTGGTTCCAGCAGGGCTTCAACGGCGGCGACCCGAAGACCTGCGACACCTTCGGCACCGACCAGCTCTGACACCTCGCCCTAGCCCTCAACCCGTCGCCCTCACCCTCGTCGGCGTCGATCATGGAGTTGTGGTTCCCGGTTTAGGACGGTAAGCGGCCTTCGTCCACCACCACAACTTCATGATCGACGCGGGCGGTCCGAGTCAGTCGGGCCGCGAGATTTGGTAGTGACCGATGAGCCAGGCGTCATTGGCACGCCGCACGATCACGCCGAAATGGACGGTGAGCGTCGGCCGGTCGGTAAAGCCGAAGTCGACCTCCAGATAGTTCGTCGGCGAGCCGCCGGGTCTCCCGGATGTCGTACGTGGCGGTCAGGCCGAGCGGCTGGGCGGCGTAGTACGCGGCGACACCAGCACGGCCGACCGTGTACGGGCGCAGGCCCTGGAAGATCGCGTCGTCGGTGAAGCACGACGCGCGCTCAGGCTCGTCGCGGTCCCCCGGGCAGCGCCCACCGGACGCGATCCGGCTCATGGGCGTCGACCGCGGACCGCCACCGGTCGAGGACGCTACGCAGGATCTCGGCCTCGGCGCCGGGCATGATGATCTCCCTGGTCTTCGTCAGTCTCGGCCAGAGACGGCGGGAATCCCGTCGGACGAACCCTTCCGGAGCTACCCAGGGGGGCTCAACGGGATGACGGCCATTCTCCGAGCGCCGGTCCGACCAGGTCCCAGGAATCCTTGAAATCGCGCGCCGTCGTCCAACCGCCGGCAGTGCCCGAGGTCAGTCGGCCCGGTCGGGCGCCGGGTCACGCAACCGGATCCATACCGCCCGGGCCCCGCCCACCGCGGCGACCAGCACCGAGTGCCGAGGCTCCGGCACATCGAGCAGCCGCTCGGCACGCAGCGGCACGAGCGGGGCCAACCGCCGGTCGGCCAGCACGGTGTCGACCGCCCGCCGATCACCGCCGCAGACCACCGCCGCGAGAACCGCCGCCTCCGGCAACAGCAGCCGTACGGCCAGCTCCGCCGCGTCGCCCATCGCCGCCTTGGCTTGGTTGTCGCGCCGACGGGCGAACCTCTGTTGCGACCATCCCCCCGCGGCGGTGCGTCCCTGCACGTACTGGCGGTCCACCTTGGAGACGACGAGGTCGGCGCCCTCGGCCACGCCCACGGCCACCGCGCCCTTGCGGGCCAGCAGCAGGCCGATCCGGCGGGGCGCGACGGCGGAGGCCACGAACCCGGCGACGTCGACGCTGGCCGGCGACCCGGGTGGGGCGTGCAGTTCGGCGGTGGACCCGTCGGGGGCGGCGAGCAGCAGCCCGTACCCCTCGACGGTCGTGGTGGGCGGGCCGTGCCGGTCGGCGAAGCCCTCAACCCAACGGCCGATGCGGGCCGGGTCGACCTCGACCCACCGGCCGCCCCCGGCTGCGGGTCGACTGGTCACCGCCCGACCGTACGGCACGGCGGGCCCGGCCGGGCGGGCGGCCGGCCGGGCGGGCGGGCACGGCGGGCCGGCACCGGTACGCGTGAAGCAGAGCAGAAACGAGGCGTCGTGGTGGCGCTGGCCGTACTGGCCGCGCTCCCGGATGCCCTCTCCGTTGACGAACAACGCCACCGAGCGG
>NZ_JBEXEV010000062.1:0-13011 GCF_040606435.1 Micromonospora sp. NPDC005413
CGGCGGGGGCGGGGGCGGGGCGGTGGGGGCGCGGGTGGGGTGGGGTGGGGTGGGGCTTAGACCAGGGGGCGCTTGAGGTGGTAGCGGTGGACTTCGGTGCTTCCTTGGACGTTGTTCACGTCCTCGGCGGCGGAGACGAGCTCCCAACCCTCCCGGCCGGCGAGGTTGAGATGCGCGATGGCGGTGTCGCCGAAGGCCGTGATGTCCTTGCGTGACCCGTCCGGCGCGTACCAGACGAACGAGACATGAAAATTGCGGCCCTGTCCCTGATAGCGGCGGACGAGCAGGGCGTACTCCCAGGCAACCATGCGGCCTATTATGACCGTCCAACCAGGACGGCGGCACGCGGGCCGTCGCGCATTGCCATCCGATGAACGCGGTGTGTCAACCCACCGAGCTGGGTGCCCGGCGGGCCAACTCGTCGGTGATGAGCGCCGCAAGGCGATCCAGCCCGAGGTCGATCTGTGCCGGAGTGACCGCGCTGACCGACAGCCGCAGCGCGCACACCGGCGCCGTGTCGTCGTAGAAGTGCGCCATCGGCGTCCACAGCACACCGTAGTCGCGCGCCGAGCGGTCCAGCAGCGCGTCGTCGACCGGAAACGGCACGGTCACCACCACGAAGAACCCGCCGGCGGGTACGGTCCACCGTACCGCCGCCGGACCGTCCGCCCCGGTTGGGAACCGCCGGTCCAGGCCGGCCACCAGGTGGCGCAGATTACGGGAGTACGCGGCCCGCTCCCGGGTGTTGGCGGGCACCAGGCTGCACCCGTGCTCCAGCAGCCGGCCGCCGATCACCGCCTGCGCGATCGGTGAGGTGTTCACCGTGACCATGCTCTTGATCATGGCGAGCTGGTCGGCGAGCGGGCCGACCCGACCGTCCGGCCCCGCCACCCGCTGGTCGGCGACCACATAGCCGACCCGCGCGCCGGGCAGCACGGTCTTGGCGAACGAGCCGAGGTAGACGACCCGCCGCTCGGTGTCCAACGACTTCAAAGTGGACGGGCGCGGCCCGTCGTCGAGGTGGAACAGCCCGTACGGGTTGTCCTCCAGCAGCAGCAGGTCCTCCTCGGCGGCCAGCGCCAGCAGACGCCGCCGATCGGCGGTGTCGAGGCTGACCCCCGAGGGATTGGCGAAGTCCGGCATCACGTAGCAGGCGCGTGGCCGGAGCCCGGCCGACCGCGCCCGGCGCACCTGGGTCCGCAGGTCGTCCAGGTCCACCCCGGACGGCCCGGCCGCGACCGGCCACACCGGCAGGTCCACCAGCCGGGCCGCGCCGGTCAGCCCGACGTAGGTCGGGGCGACCGCGAGCAGCACGTCCGCCGGCCCGGCGCGCAGCGCCCGCAGCACCAGGAACATCGCCTCCTGGCAGCCGACGGTCACCACGACGGCCTCCGGGTCGACGGTGATCCCCTCGTCGACGGCGAGGTTGCGGGCGATCAGGTGGTGCACGATGCCCTTGGTCCGGCCGTACTGCAGCAACAGCCGCCGGGCCTGCTCGGGTGAGTGACCCAGGTCGTCGGTGAGGTGCCGGTGGAACGTGTCCAGGTGCCGGTGCACCGCCGCGAGGTCGAAGAACTCCTCGTACGGTCGGCCGGCCGCGAGGGACACCGCCGCTGGATAGCGCTCGGACACCTCGTTGAGGAAGTTCATCGAGGTCAGCGCCGGATCGCCCAGCGCGGGGTGCAGGTCGGCGACGGTCAGGTCTACCGATTCGGTGTCGGTCACCGCTCAGCCCGCCGTTCGGGTACGCAGCTCGCCGGCCGCCGCCGGGTCGGAACAGCCGGCCAGGGTGAGAGCGTCGCGCAGTTCGGCGGCGAGCAGGTCCAGTGCGTCCCGCGCGCCGCGTTCGCCTCCGACGGCCAGCGCCCAGAGCAGCGGCCGACCGACCAGCACCCCGGCGGCACCCAGCGCCAGCGCCCGCAGCACGTCGGTGCCGCCACGGATGCCGCTGTCCATCAGCACCTGGCACCTGTCGCCGACCGCGTCGACGACCTCCGGGAGCATGGTGACGCTGGCCGGAGCCCCGTCGAGCTGCCGCCCGCCGTGGTTGGACACGACCACCGCGTCCGCGCCGATCCGTACCGCCTCGACCGCGTCGCGGGGGTCCAGCACTCCCTTGACCACCAGTGGAAGGTCGACGTGTTCGCGGAGCCAGGCCAGGTCCGTCCAGCGCAGCGCCGGCGCGAACGCCGCGTCGGTGTGCGCGGCGATCGCGGACACCCCGGGGGCACCGCTGTGCGCCAGGGCGTCCCGGCCGTCGGGCAGGTTCGCGGCGACCACGTCGGCGGGCAGCCGAAACGCGTTGCGCAGGTCCCGGGGGCGTCGGCCGAGCACCGGGACGTCCACGGTGACCACCAGCGCCCGGCAGCCCGCCGCGACGACCCGGGCCAGCAGATCGCGGACGAGAGCCCGCTCGCGCAGCCAGTAGAGCTGGAACCAGACCTCCGCGCCCACACCGGTGACCTGCTCGATCGGAGTGCTGCCCAGCGTGCTCGCCAGATAGGGCACCCCGGCCGCGCCGGCCGCCGCCGCCAGGGCCAGTTCCCCGTCCGGGTGCACCAGCCGCTGGTACGCCATCGGCGCCACCCCGACCGGCATGGCGTACGCGCGGCCGAGCAGGTGGGTGCCGAGGTCGACGCTGTCCACGCCGCGCAGCACCCGGGGCAGCACCGCGACCCGATCCAGCGCGCACCGGTTGGCCGCGAGGGTCACCTCGTCCGCGCTGCCACCGGCGATGTAGTCCCACACCTCCGCCGGCAGCACGACCCGGGCCCGCTCGGCGTAGTCGGCGAGCGACACGGCCGGCACGCCGGTCAGCACCTGTTCAGCCATCCTGCACTCCCGTGTCGGGCGGACGGTCCTGCTCACGTTGCAGCCCGAACCGTTCCCGCAGGAACGCCGCCGCGTCGAGCTGCGCCCGCCGCCCGTCGGTGAAGGCGCCGGGCATGGCGAAGAAGCCGTGGATCATTCCCGGGAAGTGCGCCAGCCGGGTGGGTACGCCAGCATCGCGCAGTCGCTCGGCGTAGCGCTGCCCCTCGGCGCAGAGCGGGTCCAGCTCGGCGGTGACCACCAGCGCCGGAGGCAGCCCGGACAGGTCGTCGGCGAGCAGCGGAGAGACGAGGGGGTCCCGGGCGTGTGCCGGGTCTGCCAGGTAGTGCGTGCGGTACCAGGCCACCGAGCGGCGGTTGAACAGCGTCGGATCGTCGTCGGCCGGGCCGGCCGGCTCGCCGCTCTGGTCGGTGTTCGGGTAGACCAGCAGCTGCGCGGCGAGCGTGGGCCCCTCCGCGCGGCAGAGCAGGGTGACCGCGGCGGCAAGGTTCCCACCAGCGCTGTCCCCGCCCACCGCCAGCCGCTCCGGGTCCACGCCCAGCCGGTCGGCATGCCCGGCGACCCAGCGGGTGGCGGCGTGGCAGTCGTGCACCGCGGCCGGGAAGGGATGCTCCGGGGCGAGGCGGTAGCCGACGGTGATCACCTGGCAGGGCACGGCATTGGCCAGTCGCCGGCAGATGCCGTCGGCGGTGTCGATGCTGCCGAGCGTCCACCCGCCACCGAAGAAGTACAGCAGGGTGGGCAGCGGGCCGGGCCCGGCCGGCCGGTACACCCGCAGCGGCAGTTCACCGGCGGGGCCGGGGATCATCTCGTCGCGTACCTCGGCCACCGGCTCGACCTCGCCGGTGCCGGCGCGGATCGCGGCCAGGTCCGCGGCGCGCGCCTCGGTCAGGGTCTGCGCGTACAGCGGGGGGGTGCCGGTCACGGCACGGGCCGCACGGTATGCCGCCACCTCCGGGTGCAGGGCCATGTCGCTCCTATCCACCGGTGCTGACCAGTAGCTTGTCGATGCCGCGCAGGACCAGACTGCCGCTGTACGTCGGCGTCTCGGTGACCGTCAGGCCGGGGAACCGGGCGAACAGCCGGGGCAGCGCGAGGCGCCCCTCCAACCGGGACACCGCCGCGCCGATGCAGAAGTGCAGGCCCGCCCCGAAGGCCAGCGACGGTGGGCCGGGTCGGGTCGGGTCGAAGGTGTCCGGGGCCGGAAAACGCGCCGGGTCCCGGTTGGCCGCAGCGATCATGATAAGCACGTTGTCGTCCTTGGCGATCGGCACACCGTCCAGCACGGTGTCGTCCGGCGCGGCGCGGGCCAGGAAGTGCACGGGGCTCGCCATCCGCAGCACCTCGTCGACGCAGCCCTGGGCCAGTTTCTCGTCGGTGGGCAGCGCGGCGACCGTCTCCGGGTGGGCCAGCAGCAGCGGCAACCCGTTGCTGAACATGTAGACGGTGGTGACGAAGCTGGCGTTGAACAGCACGATCAGGTTGCTGACCAACTCCTCCTCGGTCAGCTCCACCTCGCCTGCGTCGAGCGCCTCGACCAACCCGCTGAGCAGGTCGTCCCCGGGCACCCGGCGGCGGTGCGCCAGCAGCTCCCGGTAGAAGACCCGCAGCTCCTGCGCCGCGGTGTTGGCCGCGGCCAGCCGCTGCGGGGTCTTACCGGCCACGTCCAGGAACTCGTCGATCCGCTCCACCCGCTCCCGGTACCACGCCAGGTCCCCCGTCGGGATGCCGATGAACTCGGCCATCACCAGGGCCGGGATCGGGTACGCGAAGTCGGCCACGAAGTCGACAACGCCTTCCCCGGCGTCGGCCATCCGGTCCAGCAGGTCGTCGACCACCCGCAGGATCACCGGTTCCAGCGCGCCGAGTCGGCGTGGCGTGAAGGCGCGGGAGAAGACGTGCCGCATCCGGGTGTGATCGGGCGGGTTGACGAACATCATCGAGGTCTGGAAGGTACGCAGGATCTCCTGCTCCTCCCAGCCCGGCGGCGGCTGCTTCGTCCACTCCGGATCGCGCAGCAGCCCGTCGATCAGGTCGTACCCGACCGCCACCGCGGCCACCGTGCTGTGCTCGGCGCGGGCCGGCACCGCGCTGACCGGCCCGAACCGGTGCAGGCCCGCGTACCACGGGTACGGATCCTGTCGGCCCTGCTCGCTGTAGAGGCCGGTGAGCAACTCCCCCACGTCCACGACGATCTCCTCCCCAGGAATGGTGTGGCCGGGGAAGGCGGGGGTCACCCGCCTTCCCCGGCCGGTGTCACAGGCCGAGCACCCGCAGCGGCACGGCGTTGGCCATCGCCTGGTTGCCGGCGTCGTTCGGGTGGATGTGGTCCCCCGAGTCGTACGCGGGCAGCAGTTGGCTGGGCCGCGCCGGGTCGCGCAGCACCCGGTCGAAGTCGAGCAGCCCGTCGAACTCCCGGCTGCCCCGCAGGTACGCGTTCACCGCCTGCCGGGTGGCGTCCTTCTGCGGCGTCCACACACCCGGCGCGCCGTGCCCCTCGTACGGCGTCAGCGTGGCCACCAGGCTGGTCAGCCCGCGCTGCTGGAGTTGCTGGTTGATCTGCCGCAGGGTGGCGATGATCGCCTCGGGTGAGTCGTTGGACATCCAGATGTCATTGATGCCCAGGTGGGTGACGACGGTCCGCACGCCGGTCTGGGCGAAGACGTCCTCGTTGAGCCGGGCCGCCGCGTTGGGGCCGAGCTGGAAGTAGCCGGGGTAGTTGCCGTCGCCCGGCTCGGTGCCCTCGTGGTTGAGCCGGTTGCCGGCGAGGCTCAGGTTGAGCACGCCCGGGGTGCGCTTGTCCGGCCGGTCGGCGAGCAGCCGGTCGGAGAGCAGATCGGGCCAGCGCCGGTTGGCGTTGACCGTGCTGCCGTTGCCGTCACCCATCGAGTCGCTGAGCACGACCACCGCACCGGGGCTGGCCTTTCGCTGCACGTCGATGCCGGAGAGGAAGAACCAGCAGCACGTGGGACGGATGGTGAACCCGGCGCCGTCGGCGGCTGCGGTCAGGTCACCGGCGCCGATGAAGTTGTTCTGCTGGGACTGCCCGTGGAAGGTGGTCGGCCCGGTCGGCGTCGGGAAGTGCAGGGTGACCACCAGGTCGCTGTCGTCCGCGACCGGGAAGCTCAGCGGGTCGCTGAGCAGCTCGGCGCCCCGGTTCATGGTCGCCGACGCGGCACCGGTGAAGGCCAGCGGGCGCAGCGAGGCCGGGTCGATGTCGGAGACGTCGTCGACGGTTACCGTGTTCGGCCGGGCGACGGTGGCCCGACCGACCTTGACCGCCTGCTCGCCGTAGAGGTTGCTCAGGCGTACCCGCAGCGCCGGGCCGCCGACCGAGACGTGCACGACCATCCGGACGCTCTGGTCGTTCAGACCGGTGTTGGTCAGCCCCACCGAGTTGCCCCGGGTGACCGCGGTGGCCCAGCTGCCCGCCCACTCGGACCGGTCGGGTCGGTCGGCGGTGGTCTCGGACGGACCGGCGCTGGCGACGACGGCGGGTGTTCCCGCGACCAGCAGCGCGGCCGCGGCGGCGATGACATGCCATCTCTTCGGGGTCGACATTGAACCTCCATCGTGTGGCAGCCCAGGGCCGTCCGCTGACGGCTCCCGCCTGGACGATGGTCCAGAAACCTAGCCGCCGCCGATGACGGGCGTCAATCAACCTGATCGACGCGATCAAATGTCCGCCGGGCCTCTCGGATCGCCCTTCGGCCGGGTCCCCACCAGCCCTTCCGGGCCTAGGCTCGCAGGCGGCGGCGGTGCGGTCGCCGAAGCGCGCGCCACCGTCGCGTCGTTGACCCGGGACCGCCGCTTTCTCGGATGGGAGCTGCCGGATGACTGACAGACCCGGGCACACGACCACCTATGTGGACAGGGTGTTGGATCTCTTCGCCGACTTCGGTGACCGAGAGGCGCTGGTCGGTGGAGGCCGCCGGCTCACCTACACCGAGGCCGCCACGCAGGTGCGGGCGATGGCCGCGACGCTGACCCGGCACGGCGTACGGCCGGGGGCGGCGGTGCTGGTCACCGTGGCGAACGCGGTGGAGGGCCCGCTGCTCCAGCTCGCGCTGCACCTGATCGGCTGCCGCACGATGTGGGTCGCCCCGGTCACCGCCCGCCGGGAGGTCGACGAGTTCATCCGCCTGGCTCGCCCCGACGCCCTGGTCTACGACGCCCGGGACCCGGCCAGCCTGGGCCCGGAACTGGCCGCCGCGCTGCCCGGCACACCGGTGTGTTGCCTGGGCCCGGGCGGCGCCGGTCCGGACCTCACCGCCGACGCGGACCCGGCCGATCTGCCGGCGCCCGTGCCGGCGCCGGAGTCGTTCCTGCAGACCAGCGGCACCACCGGCAGCCCCAAGCTGGTGCACCACCGGGAGAGCTTCTACGCCCAGATCCTCGCCCTGGCAGCCGACTTCCGAGCCGCCGGGTTCCCGCTGCTGCGGCACCTGTCGCACTCGCCGATGTGGCTGGCCAGCGGGCAGATCACCACGCTGTTCAACCTGTTCACCGGCGGGGTGCTGGTGCTGCGCGACGACTGGGACCCGGTGGCCTTCGTGGACACCGTGCAGCGGGAGCGGATCAACTCCACCTTCGTCACCCCGCCGATGCTCTACGAGGTGCTGGACCACCCGGCGCTGGTCGGTGCGGACTTCTCCGCCATGTTCATGTTCAACGTGGGCGCCGGCCCCGCCGCGCCCGCCCGGCTGCGCCAGGCCATCGCGCGTTTCGGCCCGGTGCTGCGCATCGTGTACGGCCTCAGCGAAGCCGTCGTGATCACCGCGCTGCCCGGGCTGACCGACGATCCGGAGCATCCGGAGCGGCTGCGCTCCTGCGGGCGGCCCTACGGCGACGTACGCATCGAGATCCGCGACGACGACGGCTCGGTGCTGCCGACGGGCCGCGACGGCGAGGTGTGGGTGCACACCCGGCTGAGTTTCGCCGGTTACCACGGCCAACCCGAGCTGACCGCGCAGACGTTGGTCGACGGCTGGGTGCGTACCCGCGACATCGGCCACCTCGACGACGACGGCTACCTCTACCTGGTCGACCGGGCACACGACATGATCGTGACGCATCGACGGAACTGGGCGATCTTCTGCCGCCCGATCGAGGACGTGCTGGCCGGGCACCCGCAGGTGCGGGCCGCCGCCGTGATCGGCGTACCCGACGAGACGGTCGGCGAGGTTCCGTACGCGTACGTGGTGGTCGCGCCCGGCGCGACGGTCACCGGGGCGGAGCTGATCGACCTGGTCACCGCCGAACTCAACGAGATGTGGGCGCCCGCCGGGGT
Source organism: Micromonospora sp. NPDC005413 (assembly GCF_040606435.1). Taxonomy (NCBI): domain Bacteria; kingdom Bacillati; phylum Actinomycetota; class Actinomycetes; order Micromonosporales; family Micromonosporaceae; genus Micromonospora; species Micromonospora sp. NPDC005413. The sequence continues at coordinate 8,120 of NZ_JBEXEV010000062.1, forward strand.
CGAGTTCACCGACCGCCTGCCGGTGAACCGGTCGGTGAAGGTGGACAAGCGGGCACTGCGCGACCGGTACGCGGCGCGCCGGGCGGCGGCGGTCGGGGCGTGACCCCCCGCCGGCAGCTGATCGTCCTGGTCAGCGCGGACCTGATCTCCAACCTGGGCACCCGCATCTCGGTGGTCACCATCCCGTGGCTGGTGCTGGTCACCACGGGCAGCCCGACCAAGATGGGCCTGGTCGCGTTCGCCGAGACACTGCCGTACCTGCTGTCCAGCGCGTTGGGCACGCCATGGGCGGACCGGATCGGTCTGCGCCGCACCTCGATCGTGTGCGACGTGGGCAGCGCGGCGGTCATGCTGATCGTGGCGCTGACCCCGTGGCTGGGCTTCACCTCGCTGGTGGCGCTCGTGGCGGTGGCGGGCGCGCTCCGTGGCATCGGCGACCGGGTGAAGCACGTGATGTTTCGGCCGGTCGCCGAGGCCGCCGGGGTGCCGCTGATCCGGCTGACCTCCGCGTACGACGGGCTGAGCCGCCTGGTGACCCTGTTCGGCGCCGCCGTCGGCGGCCTGTTGATCGCCGGCTTCGGCGTGACCGGGGCGATCCTCATCGACGCGGCCAGCTTCGGCGTCTGTGCGCTGCTGATCGGCCTCCTGGTCCGCCCGCAGGCCGCCCCGGCGCAACCCGCCCAGCCGGAGAGGTACCTCCGCGCCCTGCGGGGCGGCTTCAGCTACCTGGCTCGGGACCGACCGCTGCTGGGCATGCTGGTGGTCATCTCGGCGCTGAACATGGTGGCCAACGCCAGCGTGGCCGTCTACATCCCGGTCTGGGTCGCCCGTGAGCTACACGGCCCGAGCGGGCTCGGCCTGGTGCTGGCGGCGTTCTCGGCGGGCGCACTGCTGGGCAACGTGCTGTTCACCGCGCTCGGGCCCCGGCTGCCCCGTCGGCTGACGTTCCTGGTCGGGGCGCTGGTCGCCGGCACACCCCGGCTGGTGGCGCTGGCGATCAGCGACGAACTGCCGATGGTGCTCGTGGTGACGTTCCTGTCCGGGATCGGCATCGCGGCGGTCAACCCGCTGCTGGGGGTGGCGCTCTATGAGCGGGTACCACCGGAGTTGCAGACCCGGGTGATCGGCATCTCCGGTTCGTTGGCCTTCATCGGGCTGCCGGTCGGCGCGCTGCTCGGCGGCTGGTCGGTGGACGCCCTGGGGCTCACCCCGGCGCTGCTGGTCATGGCGGCGGCCTGCCTGGTGGTCACCGCGTACCCGCTGGTGGCCCGCCCGTCGGGTCCGAAGGCCCCGATGCGACCCGCCCCCGCCACCACACCCTGACACCCCGAAATCCGAGAGCTCATATAGTCGGGCAGTGAACGTGGAACAGGTCCGGCAGGCATATGCGTCCGTCGCGGAGCTCTACATCGGGCTGTTCGGTACGAGCCAGCAGGTACATCCCGACGACCTCGCCTTCATCGGGCGACATCTGGCGGGCCGACCTGGCACGGTGCTCGATCTGGGCTGCGGGCCCGGCCAGATCACCGGCTACCTGCACTCGTTGGGCGTCGACGCAACGGGAATCGACATGGTCCCCGAGTTCATCGCCCACGCGCGGGCGACCCACCCGAGCGTGGAGTTCCAACTCGGGTCGTTGGAAAGCCTCGATGTCGCCAACCACTCCGTCGACGGCATCCTGGCCTGGTTCTCGTTGATTCACCTACCGCCGCAGAGTCTCGACGCCGTGCTCGCTGAGTTCCGGCGAGCAACGGCCCCGGCCGGAACGGTGGTGCTCGGTTTCTTCGAGGGTGACGAGGTCGCCGCCTTCGACCACAAGGTCGTGACCGCGTACCGCTGGCCCGTCGACGAACTCTCCGAGTGCTTGACGCGAGCCGGGTTCACGGAGGTTGAGCGCGTGCGGCGGCCCAGCGACGGCACTCACCGGCCGTACGCCGCCATCGCGGCAGTCGCCACCGAAGGGTAAGGCGTCGGCGAGCACACCGTGGCCGGCTGAGCCCGTACCGTGGGGGCATGCCCAGCTGGGAGGACGTCCGCCGCACGCCCGACGGCCCGCTCCTCGGCGTACGAGTCGCCGACGTCGGTGTGAAGGAAGCCCTGCTCGCCGACGACCCGTCGGTCTACCTCACCACCCCGCACTTCGACGGCTACCCGGCGGTGCTGGTCCGGCTCGACCGGATCGGTCTTTCCGAGTTGACCGAAGTGGTCACCGAGGCGTGGCACGCCCGCGCCCCGAAGCGTCTCGCCGCCACCCACCGAGCCGCACAGGAGCCAACCGACGGCTGACCCGGGTCAGCGCCCGGCCGGGGCCGGGGCGGCGTGTTCGGCGCCGCAGCGCGGGCAGCGCAGCCGCACCCCGGCGGCCCGGGGCACCCGTAGCCGCTGACCGCAACCGCAGGTGAACACCGGCTGGGTCGACCGCAGGTATTCGTCACGCTCGCGGTGCGGCCAGCTGCCCTGGCAGCGTTGGCACCGTTTCGGCGGGTAGCTGTGGTAATGGGCCAGCCCGAACGCGCCCGCGATCATCACGGTGGCGAAGAACGGCAGACCCAGCAGCGCGAGGAGGGCGGGCAGCATCGCGCCGGACAACACCGCGCCGACCACTGTCAACACCACCATCGGCACGCCGAGCAGGAGGCCCGCGAAGCCCCAGGTGAAGACCAGCAGGGACAGCACGAAGAGCAGCCGCACCCGGCCGGGCGCCCAGCGGGCCACGCCGTACCCGCCGCATCGTGGGCAGGTCGGCGAGGCGGGATGCGGCACGACCCGCAGCGCCTTCGGCGCGAGCCACTCGACGAGCCGCTTGAGGATCTCCTCGACCAGTTTCGTCGCCATGGACTGCAGAAACGCACTGAGCACGCCTGCCACCTCCCCCGTGCCACCGCGACGTCGGCGGTCGGCCCACCGCCATCGTGACCGGCCCGCGGCGTCACCTCACCCCGACGCGCCCACATTGCCGGGCGGGCGACACCAATCCGACAGCGCCAGCCACGTCCGTCCGGGGAAGTTCGTCGCGCGTTCGTCTCAGGGCCGCGCGGGCGTCGGCGGGGGCGGTTAGCCTCGGCCGTCGTCACCGCGCCCGGCCCGGATGACCGGACGACGCCCGACACCAGGTCGGAGGCACCGGCCGGCACCCGCCCCTCGTGACCGGCACGGGACATCCCGCTCCCCCAGCGCCAGGAGGCCGTCGCGCATGACGTCGTCACCCACCCGCCGCACCACCGCCGAGGTCACCGCCGTCCACCGGATCGGCGACAGCGCGCCGCACAGCGCGTTCACCGACCTCGTCCGGCACTCCGGGAGCTGGTTCTGCGCCTTCCGCGAGGCACGAAGCCACCTCTCCGACGACGGAGTGATCCGGGTGCTGACCTCGACCGACGGTCGATCGTGGACCTTCGCCACGATCATCCGCCAGGCCGGAACGGACCTGCGCGACCCGCGCCTCGTCGCGCGGCCGGACGGGCGGCTGCAACTGCTGGCGGCAGCCGTCACCGGGGAGACCACCAAGAGCTTCCAGACGGTGACCTGGCTCTCCGGGGACGGGCACGCCTGGGGCGATCCGACCCCGATCGGCGAGCCGGGCGTCTGGGTGTGGAGGGCGGCCTGGCACGACGGCACGATGTACGGCGTCGGCTACGCCACCGGTGCGCCGAGGTTCGCCCGGCTCTACCGCAGCACCGACGGCATCGACCTTCAGCCGTGGGTGCCGACTCTGTTCGAGGACGGGTACCCCAACGAGTCGGGGCTGGTCGTCGATCCGGACGGCGCGGCCTTCTGCCTGCTGCGCCGCGACGGGGGCAACGCCACCGCGCAGCTCGGCCGGTCCGTGCCGCCCTATCGGGACTGGCACTGGACGGACCTGGGTGTCCAGGTGGGCGGCCCGACGCTGCTGCGGCTGCCCGACGGACGGCTGCTGGCCGGGGTACGCCTGCTCGACGGCGAGGTACGTACCGCGGTCTGCGCCGTGGACCCCGACCGGGGCGAGCTGACCGAGCTGGTCGCACTGCCCTCCGGCGGCGACACCAGCTATCCCGGCCTCGTCTGGCACGACGACCTGCTCTGGGTCAGCTACTACTCCTCGCACGAGGGACGGACCTGCGTCTACCTCGCGGAGGTCCGTCTGACCGGCTGAGCGGGCCATGGCCGGGGCGCCCCCGAGTCGGCTAGCGTGCCGGCATGCCATCGACGCTCACCGAATCGACGGACCCGTACTGCCTGCGTCCCGGCGAGGCCGCCGAGTTGCTGCGCGGGCATCCGTGGCGGCGGTTCGTGGCGCTCGGCGACAGCGTCGTGGAGGGGATGTGCGAGCCGACGCCGGGCTACCCGGACGTGCAGTGGGCCGATCGGATCGCCGCCGAACTGGCCGCCGTCCGCCCCGGGCTGGCGTACCGGAATCTGGGTCGACGCGGGCTGCGGGCGCACCAGGTGCGGGCCGACCAGCTCGCCCCGGCGCTGGCCTTCGCGCCGGACCTGGCGTTGGTGGTCTGCGGCGGCAACGACGCCTTCCACCCGGCGTACGACGCGGACGCGGTGGACGTCGAGCTGACCGCGATGATCCTCGCGCTGCGGGACGCTGGCGCGGACGTCATCACGGTGGGCATGTTCGACGTGTCGCACAGCCCGGCGGTCCCCGAACCGTTGCGCGCCGGCCTGGCCGAGCGGATGCGCCGACTGTCGGCACACACGGCGAGGCTGGCCGAGCGCCTGAACACCCTGCACGTCCACCTGACCGACCACCCGCTCACCGCCGACCCGAGCCTCTACAGCAGCGACGGCCGCCACGGCAGCGCCCGCAGCGACGCCGTGGCAACGGCAGAAACCCTCCGCCGCCTATCCCCCACCCCCCCCCCCGTCCCGCGCCCCCACCCCCCCCCGCCCGCGGGGCGCCGCGC
>NZ_JBEXEV010000063.1:0-12246 GCF_040606435.1 Micromonospora sp. NPDC005413
GGGCGAGGCGGCGCGGCGCGGGGCGAGGCGGCGCGGCGCGGGGCGAGGCGGCGCGGCGCGGGGCGACGCAAGGCGGGACGAGACGGCGCGGCGGCGCCCGGCGCGGGGCGGGGTGCGGCGGCGCGGGGCGGGGTGGGGTGGCGGGGCGGGGTGGCGGGGTGGGGCGGGGCGGGGCGGGGTCAGGCTGGGCGGCGGGCTACTAGGACGTCGCGCATGATCGACTGGTCGACCCGGTGGCGCAGCGCCAGGTAGGGCTCCGCGTCGACCACGGTCAGGCCGGCGTTGGCCAGCGCAGCCCCCGCGTCCTCGCGGCTGGCGACGTGGGTGTTCCAGGAGATACCGAGCGCCCCGCCGGGACGCAGCAGCCGCGCCCAGACCGGCGCGGCGTCCGCGAGCAACGCCAGCGGATCGCGGGTCAGCCCGTGCTCGGCCGTACGACTGCCGTGCTGCACGCCGTACGGGGCGTCCGCGACGACCAGGTCGACGGTCTCGGGGCGGAAGAACTCCCCCGAGCGGGTGGTGTCGGCGTTGACCACGTCCAGTAGTTGCGTCTGGCCCGCCTTCTGTTCCTCGCGGGTCGGCGCCAACTCGATCCGCACCCGCCGGCCGACCACCTTGCGCTCCCGCCGCACCGGCCCCGATTCCAGCACCCGGTGCTTGACCCGCTTCTGCTTCAGCCACGTGGTGATGAACGCCCGGTACGCCTCGACGTCCTTCTGGTCGCGCTCCACCCCGGCGGCGTCGAAGCCGTACATCAGCGCCTGGTTGAGGGTGGTGCCCCGACCGCAGAGCGGGTCGAGCACCCGGAACCGCCGGCTGGTCAGCTCACCGGCCCAGTCCGAGGCGAGCAGGGTGACGTTGAGCAGCAGCTTGGTGAACTGCTCGTTGGTCTTGCCCGGGTACTTCTGGATGGTGAGCAGGTCGTCGTCGTAGCGGTCCAGCCGGCTCCACTCGATCGGCCGAAGCAGCTCACCGACGATCTCGAACAGCGCGTACCCCGCGGAGAGGTTGCCCAGGACGGCCAGGTCCCGCTCGGTCAACCCGTCACCGGTGAAGGTGACGTAGGAGGCCCCACCGACGACCTCGGTGTCCAGCTCGCCGATCTGGCCGTCGAGCGTCGATCGCCCGAAGATCTCCAGCTCGGCCCGGGTGAGGTCGACTGCGGAGCGGGCGTACACCCGGTTGGTGGCGGGCAGGATGAGCAGGCCGTAACGCGTCATGATCCGGCGAGTATTCCACAACAGGCCACGGTCGCCGGGAACCGGAGCGACCGTCGGAGCGACTACCGGTACATGGGGTGTGAGCAGTGGCGGGAGGTCCTGTCCGCGCAGTTGGACGGGGAGGAGACCGCCGCCGAACTGACGGCGGTGCAGGGGCACCTCGACGGGTGTGCCGAATGCCGGGCCTGGTTCACGGCGGCGGCGGCGGTGACCCGTCGGGTTCGTACCCGATTGGTCACCGAGGTGCCCGACCGGACCGAGGCGATCCTGGCCGCCACCGCGGCGGCGCCGGCCCGCCGGTCGTGGTGGCGGCGCGTGGCCGGACGTGGCCGGCTGGTGGCCGGGCTGCGCGGGGCGCTCGGGTTGCTCGGCGCGGTGCAGTTGGTGCTCGGGCTGGCCCAGGTGGGCCGGGGCGCGACCGCCGATCACCTGCACCCCGCCGGCCAGCACCTGTGGCACGAGTCGGCCGCCTGGAACGTGGCGGTGGGCGCCGGCTTCCTCTTCGTGGCGGTACGCCGCAGCCCGCCCGCCGGTCTCCTGCCGATGCTCAGCGCGTTCGTCGGCACGTTGCTGCTGCTCTCCGTCAACGACCTGGCCACCGGCTCCGTGGCCGGGGAGCGCCTGGTCAGCCATGGGTTCCTGGTGGTCGGCTACCTGATCACCGTGCTGCTGTCCCGGCTCGGGTTGCGCCCCGGTGGGCCCGCGCCGCAGCGGCAGCCGGCACCGTCACGCTGGCGGTTCGGGGCCGATGAGGTGGACCGGCCGTTGCGGGTGGTCCGCTCCGAGGCGTACCCGGCGCAGGCCGCCGACCGCCACGCCGCCCCGGCGGCACGTACCGGACAGGCCGCACGCACCGGACAGGCCGCACGCACCGGACAGGCCGCCGACCGTCGGGCCGCCTGATCAGGGGGAGATCGGCTGATCAGGGGGAGATCGGCTGATCAGGAGGAGATCGGCTGATCAGGAGGAGATCGGCTGAGCGGGCCCGGCCGTCTCCGTTGCGACGCCGCTGGCGATGACCTGCGGGATGACCTGTTCGACGATGGTCAGCAGCGTGGTGGTGAGCAGCAGGTGCACCTGGGCGCGGGTGAGCGCGCCGCGCTGGAGCCACTCCCGGGCGGTCGACGTCGCCAGCCCGCAGTACGCCCGGACCATCCCGCGCAACTCCTCGTGGTGCTCCGCCTCGTCGGCCAGCCCGACGGCGACCAGCATCCGGTCGGCGGCGACCTCCTCGGCCTCGGCGAGGACCCGCTCCACGTCGGCGTCGCCGCCCATCCCCCGCGCGGTGACGGCCGCCAGCCAGGAGGTGCTGTGCCGGGACACCACGTCGAGGAACCAGGTGACGCTGGCGTCGACCCGGGTACGCAGGTCACCCTTGGGCAGCCGTTCCAGCGCGACCTCCGGGATGGTCACCATGACCCGGACGACCTCCAGGTAGAGGTCCTTCTTGGCACCGAAGTAGTGGTTGACCAGGCCGCGAGCGACACCGGCCTCGCGTGCGATGTCGGTGGTCGACACATCCGGGTACGGGCGCTCGCCGAACAGCCGGACCGCGCAGGCCAGGATCTGCCCGCGCCGGGCGTCCGGCTCCAAACGGCGGCGGCGCGGAGCCGTCTCGACACTCATCTGCCCGACCCTATCGGCAGCTCACGGCGTCGGCTTCGGCGCGGCAGGCGGGGCCGTTGCGCATTCACTGCTCATCGGCAGGCAGATGAGCGCATTGATCGTCATGAGCCTGTGACCGGGCCGAGGTCAAAGGTTGACGCGGCGCTGCGATCGTCGAAGCGTGGCCGTTCAGATGCTGACGAAGATGCGGCGGATCGTCGCTTCGCTGGCCGCCGCCCTGCTCGTACTGGCCGGGTTGACCTCGTGCTCACCTGCGATCAAAGGCATCACCGGCCTGACCATGGACGCCGACGGCCAGCCGCTCGCGGCTCTGGCCTGGTGCGCGGACCGGCCGCCGGACCTTGCCGTGCTCTTTGCTGAAAGCGACTCGGCCTCGCCTGCCCCGTCCGCTGTGCCGACACCGTCCGCGAACTGGCCTTACTGGCCGGGACGAGAGTATGCCGTGCCACGCGACGCGACCTCGCCGGCCACCGTGCGCCTGGTGGGCTTCCCACCTGAGCCGGCCACTGACCCGCACGCGGCTTTTCGAATGTATGGAGTCGCCAGCAACAGCAGCTTCACCTCGCATTCGGTGACCTTCCGGCTCGCCGAACTGGCCGGCCTGCAGCCCGGATCGGTCCTGACCACCGACATCGTGAACAACAACGAGGTGCAGAAAATCGTCTCCCTCGACGAGTTCGCGCGTCTGGGAGCGGCCGAATGCTGAGCGGCCGGCGCCGGACTGACCCAGGACGGCAGCACTCTCCACCCCACCTTGATCAATTGATGAAAAGTAGGCGTGCGGAGCGCTTATTACCTACTTTTCATCAATTGATCACTCGGCTCCGCGCCGGCGTCGGACGAGGTGCCGGCCGAGATGCCGCATGTTGGCCGTCTCGGAGTAGAGCGCCGCGTTGATCGCGCCAAGGGCGACTCCGGGCGCTCGCTGCACCCGATCTACGTCCTGGACCACCCGGCCGATCAACGTCAACCGGCATCGGAGGTCGAACAACTCCCTCCGTGCGGAGCGCAGCGCTGTCTCCAATCCCCCGACCCGCTCCCGCAGCCACGCCAACTCCGTCGCCTGATCCATCGGGCACCTCCCATCACTCTCGATCGCTGCCCAAGCGGCCCGAGCCGCAGCCATACCAACACGTCCACCCTCACCCATTCGGAAGGACTGCGCAAGTAGGTAGACCTAGTTAGGCATGCCTGATCGTCCTACGGTCAGGTGATGGGTGAGATCCCGGGTCCACTGGTCGGTCCACACGAGCTGCAAGATCTGCTCGGCGTAGGCCGGACCCGCATGCGTCAGCTCATCCGCTACCCAACCTTCCCCGCGCCGTTCCAACGGCTGCACGGCACCACGGTCTGGCTGCGCGCCGATGTGGAGGCTTGGATCGCCGAACACCGCCCGCCGCGACCCACCGACGGCGACGAGGCCGAGTAGCACCCGCACTCCTCGATCACGGGCGACGATGCGCCCGTGCGTGACCTCGTGCTGTCGTACCCCAGGCAGGCCCGGCTGTCCCGCGCAGCGCTGCCGGGCCGCGGACGCCTGCCCTTCGCGGACGCCTGCCCTTCGCGGACGCCTGCCCTTCGCGGACGCCTGCCCTTCGCGGACGGGCCGAAAGCCTGCACCCGGCGGCTGATCACGACTTATTGACATGCCGCCAACAGCGCGCGAGGGTGGTGCACATGCCGACGCCCGATGGTTCCTCCTCGCCCTGGCGCGAGCCGGAGCACGACGACCTGGCCGAACTGGCCCGCACCTTCTTCACGAAGGAGGTGCTGCCGCACACCGACCGCCTGCTCGCGCAGGGGCATCCGGACCGCGAGCACTACCGGCGCGCCGGTGAGCTGGGGTTGCTCGGCCTGTCCGTGCCGGAGGAGTACGGCGGCGGGGGCGGCGGGTTCACTCACGAGGCGGTGCTGCTGCACGAGCAGGCGTACACCGGGGAGAGCAGCCTCGGGCTGGCCGTCCACAGTGGCATCGTCACCGGTTACCTGGTGGCGTACGGCAGCGAGGAGCAGAAGCGGCGCTGGCTGCCCGGCCTGTGCAGCGGTGAGCTGGTCGGTGCGATCGCGATGACCGAGCCGGACGGCGGCTCCGATCTTCAGGCGATGCGTACCCGGGCGGTCCGCGACGGTGACGACTACCTGGTCACCGGCGCGAAGACGTTCATCACCAACGGCGGCCTCGCCGATTTGATCATCGTGGCCGTGAAGACCGACCCTGAGCAGCGGGCAGCCGGCGTCTCGCTGCTGGTCTGCGAGGTTGGCGGCGACCCGGAGGGCTTCCGCCGGGGTCGACTGCTGTCCAAGATCGGGCTGCACGCCAACGACACCGCCGAGCTGTTCTTCGACGAGTTCCGGGTGCCGGCGGCCAACCTGCTCGGCGGCGCCGAGGGGCTGGGCTTCATCCAGCTCATGCAGCAGCTTCCGCAGGAACGACTGGTGATCGGGGTTGGCGCGGTCGCGGCCATGGAACGCGCGGTCGAGCTGACCGTCGCGTACGCCAAGGAGCGCACCGCCTTCGGCAAGACGCTGATGGGGCATCAGAACACCCGGATGGTGCTCGCCGAGTGCGCCACCCGCGCCCGGGTCAGCCGGGTCTTCCTGGACGACTGCATCGTCCGGCACAACCGTGGTGACCTGGACGTGGCGACCGCAGCGATGGCGAAGTCGTGGCTCACCGACGGCCAGTGCGAGGTCGTCGACCGCTGCCTGCAGCTCTTCGGCGGCTACGGCTACACGACGGAATACCCGATCGCCCGGATGTACGCGGACGCCCGCGTCCAGAAGATCTACGGCGGCACCAACGAGATCATGAAGGAGCTGATCGCCCGTGCCCTCTGAGGCGTACGTCTATGACGCGGTCCGCACCCCGCGCGGACGCGGCCGGGACACCGGCGCGTTGCACGGGGTCAAGCCGATCTCCCTGGTGGTCGGCCTGATCGACGCGCTGCGTGAGCGCAACCCCGACCTGGACGTCGACCGTTTGGAAGATCTGCTGCTCGGTATCGTCACCCCGGTTGGGGAGCAGGGCGGTGACCTGGCGCGGGCAGCGGCGCTGCTGGCCGGGCTACCCGACCAGGTGGGCGGGGTGCAGCTCAACCGGTTCTGCGCCTCCGGGTTGGAGGCGGTCAACTCCGCCGCCGCCCGGATCCGCTCCGGGTGGGAGCACCTGCTGCTCGCGGGCGGGGTGGAGTCGATGTCCCGGGTGCCGATGGGCGCCGACGGCGCGGCCTGGGCCACCGACCCGCAGACCGCGTTGGCCACGTCGTTCGTGCCGCAGGGCGTCAGCGCCGACCTGATCGCCACCCTGGAGGGCTTCACCCGCGACGATGTGGACGGCTACGCGCTGCGGTCGCAGGAGCGGGCCGCCAAGGCGTGGGCCGGTGGTCACTTCTCCCGCTCGGTGGTGCCGGTCCGCGACGGCAACGGGCTGGACATCCTCACCGTGGACGAGCACCCCCGCCCGGAGACCACCCGGGAGGCGCTGGCCCGGCTCACGCCGTCCTTCGCCACGATGGGCGAGGCGGCCGGCTTCGACGCGGTCGCGTTGCAGAAATTCCACTGGCTGGAGTCGATCGAGCACGTCCACCACGCCGGCAACTCGTCCGGCATCGTGGACGGCGCCGCGCTGGTGCTGATCGGTTCCGCGGAGGTCGGCCGGGACCTCGGCCTCACCCCGCGCGCCCGGATCGTCGGCGCGGCGGTCACCGGCGCCGACCCGACGCTGATGTTGACCGGCCCGATCCCGGCCACCCACAAGGCGCTCGCCGTCGCCGGGCTGACCCTCGACGACATCGACCTGTTCGAGATCAACGAGGCGTTCGCGGCGGTGGTACTCAAGTACGTCCGTGACCTGGGCCTGGACCCGGACCGCGTGAACGTCAACGGCGGCGCGATCGCTCTCGGCCACCCGCTCGGCGCGACCGGAGCGATGCTGCTCGGCACGGCGTTGGACGAGTTGGAGCGCCGCGACCTGCGCCGCGCCGTGGTGACCCTCTGCATCGGCGGCGGTATGGGCGTCGCCACCGTTCTCGAGCGCTGCTGACCCGGAGGACGACCATGACCAACACCATCCGGTACGACCGCGGCGCCGACGGCATCGTCACGCTCACCCTGGACGACCCCGACCAGTCCGCCAACACCATGAACCGGGCGTACGCCGCGTCCATGAGCGCCGTGCTCGACCGGCTGGAGGCCGAGCCCGATCTCGCCGGAGTCATCGTGACCAGCGCGAAGTCCACCTTCTTCGCCGGTGGCGACCTGCCGGAGATGGTCCGGGCGACCCGCGCCGACGCGCCCGCGCTCACCGAGCTGCTCGGCACCATCAAGCGGGACCTGCGCCGGCTGGAAACGCTGGGTCGGCCGGTGGTCGCCGCCGTCAACGGCTCCGCGCTCGGCGGCGGGCTGGAGATCGCGCTCGCCTGCCATCACCGGATCGCGCTGGACACGCCCGGCAGCCGACTCGGGCTGCCCGAGGTGACCCTGGGCCTGCTGCCCGGTGCGGGCGGCGTCACCCGGACCGTACGGATGCTCGGCCTCGCCGGGGCGCTGACCACTGTGCTGCTCACCGGCCGACGGATGCGCCCGGCCGACGCCCTGGCCGCCGGGCTGGTCGACGAGGTGGTGGCCACCCCGGCGGAGCTGCTGGACCAGGCGCGGGCCTGGATCGCGGCCAACCCGCACCCGAAGCAGCCGTGGGACCGGCCGGACTACCGGATGCCGGGCGGCACCCCGGCCAGCCGTTCGTTGGCCGCACAGCTGCCCGCCTTCCCAGCCACCCTGCGCAAGCAGCTCAAGGGAGCCCGGTTGCCCGCCCCTGAGGCGATCCTGGCCACCGCCGTCGAGGGCGCGCAGGTCGACCTGGAGACCGCGTTCACCGTGGAGACCCGGCACCTGATCGGCCTTCTCACCGGGCAGGTCGCCAAGAACATGATCGGTGCGTTCTTCTTCGACCTGAAGGCCGTCAACGGTGGTGCCGCCCGCCCGGCCGACGTGGACGCCCCGCCGGTGCGCCGGGTGGCGGTGCTCGGCGCCGGCATGATGGGCGCGGGCATCGCGTACGCCTGCGCCAGCGCCGGCCTCGACGTGGTGGTCAAGGACGTCACGCCGGAGGCCGCCGGTCGAGCCCGGGACCACGTCGAGCGGTTGCTTGCCCGCAAGGTGCGTAAGGGCCGCGCGACGGAGGCCGAGGCCCGAGCCGTGCTGGGCCGGATCACCACCACCGACCAGGTGGACGCGCTGGCCGGCTGCGACGCGGTGATCGAGGCCGTCTTCGAGGACCCGGAACTCAAACGGACGGTGTTCGCCGAGGTGCTGCCGGTGCTGGCACCGGACGCCCTGCTCGCCTCCAACACCTCCACCCTGCCGATCACCGCGCTGGCCGCCGGCGTGGACCGACCGGCCGACTTCATCGGCATGCACTTCTTCTCCCCCGTGGACCGGATGCCGCTGCTGGAGATCGTGGTCGGCGAGCGGACCGGCGACATCGCGCTGGCGCGGGCGTTCGACCTGGGCCGGCGGATCGGCAAGACCCCGATCGTGGTCAACGACGGCCGGGGCTTCTTCACCAGCCGGGTCATCGGCCGGTTCATCGACGAGGCGGTCGGCATGGTCGCCGAGGGTGTACCCGCCGCGTCGGTGGAGCAGGCCGCCCTCCAGGCCGGCTACCCGACCGGGCCGCTGGCGCTGGCCGACGAGGTGAGCCTCACCCTGATCCAACGGATCCGCCGCCAGTTCGAGGCCGCCAGCGACGAGTTCCTGCCGCTGCCGGCACACCGGCTCGTCGATGAGCTGGTCGACACGTACGACCGGCCGGGGCGCGCGGCCGGGCGCGGCTTCTACTCCTACGACAACGGCACCCGGGGCCGATTGTGGACTGGTCTCGCCGACCTGACCACCGACGCCGGCCGGGCCGTGCCGTTCACCGACCTGCAGGAGCGCATGCTCTTCGCCGAGGCGCTCGACGCGCTGCGCTGCCTCGACGAGGGCGTGCTGCGGACCGAGACCGACGCCAACATCGGCTCGATCTTCGGCATCGGCTTCCCCGCCTGGACGGGAGGGGTGATCCGCTACGTCCGGCAGTACGCGGGCGGCCCGGCCGGCTTCGCGGCCCGTGCCACCGAACTGGCCGACCGGTACGGCGACCGGTTCACGCCCCCCGCCGACCTGGCCGACCGGCTCGCCGCGTCCGCCGCCCGGTCCGCCGATGCGACGGCCGCCGCATGACAACCGCCAGCGGCCGATCCGAGCGGGTCGCCGACCGCGCCGTGCGGACCGACAGCATGATCGTGCTCGATCAAGGATCTAGTGGCATGAGATGGCTTCGCACACCACTACATCCTGGATCGAGCGCGATCTTGGCCAGGGACAGCGAGGCCACGCCGGTGAGCGCCGCGTGACGGCGTCCAGTGGGCCGCTGGCCGGGCTGCGGGTGGTCGAGTTGGCCAGCCTCGCCCCGGCACCGTTCGGTTGCATGGTGCTCGCCGACCTCGGCGCGGACGTGGTGCGGGTGGACCGGCCGGGTGGACCGGGTGCGGGGCGGCTGGCCGCGCCGACCGGCGGGCCGTTGCAGCGTGGCCGGCGGGTCACGACGCTGGACCTGAAATCCCCGGCCGGGGTGGCGGACCTGCTGCGCTTGGTCGAGCGGGCGGACGTGCTGGTCGAGGCGTATCGGCCGGGGGTGGCCGAGCGGCTCGGCTTCGGGCCCGAGGTCTGCCAGGCCCGCAACCCCCGTCTGGTGTACGCGCGGATGACCGGCTGGGGTCAGGACGGCCCGCTGGCGGCCCGGGCCGGGCACGACATCGACTACATCGCGGTCGCCGGGGCGTTGGAGCCACTGGGTCGGGCCGGGGAGCGCCCCTACGCGCCGATGAACCTGCTCGGCGACTTCGGCGGAGGCGGCATGCTGCTCGCCGTCGGCGTGCTGGCCGCACTGCTGGAACGGGAACGCTCCGGCATCGGCCAGGTGGTCGACGCGGCAATGGTGGACGGTTCGGCGCTGCTCACCTCATTCCTGCACGGGCTGCTCGGCACCGGCCTGTGGGCCGCGCCGCGCGGGCGCAACATGTTCGACGGCGGGGCACCGTTCTACGACACGTACCGCACCGCCGACGGCGCATTCATGGCCGTCGGCGCGATGGAACCGGCCTTCTACGCCGTACTGCTCACCGGCCTCGACCTCGCCGACGACCCGGACCTACCCGCCCAGTACGACCCGAGCGGCTGGGACGAACTGCGCCGTCGGTTCACCGAGCGGTTCGCCGAACGGACCCGGGACGAGTGGACGGAGGTCTTCGCCGACCTGGACGCCTGCGTCGCGCCAGTGCTCGCCCCCGGCGAGGCGCACCGGCACCCGCACAACGCTGCCCGGGACACTTTCGTGGAGGTGGGCGGCGAGATCCAGCCAGCCCCGGCGCCCCGCTTCGACCGGACTCCGACTGCCCGGCCGGCCCCGGCACCGGACCCGGAGCGGGACGCCCAGCCGGTCGAGGAGATCCTCACCGCCTGGCAGTGACGCAAGAGAAAGGGACCCCACCACCCACACCCCCCTGAACAACCAATTCGAACCCCGCACCTTCCTCACCCAGCTCCGCACCGCCCTGCCCACCCCACCTCCGAGTTGATCAAGAGGTTTGCGTCAGAGAACGGTCCTTTGGTGACGCGAACCTCTTGATCAACCGGGGTGGGCGCGTCCGGAAGGGGCGGTGGTACCAGGTGGCGAAGAGGGCCACGGCGAGCAGCAGCTCGGCGATGTCGCCGCCGTAGTACATGAGTTGGGCGGCCGACTGGAATGCCGCCGGGTCTCGGTCGGTGAGGCCGGGCGGGAGGGTTCCGGCTTGCGCGTACAGGTACTTGGCCAGCACGGCGTGGCCGGCCGCCGCGCCCATCAGCGCGCCGACCCGTACGGCCAGCCCGGGGCGTCGGGGTGCCGGGTCCGGACCGGCCAGTGACCAGGCGAAGAGGTACCCGGCGGCCAGGTAGTGCACGTGCAGCGCGTGGTGCAGGGCGGGTTGGCGCTCCGCCGCCGCGTACAGCGGGGTGAGCAGCACCAGCGCCAACCCACCGGTGCTGAGCAGCGCGGCGGTGACCGGGTGGGCGAGCAGGTGCAGGGGGCGGGCGCGCAGCAGCCGGCCCACCGCCCGGCGTACCGGCGGCGGGGCGACCCGCAGCAGCAGCGTCACCGGGGCGCCGAGCACCAGCCCGAGCGGGGCCAGCATGCCAAGCAGCAGATGCTGCGCCATGTGCCCACGCGGGTCGTCCGGGAGTTGCCCCAGCGGCCCGACGGCGACCGCCAGCAGGGCGCAGCCGACCAGCCAGGCTGCGGTACGGCGGTGGTCCCAGCCCCGCGGGTCGCGTACGGCGGCCAGCAGATAGCCGCCCACCAGCAACACGACCGGGAGCAGCGGCAACCAGCCCGGCCCATCCGCGACGTGCCCGCCGTGCGCCAAAGCCGGTGACACGGCCCACCCCGACCCGTCCGCCACGTGCCCGCCCTGCCCGAACACCGACGGCACGGACCAGCCCGATAGGCCGCCAGCGACCGCCATCACCGGGGGCCGTCGTCCGGCCGGCGGGTCCGGGCCGGGGGCCGGGTCGGGGTCGGGGTCGGGGTCGGGGTCGGGGTCGGGGGCCGGGTCCGGGTCGGGGTCGGGGGCCGGGCCCACCACACCACGGCGGCGCCGGCCAGCAGCAGGACGGCGCCGGCCACGTTCCACACCACGTCGTACGGCACCAGATGTACGCCGTAGCGGATCTGGTGCACCCGGAGCACCTTGTGGTCGATCAACCCGTCGAAGAGCTGGAACCCTCCGGCGCCGAGCAGGAAACCGCCCCAGGCCAGCCGGGCCGACAGGGCGCCCCTCCGGCGCAGGTCGGCGAACCAGAAGAACCCGCCGACCAGGGCGATCACCTCGGCGGCGTGCAGCAGCCCGTCCGAGAGCAGCGCCACCGACGGGGTGGACCGGTCGTAGAAGTGGTGCCAGGCCAGCAACTGATGGAAGACGATCTCGTCCACCGCAGCCATGATCGCGACGCCGATCAGGACGCCGGCGAGCGTGGAGGAACGGCCGTCCGGCACGTCGACGGTGCGCCCCCTCGGCAGGCTGGAACCGACCATCACACACCTCGCATCCGCCCGGGTCGGGACCGAACTACCCCAAACTGCCCGTGTCATGCCGCCCAAGCCGCCGGGGCGACGCTCGAATGCCAAGGTCAACACCAGGTCGGCGACATAGGGGTGTCCGCCGGGCGGGATACCCCCACTTCCGCGACATGGTGTTGATCATGCGCCGTCCGCGCGTGGTCGCCGCGCGGGCGGGCGTGCCGCCGTCCGTGCGTGGTCGCCGCGCGGGCGGGCGTGCCGCCGTCCGTGCGTGGTCGCCGCGCGGGCGGGCGTGCCGCCGTC
>NZ_JBEXEV010000064.1:0-10972 GCF_040606435.1 Micromonospora sp. NPDC005413
GACGGCTCCGCGAATCGCGGAGCCGGCCCGGCCGGTGCTGGAGCTACAGCTCAGCAGTCGTAGTACATGGCGAACTCGTGCGGGGTCGGGCGCAGACGCACCGGGTCGACCTCGTTGGCGCGCTTCCAGTCCACCCAGGTGGAGATCAGGTCCGGGGTGAAGACGCCACCGTCGAGCAGGTAGTCGTGGTCGGCCTCGAGCGAGTCGAGCACGGCCGGCAGCGAGCCCGGCACCTGCTTGACGTCGCCCCACTCCTCCGGCGGGAGGTCGTAGAGGTCCTTGTCGATCGGCGTCGGCGGCTCGATCTTGCTCTTGATGCCGTCCAGGCCGGCCATCATCATGGCCGAGAAGGCCAGGTAGACGTTGGCCGACGGGTCCGGAACGCGGAACTCGACGCGCTTGGCCTTCGGGTTGCTGCCGGTCACCGGGATGCGGGTGCAGGCAGAGCGGTTGCGCTGCGAGTAGACCAGGTTGACCGGCGCCTCGAAGCCCGGCACCAGGCGGCGGTACGAGTTGACCGTCGGGTTGGTGAAGGCCAGCAGCGACGGCGCGTGGTGCAGCAGGCCGCCGATGTACCAGCGGGCCATGTCGGACAGGCCCGCGTAGCCGGTCTCGTCGTAGAAGAGCGGCTCACCGTTGAGCCAGAGGCTCTGGTGGGTGTGCATGCCGGAACCGTTGTCGCCGAACAGCGGCTTGGGCATGAAGGTCGCCGTCTTGCCGTTGGCCCAGGCCTCGTTCTTCACGATGTACTTGAAGAGCTGGAGCTGGTCACCGGCGTGCAGCAGGGTCGAGAACCGGTAGTTGATCTCGGACTGGCCGGCGGTGCCCACCTCGTGGTGCGAGCGCTCCACGTTGAAGCCGCTGTCGACGAGCCGGCGCACGATCGAGTCGCGCAGGTCGGCGTAGTGGTCGACCGGCGGCACCGGGAAGTAGCCGCCCTTGTACGCGGTCTTGTAGCCGCGGTTGCCGCCCGGCTCCTCGCGGCCGGTGTTCCAGGCGCCCTCGATCGAGTCGATGTAGTAGAACGACTGGTGCGCCGAGGTCTCGTGGCGGATCGAGTCGAAGATGTAGAACTCCGCCTCGGCGCCGAAGTAGGCGGTGTCGGCGATGCCGCTCGCCGCCAGGTACGCCTCGGCCTTCTTCGCCACGTTGCGCGGGTCGCGGCTGTAGGCCTCGCGGGTGAACGGGTCGTGGATGAAGAAGTTGAGCGCGAGCGTCTTCTGCGCGCGGAACGGGTCGATGAACGCGGTGGCGACGTCCGGGAGCAGGAGCATGTCCGACTCGTGGATCGCCTGGAAACCGCGGATCGACGAACCGTCGAACGCGAGGCCGTCGGTGAAGAGGTCGTCGTTGACGGACTCGACCGGCAGGTTGAAGTGCTGCATCACGCCGGGCAGGTCACAGAAACGTACGTCGACGAACTTCACGTCCTCGTTCTTGAGGTATCGCAGCAGTTCCTCGGGATTGGCGAACACACATCCTCCTGGCACGTCCACGGGGTGGCTAGGCTTCTGGCGACGCTATGGCCAAGCGGTTGCCCGGCCGTGTCTCCGTTGTTTCTGCCGTGTTACGTCCCTCGCGGAGCGTCAGCGACGCTCATATTCACGCCTCGGCCCGCCGCGAAGGCCGCACCGGCTGTGCCAGTCTATGGCATCTGATCCCTTTGGCCCGATTCGGCACACAGTGGTGGCGGCACCCGGCGAGCCCTCATCTCGGCGCGGATACCCTTGACCGCTGTGACCAATCCGCACTCCCCGGCAGCGCCGGCCACCGACCCCACCTTCACCCCGCCGAGCCTCGGTCGGCGGTTCGGGGCGCTGATCATCGACTGGGTGCTCTGCCTGCTGGTGTCCAACTTCTTCGCCGACCCGGTGCGCGACGGCTGGGCGCCGGTGCTGGTCCTGGTGCTGGTGTACGGCATCTTCCTCGGCCTGTTCGCCCAGACGCCGGGCATGTACGTCACGAAGGTCCGCTGCGTGAACTGGCACGACGGTGGCCGGATCGGGGTGCTCCGGGGGCTGATCCGGGGTCTGCTGCTGGCCCTCGTCGTCCCCGCGCTGATCATGGACGAGCACCGTCGTGGCCTGCACGACCGGCTCGCCGACTCGGTCATCGTCGACGCACCGCGCGGCTGAACCCACCACCAACGAGAAGAGCCGGACCCGCACGGGGTCCGGCTCTTTCCAGGCGTACGCGAAAAGGGGTCAGCGGCCCCGCGACTGGCGGGAGGCGCCCGGCGGCCGCATGTTCTTCGGAATCGCGCCCTTGGGCATCTGCGGCCGGGCGGTGAGTGCCTTGAGTCGCTTGTCCAAGGAGTTGACGTCCTTGCCGGAGAGCGCGCGGGGCAGACGCAGCAGCGTCGTCCGCAGCTTGCGGATCGGCAGCTCGCCCTCGTCCTGCCCGATCACGTAGTCGTGCAGGGGGGCGGAGCCGATCACCTTGGACAGCCGCCGCTTCTCCTGCCCGAGCAGGCCGCGCACCCGCTGCGGGTTGCCCTCGGCCAGCAGGATCACGCCCGGGCGGCCGATCACCAGGTGGACCATGTCCATCTGGGTGGTCGAGCTGACCGCCGGGGTCACCCGCCAGTCGCCGCGCATGTTCTCCATGATCTGCGCCGCCGCGCCGGGCTGCCCCTCGGCGGCGTTCATCATCGCCTTGTTGGACCGCAGGTTGAGCACGATCAGCACCGCGAGCAGGATGAACAGGATGCCCAGTGGCAGCCAGATCCAGCCCCAGAAGATGACCGCGACCACGGTGAGGGCGAGCGGGAGCAGCACCGCGGCGGCGACCAGCGGCGCGAACCACCGGTCCTGCTTGGCGGTGAACTGGAACACCATCCCGATCTGCTTCAGCCGCTGGCCGAACGAGACCTTCTCCTGGGGCTTTGCCATGCCGCAGAGTCTAGTGGTCGCCGTCGGCCCCGTTGATCCGCGTCCGGGTCCCGACGCAGCTGAGTACCTTACGTCGCCGTAAGCGTCCGGACCGGGCGGGTAAGGAGGGTGGCGCCCGGGAAGATGAGGCGCTGTCCCCATGCCCGGGTGGGGCCTTCGCGCGAAGAGTCGTCAACAGAAGACGACGACGCCACGAAGGAGCCCGACATGTTCGGCAACGACGCAGACTTCCTGCTCTACCTGCACCGTACGCACGCCGCTGAGCTGCGCGCCGAGGTGGCAGCGGAACGGCTCGCCCGCTCGGTGTCGCGCGGCACCGGCCGCACCTGGTTGGGCCGCCGCCAGCCGGCTGGCCGCACCGGCGACGACCGCCGGTGACCGCGCCCGCCCCGCTCGCCCCGACCGACCAGGTGGAGCCCGTCCCGCCCGCCGGTCGGGGCGGGAGCGGGTCAGCCGCCTCGCCGCCGGGTCGGGGCGGCCCGGGGGCAGCTGCCCCACCGGTGGCCCGGTGGAGGATCGGCCTGGCCGGTGACTCGGCCGTTCATGGCATGCTCGGTCCCGTGACCGTACGTGCCGCCAGTTCCGTCCTCATCGGCCGCCAGCGCGAGATCGCGGGGCTGCGGGACGCCCTGGGCCGGGCTCGCACTGGCGAGCCGGCCACCGTGCTGGTCGGTGGTGAGGCGGGTGTGGGCAAGACCCGACTGCTGGAGGAGTTCGCCGGCTGGGCCACCGGCGGTGGGGCCCGGGTGCTGGTCGGCCAGTGCCTGGAGTTGGGCGAGGCGGGCCTGCCGTTCGCCCCGTTCGCCGCTGCCCTGCGCGCGGTGCTGCGCGCCGACGGCCCCGCGGTGTTCGCCGGCTACGAGGCGGAGTTCGCCCGGCTGCTGCCGGAGCTGGGCCGCGCGTCGGCGACGCTGGCCGCGCCGAGCACCGGCCCACTGACCGACGCCCCCCGCGGATACCTGTTCGACCTGGTCGCCGAGCTGTTCCAGCGGCTCGCCGACGCCCGGCCGCTGGTGCTGGTGATCGAGGACCTGCACTGGGCGGACCGCTCCACCCGGGACCTGATCGGCTTTCTGGTCCGGGCGGCCCGGCCGGGCAGGCTGCTGCTGGTCTGCACCTACCGCACTGACGAGTTGCAGCGCGGCCATCCGCTGCGCCCGTTCCTGGCCGAGCTGGACCGGGCGCGCGCTGTCGAGCGGTTCGAGCTGGGGCGGCTGGACCGCAACGGCACCGGCGCGATCCTCGCCGACCTGCTCGGCGCCGAGCCGGCCCCGCGCGCCGTCGACGACATCCACGACCGTACCCAGGGCAATCCGTTCTTCATCGAGGAGCTGGCCGTCGCCGGCGACCCGCTCGGCTGCGCGGCGCTGCCCGAGACGCTGCGCGACCTGCTGCTGGCCCGGGTGGATCGGCTGCCCGACCCGGCCCAGCGGGTGCTGCGGATGGCCGCGGCCGGTGGCACCCGGTTCGCCCACGATCTGATCGCCGAGGTCGCCGGGCTGCCCGAGGCCGAGTTGGAGGACGCACTGCGCGCCGCCGTCGCCGCCCAACTGGTGGTGGCCGACCCGGACGGCGACTACGAGTTCCGGCACGCGCTGGTCCGCGAGGCCGTGCACGACGAGCTGCTGCCCGGCGAGCACGCCCGGCTGCACGCCCGGTTCGCCGCCGCGATCGAGGCCCAGCCGCACCTGGTGGCCGCCGGCCGCGCCCCGGCCGAGATCGCCCACCACTGGTACGCCGCGCATGACCACCCGCGCGCCCTGGTCGCCGCGCGGGTCGCGGCCTGCGCCGCCGCCGACCGGTACGCCTACGCCGAGCAGCGCCGGCTGCTGGAACGGGTGCTGGAGCTGTGGGAGCTGGTGCCCGACGCCGCCGACCTGCTCGGCATGGACCACCTGGCGCTGCTGGAGCAGACCCTGGGCGCCGCCGTCACGGCCGGCGACTTCAGCCGGGCCATCACGTTGACGCGGGCCGGGCTGGCCGAAGTGGACGCCGACGCCACGCCGCTGCGCGCCGCCCGCCTGTTGGACCAGCGGGGCCGGCTGCTGGCGTTGCTCGGCAAGAGCGACGGCAGCCGGGAGCTGGGTGAGGCGTACCGGCTGGCGGCCGGCGGCCCGCCCGGCGTGGAGCGGGTCCGGCTGCTCGCCGACATCGCCGCCCACCTGATCAAGATCGATCCTGAGCAGGCGGCCCGGGTGGCCGCCGAGGCGAGTGTGGACGCCGAGGCGCTCGGCGAGGAGCTGGTCCTGCTGCCGACCCGGATCGCCCTGCTCTGCCACCACGAGCGGGACCTGGAGCGTGGGCTGGCCGAGCTGGGCCGGGCCGAGGCCGTCGCCCGTGCGGCCGGGGACACCCCGGCCCTGGTGCTCGCCAAGGTTTTCCGGTCGGACCTGCTCTGCGAGCTGGGTCGCTACGCCGAGTCCGCCGAGGCCGCCGAGGCCGGGGTGGCCGAGGCGCGGCGGGTGGGAATCAGCCGCTCGACCGGGGCGTACCTGCTGTCCAACCGGGCCGAGGCGCTGATCGCGCTGGGCCGGTGGGATGAGGCCGAGGCGGTGTGCGCGGAGGCCGCCCGGATCGACCTGTCCGGCGTCACCGGGCTGCACTGGCTCCAGTTGGGCGCCGGGCTGCGGCTGGCCCGTGCCCACCCGGGCGCCGACGAGCTGGTCGGCCGGGCGCTGGCCTTCCTTGGCCGGCCCTACCTGTGGCCGAACCACCGGCTGCCCCTGCACGAGCTGGGGATCGAGGCGGCGCTGGCCGCCGACGACAAGGTCGAGGCGGTTCGGGCGGCCCGCGCCGCGGTGGCCGACGAGTGGCTGCCGCAGCTGCCCCGCGAGGGCTGGCCGGTGCTCAGCGCCGTCGCTCGTACCGCCGCCCGGCTGGGTGACCAGGAACTGGCCACGGCCGTCGCCGCGCTCGCCGCCGACCTGCCGGCCCGCCACCCAGCCGCCCGGGCGCACGCCGCCCAGGTCACCGCCCTGCTGGCGGCCGGTGACCAGGTGCTGCCGGCGTGGCGGGCGGCGGTGGACGCGTGGCGTGCCGACGGGCAGCCGTACTCACTCGGCCGGGCGTTGGTGGCGTTGGCCGAGGCAGCCGCCGCCGCGGGCGAGCGGGACGAGGTGTCGGCCGCGGTCACCGAGGCCGCGGAGATCGCCCGGCGGCTGGGTGCGCCGCCGCTGGCCGAGACGGCCGCAACCCTGGCACGACGGGTCGGCCTGCGCGCGACGGGTCAGGCCGGGCCCGGTGCCGACCTGCTGACCTCCCGGGAACGGGAGGTGCTGCGGCTGGTCGCCGAGGGACACAGCAACAGCCGGATCGCCGAGCGGCTGTTCATCTCCCCGAAGACGGCCAGCGTGCACGTCTCCCGGATCATCGCCAAGTTGGCCGTGACCAACCGGATGGAGGCCGCTGCCCTGGCCCACCGCCTGGGCCTGCTCACCGAACCCCACTGACTGACGAGATCACCCCGGCAGGTAGATCCGCCAGCCGTCGATCGTGACAAGGGCCAGGCTGCCCGGGGCCGCGCGTAGTCGCTCGTCGAGCCGGGCCGCCAGCGGCGATCCGGCCGGCGCGACCCAGGCCGGCGCCGCCGAGCGCTCCACCTCCCGCCGGTACGCGGGGTAGCGGTCGAAGCCGGGGCGCAGCGTGTCGTCGACGACGGCGCAGACCACGTCCTCCGCACTGGCGAAGGTGAGCCGGTTGCAGGTCCAGTAGCCGGCGCGGACGTGCCGTACGCCGAGCTGGCGCAGCGTGCTCACCAGCTCGGCGTGCCGGGCTTCGGCGGCCCGGGTCGCCGGGGCGGTCTGCGCCGCCTGCCAGGTGGCATGGGCGGCGGTGCCCAGCGTGGCGACGAGCACGACCAGCGCGACCGGTCGGGCCAGCGTGGACCCGACACCGCGCCGGTCGGTCGTCGACGGGCGCAGTCCGTGCCGGGCCACTGTCCACACCGGCCAGAGCAGCGCCGGCAGAGAGATGAGCAGGCAGGACAGATAGCGGGAACTCTCCACGGGGGTCAGCCCGGCGGCACTGCTCACGGTGTACGCGCCGAGGGTGGCCACCGCCGCCAGCACGAGCGCCAGCCGGACCGCCGCCGCCACCCGGGGCGACAGATCCACCGGGCCGGCGGGATCGGCTGGAGAGGCGCGGTCGGCTGGAGAGGCGGGGTCGGCTGGAGAGGCGGGCGGTCG
Source organism: Micromonospora sp. NPDC005413 (assembly GCF_040606435.1). Taxonomy (NCBI): domain Bacteria; kingdom Bacillati; phylum Actinomycetota; class Actinomycetes; order Micromonosporales; family Micromonosporaceae; genus Micromonospora; species Micromonospora sp. NPDC005413. The sequence continues at coordinate 7,076 of NZ_JBEXEV010000064.1, forward strand.
GCGCATCGCCCGCCAAGCCGTGACGGCGGCGGCGACCAGCAGCACCGGCAGGGCGAGCGCCCACCACAGCTGCCAGGTGGCGCACTGCCCGGGAGCGCAGAAGCCCATGCCCAGCGGCGGGCCGAGCAGCAGGCCGCCGTGCAGCCGGTCCGCCCAGCCCGCGGTCGCGTTCGCACCACTGGCGGCGAGCACCGCGTGCAGCGGGTTCCGTCCGTTGACCAGGCTGTGCAGCAGCAGCGGGGCCGCCCCCAGCACGGCGGCCGCCCCGAGCAGCGCCCCGGCCGCCCCCCGCAGCTCCCGGTGGCAGAACCCGACGAGCACCGCCCCGGTCGCCACGACGTACGGCAGCACGAGCGGGTCGACCCAGAGCATCAGGCCGGCCAGGAAACCCCAGGCCGCCCAGCGCGCCAGCCGCCACCCCGGCCGCCCGCTGGCCAGATCCACGGCGAGCACGGCCAGTGCCACTCCGGCCGCGTTCATCTCGGGATAGCCGCCGCCCGCGATCAACTGGTTCTTGATCAGCCGGTCGGAGCCGAGGGCCAGCAGCGCCACCACCAGCAAACCGAACCACCGGTCCCCGGTCAGCCGCAGCGTCAACCGCCAGGCCAGCAGCAGGAACAGCACGTACAGCGCCAGCGTGGGCAGCCGCAGACCGAACAGCGACGGCCCTCCGGCCAGGGCGAACACCGGCGCGGCCAGGTACGCCTCCAGCGTTCCCATGTACTGCTGGCCGTAGAACCAGACCGGGAATCCCTCACCCCGGGCGATGTGCAGCGCGGCCAACCCCATGGTGGCCTCGTCGCTGTTCGTCGGTGGCGCGGCGTGCCCCAGCAGCCAGAGGCGGTAACCCACCCCGGCGAGCACGGCCAACCCGGTGAGCCAGCCGACCAACCCGGGACGCGTGCTGGGCCGCGGGCGCGGGGAGCCCGCGCCGCGCGGCTGCTGGCGTACACCGACGGTCACCACACGATCATGGCATCCGGACGCCGAACGGCCCGTGCGGCGCTGCCGGCGGTGTCAGCCGGCGGTGGCGACCGAGGTGGCGGCGCGGGCGGCGCGGGCCTGCTGGTAGAGCCGACCGGCCCGGTACGACGAGCGCACCAGTGGCCCGCTCATCACCCCGGCGAAGCCGATCTCCTCGGCCTCCTCGCGCAGCTCCACGAACTCCTCCGGCTTGACCCAACGGGTCACCGGGTGGTGCCGGGTGGAGGGGCGCAGGTACTGAGTGATGGTGATCAGCTCGCAGCCGGCCTCGTGCAGGTCGCGTAGCGCCTGCGAGACCTCGACCCGCTCCTCGCCCATGCCCAGGATCAGGTTGCTCTTGGTGACCAGGCCGTCGGCGCGGGCCTGCCGGATCACGTCCAGGGAGCGGTCGTAGCGGAACGCCGGCCGGATGCGCTTGAAGATGCGCGGCACGGTCTCCACGTTGTGGGCCAGCACCTCCGGGCGGGAGCCGAAGACCTCGGCCAACTGCTCGGGGACGGCGTTGAAGTCCGGGATCAGCAGCTCGACGCCGCAGCCGGGCTGCAGGGCGTGGATCTGCCGGACGGTCTCGGCGTACAACCAGGCGCCGCCGTCGGGCAGGTCGTCACGGGCGACGCCGGTGATGGTGGCGTAGCGCAGCCCCATCGAGACCACCGACTCGGCGACCCGGCGGGGCTCGTCGGCGTCGAACTCGGCCGGCTTGCCGGTGTCGATCTGGCAGAAGTCGCAGCGCCGGGTGCACTGGTCGCCACCGATGAGGAAGGTGGCCTCGCGGTCTTCCCAGCACTCGTAGATGTTGGGGCAGCCGGCCTCCTGGCAGACGGTGTGCAGCCCTTCGCGTGAGACGAGCCCGCGTAGCTGGGTGTACTCCGGCCCCATCTTGGCCTTGACCTTGATCCATGGCGGTTTGCGCTCGATCGGCGTCTCGGCGTTGCGCGCCTCGATCCGCAGCAGGCGACGCCCCTCGGGGGCGGCCGTTGCGGTGCTCGCTGCCTGGCCGGTCGTCGGCGCGGAGTGCTCGATCGTCACGAAAACGAGCCTACGCCCGACGGCAGGTGTCTATGTACGCCAGGCGACCGGCGTCACGCCGCAGATGTTGTGACGCCCGACACCGGCCTGCCGAAAATGGGCGTCACACGCGCGGGTGCCGGTGCTACGGTCACCGCCAACAGCGACGACGGAGCCGAGTAGCGCCCCGACCCGCCAGTGCAGAGAGCCGCCGGTGCTGAGAGGCGGTCTGGTGCCGGTGCGCGAAGACCCTCCTGAGCTGCGGGAAGAACGGTTGCGGGTCACCCCGTGCCCAGTAGAGCCCGCCCGGCTGGCCCCGGTCATCAGGCGACGAACGAGGCTCCCGCTTCGGCGGGGGCGAAGGTGTGGTGGCACCGCGAGGTTCCCGCTCGCCCACACCTCCCTGGGGCTGATGCGACGCTTCGCCACCCCAGGGCGGCGACGGCGTGGCGATCGACCGAGGAGCAGCCCGCCATGCAACGAACCCTGTCCCACCACCTGCCCGCCCACATCGGCGCGACCGTGCGGATCGCCGGCTGGGTGCACCGCCGCCGAATGCTCAAGTCGGTGGCCTTCCTGATCGTGCGGGACGCCGCTGGCCTCACCCAGGTGGTCGTCACCGACCCGGCCGTCCGTGCCGAGCTGGAGAAACTCACCGAGGAGACGGTCGTCGAGGTCACCGGGACGGTCACCGCGCGGGACAGCTACGGCACGTCCAAGGCCGCGCTGGCAACCGCGCCCGCCGGGGTCGAGCTGACCGACCCGACGGTACGTCCACTCGGGCCGCCCGCCGTGCCGCCACCGTTCGACCTGTACCGGCCCGCGCTCACCGCGAGCCTGCCCACCCAGCTCGACAACGCACCGACCGCGCTGCGGCACCCCACCCGGTCGGCCGCGCTGCGGATCTCGGCGGCGGCGGTGGCCGGCTTCCGGGCCGCGCTCGACGCCCACGACTTCGTGGAGATCCACACCCCGAAGGTGGTCAGCTCCTCCACCGAGAGCGGGGCGAACGTGTTCGCGCTGGACTGGTTCGGCGGGCCCGCGTACCTGGCCCAGTCGCCGCAGTTCTACAAGCAGCTGATGGTCGGTGTCTTCGAACGTGTCTACGAGGTGGGGCCGGTCTTCCGGGCCGAGCCGCACGACACCGTCCGACACCTCGCGCAGTACACGTCGCTCGATGCGGAGCTGGGCTTCGTCGTCGACCATCGCGACGTGATGCGCGTGCTGCGCGACACCCTGGCCGGAATGCTGGGCACCGTCGGCGAGCGGGCCGCAGGTGCGCTCGCGACGCTCGGCGTAACGCCGCCGGAGGTCCCGGCGGAGATCCCGGCGGTGCACTTCACCGAGGCGCTCACGATCGCCGGCGCGCCCGCCGACGAGCCGGACCTCGCGCCCGCCCACGAACGGGCACTGGGGGAGTGGGCCCTGCGCGAACACGGGTCGGACTTCCTCTTCGTCACCGGCTATCCCATGGCGAAGCGGCCGTTCTACACCCACCCGGACCCGGCGCGGCCCGCGTACTCGAACGGTTTTGACCTGCTCTTCCGTGGTCTTGAGCTGGTCACCGGCGGGCAGCGGCTGCACCGGCACGCCGACTACCTGGCGGCGCTGGCCGCGCGGGGCGAGCCGGTCGAGCCGTACGCCGGGTACCTGGACGCGTTCCGGCACGGCATGCCGCCACACGGAGGCTTCGCCATCGGGCTGGAACGCTTCGTGGCCCGCCTGGTGGGCGCGGCCAACATCCGGGAAGTCACCGCCTTCCCCCGAGACCTACACCGCCTAACCCCATAACCCCGCGCGCCCCGCCGCCCCTCGACTCGGTCAACAGCTGGGTCCAGCGGGTGCACGAGGTCGACCCGGTCGAGCTGCTCGAAGTGCAGCTGTGCAACATCACCGCGCCGTTCG
>NZ_JBEXEV010000065.1:0-10149 GCF_040606435.1 Micromonospora sp. NPDC005413
GCCGCCCACGCCAACCCGGTCGATACCAAGCCGGTAGCGGTCGCGGTGCAGACGGCCAAGCCGCAGGGTGACCAGTCCCGGATCACCCTGAACGACGAGCAGACCACCAACGTCAAGGCCATCATCGCGGCGACGAAGAAGGCCGGTCTGCCGGAGCGGGCCGCGGTCATCTCCATCGCCACGAGCCTGCAGGAGTCGAAGCTGGAGAACCTGGGCCACCTCGGCGACAAGAATGACCATGACTCGTTGGGTCTGTTCCAGCAGCGTCCGACCAGTGGTTGGGGCACGCCGGAGCAGATCACCGACCCCGCCTACTCGACGGCCGCGTTCCTCAAGGGCCTGAAGCAGGTCGACGGGTGGCAGGACATGCCCCTGACCGTCGCCGCGCAGACCGTGCAGGTCTCGGCCTACCCGGATGCGTACGCCCAGTGGGAGCAGCAGGCCACCGACCTGGTCGGCCAGCACTGGAACAGCTGACCCACCGAACTAGACCCGCTGGCCGGCACCCCAACCCGGGGTGCCGGCCAGCGGCATGTCCGGCGACCGTGCTGGCGGCGTACCCCTGGGGTTGTCAGGTCTTGCCGTGGTTGTGTGTGCGGCGGATATCGATCAGCGCGGCGATCAGCGCGAGCGCGATGATGCCGGTGGCCAGCATGAGGGACCGTTCGAAGGCGCTGGTCCAGTTGCCGCGGCTGTCGGACAGCGACGAGAAGAACACCGAGCCGACGGCCGCGATGCCGGCTGCGGCTCCGATCCGCTGACCGGTCTGGAGCATGCCCGCGCCACTGCCCGCCTGCTCTACCGGCACCTCGGCGAGGGTGAGCGTCTGATTGGGGGCGATCACCAGCCCGCTGCCGATGCCAGCGACGAGCAGTGGGCCGGCGGTGACCCAGGGCGCTGGGGCGTCCGGCGCGAGGTGCAGCGCGATCACCGTTCCCGCCAAGCCGACCACCACGGCGAGCAGGCCGATGGCCACCAGTGGCCGGCCGAAGCGGTTGACGATCCGTCCGCCCAGCACGGAGGCGGCGGCCGAGCCGAGGGCGAACGGTGTGATGGCCAGGCCGGCGACGAGTGCGCTGTAGCCGAGGCCGTTCTGCAGGAACAGGGTGAAGATGAAGAAGATCGCGGTGAAGCCACCGAAGTAGACAAGCGCGATGAGCGACCCCAGCGTGTACGACTGGAAGGTGAACAGCCGTAGGTCGAACAGCGGTTCGCGGTGCCGTGCGTACCATCGCTCCCACAGCCCGAAGGCGAGCAGCACCGCGAGACCGGCCGGAATGAGTGCCCACTTCCACGGGGTCCGCCACTGCTGCTCCTGCACCAGTGGCAGCAGGACCAGGACCACGCCCACACCGAGCAGCAGCACGCCGACCGGGTCGAGTCGGCGCGGGTCCGGTTGCCCCTTGGGGCGGTTGGGCAGCAGCCGCCAGCCGAGGAACGCCGCGAGGATGCCGACCGGCACGTTGACGAAGAAGACCCAGCGCCACCCGTGTTCCTCGCCGCCGACGGCGATGAGGAGCCCGCCGATCAGTGGGCCGACGGCGGTGGAGATTCCGATGGTGGCGCCGAGCAGCCCGAACGGGCGGGCCCGTTCCGGCCCCCGGAACAGCTGCTGGATGAGCCCGATGACCTGCGGGTTGACGATGCCGGCGGCGGCGCCCTGAAGCAGTCGGGCGGCGACCAGCCACGTCGGGGAGGTGGCGAGGCCGGCGAGCGCGCTGGTCACGGTGAACAGTGCGATGCCGAAGACGAACGCGTTGCGCCGCCCACGGGCGTCGCCGAAGCGCCCGGCGGGCACCAGCGCCAGACCGAAGGTGAGCGCGTACCCGGAGAGGATCCACTGGAGGTCGCTCGGCGAGGCGTGCAGCGCCCGGTCGATGGACGGCACCGCGACGTTGACGATGCTCACGTCGAGCAGCGTCATGAACGCGGCGACCAACCCGACGCCGACGGCCTGCCAGCGTCGCCGATTCTCGGCCGCGTCCACTGGCTGCGGCGTTTGCGCCGCACTCATCGTGCCCCCCGTTGACCGTCGATCACGCATTGCTGACCGCTACCCGGGTCACCGGGGGGCGAATCGTCTCGGATGGCTCCGCGGGTCACGCCATCTGGCGGGCGCAGAACCGGGGACCGAAGTCGAGGCCCGCCATCGGCGAGTCCTCGCGGTGCAGCAGGCCCTTCTCGGTGAGCAGGTGCAGTGGGCTGCCCACCTGCTCTCCGGTCAGCCCGGACTCCTCGGCGATCAGGTCCGGGTACGGCACCTGCCCGCGCGCCTCAAGGGTGGTGACCGCCTGGTACACCCGTTGCTCGGCCTCCGACAGTTGCACCTGCTGCATGGTTTCCTCCTTCGCTCGTCCGCCATCGCGGTGGCGGTTGCCCTGCGCCGTTTACCCCCTTGCTGACCGAAGATGCGCACCCGATCGGGCGGTCGGGACGGTGCGCGGGAACCGCTGTGCTGTCCGGTGGTGCCCTAGGCTGCTTCCGTGATCGTCTGGGATCTCGTCGTCGTCGGCGCCGGCCCCGCCGGGCTCTCGGCGGCACACGCCGCCGCCCGCGCTGGTGTCCGCACCCTGGTTGTCGAGCGGGCCGCGCATCCGCGGTACAAGACCTGCGGCGGTGGCCTGATCGGCACCTCCCTGGCGGCCGTTCAGGATCGGATCGAGGTGCCCGCACACGACCGGGTGGACCGGGTCACGTTCACCCGTGACGGCCGCCGGGAGTTCACCCGCCGCAACGACGGTCCAGTGGTGACCATGGTGCGTCGTGAGGAGTTCGACGACCGGCTGCGCGCGGCGGCGGTGGCCGCCGGCGCGCAGATGCGTGAGCGGGTCGGTGTCCGTGCGATCGAGCAGGACCTTGAGGGGGTACGCCTGCGGCTGGCTGACGGTACGACGATCGCGGCCCGCGCGGTGATCGGGGCGGACGGCTCCTCGGGAGTGACCGCCCGGCACGTGGGGGTTCGGTACCGGCAGGTGGACCTGGGTCTGGAGCTGGAGGTTCCGGTGCCGCCAGTGGAGCAGGAGCGCTGGCGAGGGCGGCTGCTGCTGGACTGGGGTGCGATGCCGGGCTCGTACGCCTGGGTCTTTCCCAAGGGCGACCGGTTGACCGTTGGCGTGATCGCGGCTCGGGGCGCGGGGGAGGGGACCCGGGACTACCTGCGGCGGTTCGTCGACCGGTTGGGGTTGACCGGGTTGCCGGCGGAGCACGACTCCGGTCACCTGACCCGCTGTCGTACGGAGGATTCGCCGTTGCGCACCGGCCGGGTGCTGGTCGTGGGGGATGCGGCGGGGCTGCTGGAGCCGTGGAGCCGGGAGGGCATCAGCTTCGCGTTGCGCTCCGGTGGGCTGGCCGGTGCGGCGGTTGCCGGCGGTGATCTGGCCGGGTACGAGCGGGCGGTCGCCGAGCGCCTGGTGCCGGAGATGCGGGCGGGGTTCCGGCTGCTCGACGTTTTCACCCGCCGCCCGGACGTGTTCCACGCCCTGTTGGCGACCCCGCCGGGCTGGCGGATGTTCGTCCAGTTCTGTCAGGGCCGGGCGAGCTTCGACGAAATGCTGCACCGCCGGCCCATTCGGGCAGCCCTCGCGCTGCTCGACCGGCTACCCGACCCGCGCAGGCCCGTCGCCTTTCACCCAGGATCCTAGGATGCTCTACGCGGTGTGAGCGCCCCGACCCAAACGTCGAGCAGACTGCTGGTGCGGGGTGGCCCGGTCGCCGGACAATGGCGGGGAGCAGCAGGAGGTGCCGATGGCCGAGCAGCCGTTCACCGATGACGAGTACGCGTTCCTGCGCCACGTACGGTTCGGGGAGTTGCCGCCCGCTGTCCGTCCCGACGAGCGGGTCGCCCTGACCGAGACCGATCCCGGGCGCGACCGGCCGGAGAAGGCCGAGGACCCGGTCCGCTGGAATGTGCAGGGCTGAGAACGCGCAACGGGCCGCGGGTGTCACCACCCACGGCCCGTCCGCGTCGCGCTGAGGTCAGAAGACCGGCACGCCCTCGCGGACCAGCCGCCAGTTGGGCTGGAAGAAGTCGGCCGGGTCGATCGTCCCCTTGGCCTGCGCCCAGTCGATGAGCAGCTGACGGATCTCCTGCTGCGCGTTGTAGACCTGGGTCTTCACGATGCCGGGGAAGTTGCCGCCGCCGCTGCGCCGGTAGTTGTTCACCGCCACCACGAACTGCGCGTTGTCGGCCACCGGAGTGTCGGTGCCGGGCAGTACGAGCCGGGTGATCCGCTGCCCCACCGGCTTGGAGATGTCGATGTCGTAGTCCAGGCCGGAGACGACGTCGTAGTTGTAGTCCGGCACCGCTGGATCGCTGATCTGCTCCGGGTCGACCGTGGCACCCGGCGCGAGGGTGCGGAAGTACTTCGCCGAGTACTCCAGGTACGCGCGCACCTCGGCGCCGCTGAGCACGACCGCCTCAAGGGTGTTGTCGAACACGTACAGGCCGGCCACGTCACGGATCTTGACGTCACCGGCGGGGAAGACCGCGGTACGGCTGAACGGCGCCGCGATCGACAGCACCGGCAGGTCCGCGTACGCGCTGCCGGCCAGCGCCGCGCCGACCACCTCGGTCTGCACGTGATTGATGAAGTCCAGGATCGGCGTGTCCCTGTACCGCGACTCCGCCGCCGACAACTCGACCGTGGACTGGGCGACGACCTGGTTGACGTACGCCACGGTCTTCTGGTGCTGGGCCCGCACGGCGGCGAGCACCTTCGGGTCCTCCACCACCGTGTTGGTGTTCAGCATGGACGCGGCCTTCTTGGTGATCGTCCACCGGCCGCGCTCACGGGCGAGGGTGAAGTCCATCCGGGTGAGCCGCTGGCCCCACTTCGACGGCTCGGAGAGCAGCACCTGCGCGCCCGTCCGCTCGTTGGTGACGAACTTCTCCACGACCTCGTTGTGCGCGTGACCGAAAAGGATCGCGTCGATCCCCGGCACCTGCTGGGCGATCAGCGCGGTGGGGTTCTCGTTGGGCAGCTCCGGGCCGTAGCTGGAGGTGCCGCTGTCCCCGCCGTGCGCCGAGATCAGCACGATGTCCGCGCCGCGAGCCCGCATGATCGGCACGTACTTCGCCGCGGTGGCGATCATGTCGTCGAACCGCAGCCGGCCCTCGACGTTGCCCTTGTCCCAGATGGCCACGCCGGGATTGGTCAGCCCCAGGATGCCGACCCGCAGGGTCGGCGCGGCGAAACCGAGGGAGACCTTCTTGATGACGTACGGCAGGAAGGCCGGCTTGCCGGTCTTCGCGTTGACCGCGTTCGCGGCGAGCGCCGGGAAGCCGAGCTGACGGATCCACAGGTCCAGCAGCGGCAGACCATAGTTGAACTCGTGGTTGCCCAGCGTCACCGCGTCGTAGTCGATGATGTTCATTGCCCGGGCCATCGGGTGCTTCTCCCCGGTGGCGGTGATCGGCTCCTGCTTGGCGTAGTACGTGGCCAGCGGCGTGCCCTGGATGGTGTCGCCGGCGTCGAGCACCAGCGTCGCCTTGCCGCGCCGCTCCCGACGGATCTGGTTGATCAGGGTCGCCAGCTTCGCGACGCCGATGTCGTTCTGCTTGCTGTCGTCGTACTCGGCGTCGCGGTAGTAATCCCAGTTGTAGACGTTGCCGTGGGTGTCCGACGTGCCCAGGAGGGTGAGGTCCCAGGTGCGTGACCGGGCTGCGCCGGCCGCCTGCGCGGGCGCGGCGGCGATCAGCGGGGCGGTCGCCGCCGCCGCGGCGGCGACGAGCACCTGACGACGCGACGGGCCGGAAGGAGAGGTCATGACGTGCCTTTCCATGGGGGTGGAGGCGCCTCGTGGGTGCCTCGCGCACCATAACCACCAGGGGGCACTCCCGCCACGGCAGCCCCGACCGTTACTGCGGTTTCCGCAGGCGACCGCAGGGTAGGGCGGTAGGAACCCGCTTCCGTGCAGCACGAGGAGATGTCCGTGAGCGACCAGCACACCCAGCAGCAGTCGCCGCCCGGCTCGACCGGGGACATGACCCCGAAACCGGACCACGGGGAAGAGTCGTACCGGGGCAGCGGCAAACTCGACGGCAAGCGGGCGCTGATCACCGGCGGTGACTCGGGGATCGGCCGAGCGGTCGCGCTCGCCTTCGCCCGGGAGGGCGCGGACGTACTCATCTCGTATCTCAGCGAGGAGGAGGACGCCGACGCCCAGGAGACCATCCGGCTGGTCGAGGACGCCGGCCGGCGGGGCGTCGCGGTACGCGGTGACATCACCGACGAGGCGCACTGCCAGGAGTTGGTCGATCGGGCGGTGCGCGACCTGGGCGGCCTCGACATCCTCGTCAACAACGCGGCGTACCAGATGTCGCAGGACAAGGGCATCCTCGGGATCAGCACCGAGCAGTTCGACCGGGTGCTCAAGACCAACCTGTACGCGATGTTCTGGCTCTGCAAGGCCGCCATCCCACACCTGACCGAAGGCGCGGCGATCATCAACACGGCGTCGATCCAGGCGTTCGACCCGTCACCGCAGTTGCTGGACTACGCCACCACCAAGGCCGGTATCGCCAACTTCACCAAGGCCCTCGCCGCCGACCTGGCCGAGCAGGGCATCCGGGTCAACGCGGTCGCACCCGGACCGGTCTGGACGCCGCTGATCCCGGCCACCATGCCCGAGGAGAAGGTGAAGCAGTTCGGCACCGACACCCCGGCGGGTCGCCCCGGCCAGCCGGCGGAGCTGGCTCCCGCGTACGTCTTCTTCGCCTCGCAGGAGTCCAGCTATGTCACCGGCGAGATCCTGGGCGTCACGGGCGGCCGACCGACCAAGTGATCCACCGCCGGGCTCTCCTCGATGGCGTCGACGATGGCCCTGGGCGTTCTCTGGGGTTGCCCGCCCGGCGGTGCGGCTCGTTGCGGTGGATCGTGCGTTCGGCGTTGGCGCGTCGGGTGGCGAGTCGCGCGTCGCGCGTGGCGTGGCGGCGCGTGGCGCGTGGCGCCTGGCGTGTTGACGTCAGCGCGGCCATGCGGCGAAGCGCTGCCGGATCTGGGCGACGTCGGCTGGGCCCAGGCCGTAACGGCCGAAGCGCTGCTCGGACAGCCGGTCCAGGTAACGGCCAGCGGCCCGCACGTCCACCGGATCCAACGCGGGGTCGACCTGCCGTGCCAGCACCAACAGCTCGGTCACGTCGTAGTGCTCCAGGGCCGCCGCCACGTCGATGAAGTCCCGGACCTCCCGCCGGTTGACCAACGCCGCGATCTTGTTGGCCACCAGGTCGCGGACGTCCATCACCGGGCCGAGGTCCATCACCACCGGACTCTGCTGCCGGTCCAACCGGGCAAGGCTCAGCCGGATCTCACGGCCGTCACGGCTCACCACGAAGTCCTTCATATCCCGGCCGTACCCGTCGAACAGCTCGGCCAGGTCACTGTCGGGGTCGGCATCGCTGACCATGAACCCAGCCTGCTCCAGCGCCACGCGCACCCCGGCGGACGCCGCCGCGGCAGCGCCCTCCACATCGGCGAAAAGATCAACATCCTCCGTCGGGCGGGCAACCATCCCGTGCGCCGCCCAGGCCACCCCGCCACCCAACACGAACCGGTACGGCCCGGCGGCGGCCAGCGCCACCCGGGCCACCTCCCGGTAGAACTCGTGCAGATGAGGCCCGATCACGCCGCGCGCAGGCCGCGGTGCCGGCTCTCCCACGCCTGGCGTACGCCCCGGGGCAGGTTCAGGAGCCGCCACACCCGGCGCAACGTCCGCCCGTTGATCAGGACGCGTAGGTCCTCGGCGCGGGTGGTCTCGCGGAGCACGTTCTCGTACATCCAGAGCAGCTGGTCGCGGTCACCGAGGTCGAAGGTGCGCTCGGCGTTCCACATCAACCGCACCGGCAGCTCCACCACGCCCCGGGTGGGACCCGCCAGCTCGGCGAGCGTCCTCGCCACCACAGCAGGGCGACCCGGACGGGCCAGGAAGGCCACGCCGGTCGCGGTGGGGGAGAGGACGTGCATGCTGCCAGGGTAACGCCCACCGGAGCCGGTGTCGCTCAGGACGTTCCCAGCGGGCTGCTGCCACACTCCCGGCACCTCTGACTGTGCGGCCTGGTCAGCGCGGTTATCGCCGGGTCGCCGGTCCGGCTCGGTTGTCGAGCGTCGCCTGGTCAGCTCTGTTGTCGTGCGTCGCCGGTCCGGCTCGGGTTGTCGCCGGGTCGTCCAGTCCGGCTCGGTTGTCGCGGCTCGCCCGGTGCGCTCGGGTTGTCGCGCGTCGCCGGTCGGGCTTGGTTGTCGAGGGTCGCCCGGTCCGCTCGGGCTGGCCACCTGCGACCCCGATCCGGCTCGGTTGTCGGGGTCGTCTCGGTGCGTCGGATTCGGCCGTCCGCGCCGGCTGGCCACCTGGCGACCCCGGGGACTCCACACACCTCGGCCGGGTGTTTTGTCTTATTTGCAGGGGGCGCAGTGGTCGCGGACTCATGATCGACACGACGTCGGCGATGTGGGGGTGTCCGGGGCGTGTGATGCCCCGACGTCGGCGATATGGAGTGGATCATGCTCGTGGTCGGTGTCTGAGGCGCCGCCCGCTGGGTTATGTGGGTGGTTTGTCCGGTCCCGGCCGCCTCTGGGTTGTGACCGGTCGCACCCGTGGCCTGGAATCATGGCCGGCTCGGGGTCGTTACATACCCTGACGATCGCAGCACCACGGCCCGCCACCCCGCGCCTCGGGCTTGGAGCGCCGACCCCTCGGGGTTGGAGCGCCGACCCCTCGGGGTTGGAGCGCCGACCCCCCAGGCTTGGAGGCCGACCCCCGGGGTTGGAGTGCTGACCCACCGGGGTTGGAATGCTTGGCTCCGCCCGGTCGTTGCAGCCACCTGCGAACGACCGCCCGGTCACCGCTTCCTTGTGGGTGGCGGTGGATGGGCCACCCCCGGAATGACTCCCGGCCCTCGGTCGTTACACCTGGACCCGGCGCCATGAGCCCTCCGCTCGTAGGCCGCCGACCCCGGCGCCCCAAGCCACCCCCGGCCTTAGGCGCCGAACCCCCCAAAGACTTTTCCCTGATTTTTGATGCGCCCGGACGAGGTGCTCACACCCTGCACGCCGGTTCCCCGTTTTGTGGCGGCTGGGTGTCCTTACCCCCGAAGGAGCTAACTCTCATGAACACGATCATTCGTAAGAGTGTGTTGTCTGTTGCTGGTCTCGCGTTCGCCGGTGGTGTCTTCGCCGGTCCGATCGCCGCCCACGCCAACCCGGTCGATACCAAGCCGGTAGCGGTCGCGGTGCAGACGGCCAAGCCGCAGGGTGACCAGTCCCGGATCAATCTGAACGATGAGCAGACCGCTAACGTCAAGGCGATCATCGCGGCGACGAAGAAGGCTGGTCTGCCGGAGCGGGCCGCGGTCATCTCGATCGCCACGAGTCTGCAGGAGTCGAAGTTGGAGAACCTGGGTCACCTCGGCGACGCCAACGACCACGACTCGTTGGGTCTGTTCCAGCAGCGTCCGACCAGTGGTTGGGGTACGCCGGAGCAGATCACCGACCCGGCCTACTCGACGGCCGCGTTCCTGAAGGGTCTGAAGCAGGTTGATGGGTGGCAGGACATGCCCCTGACCCAGGCCGCGCAGACCGTGCAGGTCTCGGCCTACCCGGATGCGTACGCCCAGTGGGAGCAGCAGGCCACCGACCTGGTCGCCCAGCACTGGAACAGCTGACCTCCACACACGCACCACCGCATGACCTAGAGACCGCTGGCCGGCACCCCAACCCGGGGTGCCGGCCAGCGGCATACCCGAGCCTGCACCCCGGCGCGGTTTGATGGCCGCACCCGACGCGCTGGGCGGTGCGGGAGGCGGATGACCTTGCCCAACTGGCGGCCACTCGCAGATCTTGGACAGTTCCGTCAGTAGGGCGGGCACTGTCCCAAGATCTCGTGCGGCGCGGCCGTGGGGTGGCGCGGCAGTCTGACCCGGAGGGGAAGTTGCCTCGCGGCGCGATCGTCGGTGCGGCCGTGGGGTGGCACGGTGGCGCCGTGGCGCTGAGGGGTGCGGCGGCGGTGCGGCGGCGGCGGGACGGCGGTGGGACGGCGGTGGGACGGCGGTGGGGCGGTGCGGGGAACAAGGTGGGGGCCGGGCTGGTTGTGGACAGTGTCGGTGTGACTCAGTGTCCCCGGGCCTCACCTAATATTGCCTTCGCGGAATACCGTTCG
>NZ_JBEXEV010000066.1:0-9942 GCF_040606435.1 Micromonospora sp. NPDC005413
GAAGCAGTACATCGAGCAGCAGAACCGCCCGGTTTAAGGCACTACTCGGGCCTTGGCGGCCCTCCCAGCGCGGGCCTTCACCCCCGCCCTGAAGGACGGAGCACTGGCCCGCATTCCGGTAGCCGTTCATTTGGGATCGGAGCTGAGTGGCGTTGGTGTTGTCCGCTGAGCTGGGCCCGGGCGCGCGCCGAACGCCGGTCAGAGCAGTGTCAGCTCGAAGCACCCCCACCCGTCGCCGGCCCGCGCGACGAGCTTCCACGTTCCGGCGGCCGGCAACGGGATGCCGCTGGGGTACATCGCCTGCCCGGCGTCGTTGGTCGCCAGCGAGCCGGCGCTGTAGGTCTCGGTGCGGCCGCCGGAGGTCGCGGTCACGGTGAGCGCGGCGTTGAGCTGGGGGCGGGCCGGCAGCCAGAACAGCTTGCCCAGGTCGGGGCCGAGGTCAGGATGCCATTGCCGGCGGTACTCCACGAAGTCCCCGGCGATGAAGTCGCCCGAGCGCACCAGCGTGGCATCGCCGGGCACCGCGACGCACTCGCGCCGGGCGCTGCCGGGCAGGCTCTGCTGGAAGGCCGGCACCGGCGGCGACGCGGCCGGCGACGACGGCACCGGCGCCGACCCGGCCGGCGAGGCCGGGCCGGCGGCGGGCGGGGCTGGTGCAGTACACCCGCAGAGCACCAGTGCCACGACGAACAGCGGGATTGCTCGCACAGCGTTGCCTCTCTCCTCAGGCGGCCGGGGTCCAGATCGAGACCCGGCCGCTCCAACAGGCCATGAGCGTCGCGGTCGTGATGCATTGCGTCGGCGGGGAGGCGGCCCGGCCCAGCACGTGCACCGCTCCGGTCGCGGGGTCGAGCGCGCCGATCAGCGGCGTCGGGGCGGCGGTGACCAGGAGGTCACCGGCTGCGGTACTGCCGAGCACCGACCAGCCGTCGAAGCGCACGTCGACCCGCCCGGTCGCGGCGTCGAGAACCAGGCCGCCCGGCGTGGACCGGGTGGCGAGCATGCGGCCGTCGCCGAGCGGGCCCAGCGCGGTCCAGCCGGCCAGCCGCCACCGCACGCCGCCGGTGTCCGGGTCCAGCGCGGTGACGCCGTCGGCGCCGGTGCGGCACACCAGGCCGCCGCACCACTGGAGCTGAACACCGTCCGGCTCGGCCGGGTGCTGCCACAGCTGCCGGCCGGTCGTCAGGTCGAATGGGCGTGGGCAGCGCCGCGCAGGCATCCTCTAGATACAGATTTCCATATTGGATTTGGCGACCGTCAGTTCGATGTAAAGATTCGGTTCCGGTGCGGCATCCGGAACGGAATGCAATCTCAGGTAGGTGAGGTCATGCGCGTTCGAGGACCCGTAGCAGACATGCGCGGCGTCGGCGGCGCCTTCGTCGCGCGATGACGTCGTCCTGAGCTGCCACGGCCCTCCCTGCGTCGTCAGCCGCTGACCGAGTTGCCGCACCTCGTCCAGCGACAGCTGCCCATCCGTACGGAACCTCTGACCATAGGTGATGCTGGCTTCGTCGCCGGTGCAGGGCAACTCGGAGTAGTCCCCCAGGTCGGTGCCGACACCGTGCGCCGTGCTCCAGATTCCGTCCATCCGCAGAGCGCCGGCTATCTCCTCCTGACGCTCACACGACCAGTTCTCCTCTTGCTTGGAACAGGCGGAGGTAGTCGCCAGCAGCGTCAGGAGTAGCGCCGCAAGACATGGGAAGCGACTATTCACCACTCAACCCCCCGTCAGGTCCAGCCGCCCGGATCGGACGGCCTTCTTGCATTCCTTGCAGATTGCCTTGCGGGCGGAGTTGACCTGCCATCGGTAGTACTTGCGATCCACCTTGGCTCCGATGTCCCGACCCACGACGTTGTTCCTGCGGTCGACCCTACTGTCATGCGAGTTCTGCTTGCCCTCGTGGGCGTCGCCCCACGCCTTGGCTTTGCTCTTCGAGCCAAACATGAAGGTGAGCATGGCCTGCCAGACGCAGTGGCGGTAGGCGTTCTGCCTGCCCCCCTCGGGGAATGACCGGTTACTTTCCTGGCTTGCCCAGGCGCTGACCGCACCGTAGACGGCACACTGGCCCGGGTGCGCGCGGCAACGGGCTTTCTCGTAGCGGTTCATCGGGCAGGTCGAGCCACCACTGCAAGCGCTGCTGGACCCCCCTCCGTCGTTGATGATCATCCGGCCGTCGAGGTCGAACTTGTTGACCGGATCCGCGCATGCGTAGTCGTACGGGTTGCAGCTACCGCCTTCGACGGGATCTACCTGCAGGAACCGACCCAGGACCGGGCTGTAGAGCCGCACCCCCATCAGGATTGACTCATTGGCACCTGCGCCCGCACGCTGCTTGCCGCCGAGCCACCCGTAAAGCTGACGTTGCTGAGCTGCGTTTGGCACCCCGAACTCATCGAAATCGAGCACGGTCGGATCGGCGAGACCCGGGTCGGTCGAGACGACGACGTTGCCGTGCAGATCGTTCAGCTGCAGCGCGACCACTCCCAGGGACGTCGCCGTCGCGATCAGGTTGCCGTCCGGACCGGTGACGTTGCGGACGAGTTCCCCGGCCGAGCCATGGGTCCACCGGACGGCATCGGAGTCGTCGCCGTAATGGTTGGTCGTCGACCCTGCCGCGGCCCACTGCCCGTCTACGAGCGACTCGTCGTTGGTGGCTCGGAACCGGCGCGCGGGATCGAGGGTCCAGGTACGCCGAGCGTCTTCGCTCTGCTGGCTCCGTACGACATCGTTCACGTAGTAGGAGTTGGCAACTCCGTCAGGTGTGGTCACGGTTCGCCCGAACGGGTCGTACGAGTGGCCTGCGTCGAGCAGTCGCTCCGCCGAGTCGTAGGTGTGCGTGGCCTGCGAGGCGGCGGCCGTCGACTGGCAGGAGCCGTCTTGATCCGGGTCGAACCGGGACTGGCCGGTCCGGTTGGCTCGATCATCGAGTGTGTAGGTCCGGGTCACGCATCCACTGGTGATCATGCTGCGATGCGTGGCACGCACCAAGCGACCGAGGGTGTCGTAGGAGTATTCCTTGTCGCCACCTGTGTAGGCGTGTTCCCGCCACTGATCGAAGCTGTTCCTACCGACTGCCTCCGAATAAATGACGGCGCCATCCGAGTCACGCGTGTAGACGCGTTCGGTCGGTTGTGCGTTGGAGTTCAGGTAGTCGGTCCGAGTCAGGCCGCCGGGATAGGTGACCTTGGTGAGTTGGCCGTCCGACGAATAGGCTGCTCCGAACGTTCCGGCAGCGCTGTCGGTCAGCGCCGTCAGCAGCCCTCGCGGCTCCTTGACCCGGTCGTAGCTGTAGGTGACCTGCCCAGAGCCATCAGCGGTTTTCACCAGACGACCAAACCTGTCGTATTCGTTCACCGTCGAACCGCCATCGGCGTCGGTGTAACGGGAAACCCGGCCAAGGAGATCGAACTCGCGAGTGATTGTCGAGCTGCCGTCGGTCGTGGTCGTCTGCGCCCCGCTGCTCAGATCGTAGGAGTTGGTGGTACCGCTGAGTGCGGCGCCCTCATCCGACGTGATCTGGCTGCCGGTGACCCTCCCGGCACCGTCGAAGGTGGTGGTGTGGGTGCGGGAGTGCCCCTCCACGGTCTCGACGACGACCGCCTCGCCACCGAACCGTGCTCTGACGGTCACCCGCCGGTCGGGCAGAGCGGCCGACATCCGCTGCGGGTCGTGGCCCACCACCGCTCCGGCGGCACGCGTGAGGCACAACGTGCCGGCCCATTCGGGTCGACCGCCACAGCCGGTGTCCGCGGGGTTGGTGCCAGCGCTGTAGTAGATCAGTTCTCGGGAGCGGGCGTCGGTGCCGGTCGCGCCGATGCCGGCGGACAGGACGACCCGGCCGGATGAGTCGTAGCGGGTGCGGGAGGTGAGGTGGCGCCCGCCTGCGCCGGCATCCGCCGTCGCGCTGGTCGGCTGCTTGAGAACCCAGCCGGAGGCACCGTTGCCCTCGGCGTCGTAGCCGTTCTTGGTGACTCGCGCGTCGGCGTCGGGGTAGCCATCGATGCGTACTCCACTGGTCTGTG
Organism: Micromonospora sp. NPDC005413; assembly: GCF_040606435.1. Classification (NCBI taxonomy): domain Bacteria; kingdom Bacillati; phylum Actinomycetota; class Actinomycetes; order Micromonosporales; family Micromonosporaceae; genus Micromonospora; species Micromonospora sp. NPDC005413. The sequence goes on from NZ_JBEXEV010000066.1 coordinate 4,024, forward strand.
TGGTGAGGAGGTGGTAAGCAGCGCCATCCGGCTTGCCTTCGTCGTACTTGTTGGCCGTGTGGAGGCGGCCGATGATGTCAGTGCCGGCGGCAATCGCCCCGAGGGGCCCTCCCGCGTCCGGATCCGCGACGGCGGCATCAAGGACGACGCTCGCCGTCGGACCGAGCGATTCGACGAGGTCAACCCCATCGGCGCTGTAGCTGTTGAGGGTCGACAGGGCGAGGGCTCTGCTGGCAGTGTCGGAATTGGCGAGGCCGATCTCGGCCAGGTAGGCGTCGGCACCGGGAAGCACGCCGAGCGCCATCTCTCGACCGGTGGCCTCCAACGTGCGTATCAGGTTTCCGAATCTGTCGTACTCTCTCGTGTCGATATGGCCGCCGGGGGTGGCGGTATTGACACTCTTGCCGCCCGCCGCCAGGTAGTGCACGGTGGCGTACGCGAAGCCGTTGCTACCGGGTGACGTCGCCGTCGCGCGGTTACGTCCGGGATTGTCCTCGGGTCCGAGGACTGCGGTCGAGTCCGTGGGCACGTCGACCTGTCCCCAGGCAGCGACAGCGGCGGCAGTCATGTCGTGCGGGCCACCTGCGGCTTTGGCCATCGGCACGTTGTAGACGACGTTGGTAGCGATCTCGCCGTCGGTCGCGGTCTTGGAGCCTTGCAGCAGCGCCGTGTGGCGAACCCTGAGCAGCTGGCCCGCGTTCTCGTCACCAGCGAGGGCAGTGACCTGATCGGCGGTGAGAGCCTTGCCGTAGATCCGGACGTCGTCGATGCCTCCGTGCCAGGTGTTGGTGAAGGTCGCATTCCACTGGGAGCGGCCGATGACGTATGCGCCGGTGGCGTTCCAGCCGCCGGTGGGCGCGGTGGTCGACTGCGCGACCCCGTCGACGTAGAGGGTCATCTTGCCGGTGGCGGTGTCGTACACGCCCGTGAGGTTGGTCCATCGGCCCAGCACCGGTGCCGTGTTCGACGAGGCTCGGATCGGCAGCGATGTGGAACTGTCGGTGTCCATGCGGGAGAACGCCCAGCGGTCGGTGGACTGCACATAGTTTAGGAAGAAGCCGCTGGTGTACGAGCCGTTCTTGGACACCGCCGTGCGGTTTACGGACTTGTCCGTCAACCGCACCCAAGCGGACACGGTGTAGGAGGACGTGTTGGAGAGTGCGGTGCCGGCGACGGTGACCTGCTGGCCCGTCGTCCCGGTGAACATCGCCGCCTTGTCGCCAGGGTTGCCCGGGTCGTTGCCCTGACCCCAGCCGACGCCACTGGCCATGGTGCCGCTGCGGCCGCTGCCGGAGGAGTCGGCGACCGAGGAACCGGAGCCGGCGTCCAGGTCCCACCGCAACGCGGCGGTGTCGACGTCCGGATTGCCGTAGTCGGCCATCCACGGTAGCTGGCCCGGTGGGGTGACCTTCACGACTCGGCCGCTGACATACGCGTAGCTGGTCTTCAACACGGGGCTGACGCGGGGGTCCCACACCTCCCGCAGTTGGCCGAGGTCGTCATAGGCGTAGCGGGTGATGTCCACGGCGTTCACCACGTTGGCGTCGGGATCCCAGCTCCACAGCTTGATCGCCGATACCCGGTCAACGTAGTCCCCGAACACGGTCTGACTTAGTCCCACGGTGGTGGCGGTGGCGTAGACGTACTCCAGAACCTCGCAGCCGCGAACCAGGGCCGCGGTGCACTTGTTGGTGTTGTCCACCCCCGGCTCAACCGGATTGATGACCTTTTTGAGGAGCAGGCGGCTGCCCGTGGTGTCGTACACGTAGCGCGCGGTGCTGTCGGACTCCGTCGTCCAGGACGACGTGGCCGCCCACAGGCCGCCCTGCTGGGTGAACTCGGTGGTGTTGCCCTCGACGTCGGTCAACCGGTAGGAGGTCGTGCCGACCTTCGACAGCACCATGCCCTCGGCGCCTGGCTCAGGGGCGAAGGTAGTGCCGTCAGCGTTCTTCGAGAAGGTGATCCAATCGCCGTCGATGGTGTCGACCTGCGCCAGAGCGGGCTGCGGGAGCGTCAGCGTGGTGTATTCGACGTCGGCGGCTCCGCCCGTCACACCGCCCGTCCAGGCGGGCCCGAAAGGTGCGACGACCTCCGTCATCGACAGGTTGTCCCAGTACACCTTGCGCCCGGAGCCGCCCTGCATGCCGCTGTAGAGGCGGAAGAAAGCCTCAGTTGCGCCGGCGGGCACGGCCATGTCCACCGAGAGTTCCTGCCAACCCTCGGTGAAGCCCGCCATCGGCGAGGCGACCTCGTAATAGTTGGTGCCCACCCGGTAGAAGCCGACGATGCGCAGACCACGATCGGTGAACGCCGGCACCAGTCCGCTGCCGGCGGGGACGAAGATCCAGCCGGTCATCCGGTAGGTCTTCGCGCCGGTCATGCCGAGCCGCAGGCCACCACCGTCCCCACCCACCGCGACGTACGTGTCGTTACTGGTCGTGCTGACCGGGGTGATCTCCAACGAGTCCAGGGGTGTGATTTCGCCCTGTCCGTAGGTGGTGGATCGCAGGGCCGAAGAGGTCGACGGCACGGTGAAGCCAGTCAGGTCGAACGAAACCTGTTGTTGATTGTCCGTCAGCCGTTGCGACATCGGCTGATAGCCGTCGGACGGCTTGCGCGACGAGGACGAGCGCGAGACCGACAGGCCCAGCTCGTCGGCATCCGCGGAGGACAACGCGTAGTTGCCGTTCAGCAGGTTCACTGATCCGGGGCCGATGTCGTCGGTTGCGGCGCCGTCGCCGTTGGAGGTCACCGACACCCTGACCCACGGCGTGCTGTAGGCGGCGGTGCTTCCGCTGGCGGTATACAGCCTGGCCCGCACCTCCACCACGCCACCGACCAGGCCAAGCGTGTCGGTGGCATTCCAGACCGCGTAAGCCCCGAGCGATGACCTGGTGACCGGGCTCGCGGCCGTCGCGGTGATCGGTGCGCCAGTCGCCGAGGTCAGGTTCGCCGAAGGGATCGGCAACGTCGCCCCACCCGGGCCGCGGCGGTACTCGAAGTACGCCCGCGTGTAACCGGTCACCGGAGTGGTGATCTCCAGTTTGGCGCGCTTGACGATCGTCGCTCCGGGCAGCGGCTGCGCCAGTGCGGCCGCACCCGCGTCGAAGACGTACTGGTTGGTGTTGGACAGGTTGCCGGTGGAGTCCTTGACCTGCACCGTGAGCGTGCGGTGCCCGTCTCGGGGGCGCAGCGTCACGGACGTTGCGCCGGTGGCGGCTACCGTCGTCGCCGTCGACTCATAGTCGAACTTGTAGACGAACGCGGCGAGGTCGTTCGTACCGGACGCCGGAGTGAACGTGAAGGTGTCGGGCTGTTCCGCCCCGCCGTGCGGCTGCCCGTCATTGAAATAGATAGCCGCCGCGACGAAGGGCACCCCCGGCTTGGTGGTGTCCACGGTGAAGGTCGTCCAGGCGGTGAAGCCACCGTAGGTCCACGGGTCCTTGGCCCGCACTCGCCACTCGTACGCGGTGTCGTTGAGCAGATCGACCGGAACCTGCCACGAGGCCGTCGAGCCGTTCGTCCAGGCCGGACTACCCGAGCGCAGCCCCGAGGAGGTCACCACCGCCTGGGTGGCCTTGTTCCGCAGCTCGAACTCGGCCTGAAGTGTCTGTCCGGAGTCCGCGTCGGCCAGTTTCGCCGACAACGCCGGTCGAACTGCGGAGGTGCGGCCACCCGCACCGCACAGGCTGTAACACGGCGCAAGCGCCTGGGCTGACGGTGCGGAAGGCGCCCGGTTGTACGTGATCGAGACCAGCGGCGGATGGGTGCCTTCGGCCGAATCGAACCGCTTCCACGACAGGTGGTCCGACTCGTTGGTTCCCCGCAGCAGCACACTCGCGCTGGACTGGTTGTTGTCGGCTGCGTACTGCAGGGCCCCGCCGATCTCGATGTACACGTAGCCATCGGCGCAGGACGAGTTGTATCCCTTGGTCTCGGTGGAGGTGCCGACCCTTGCCCGCGCGGCAGGCTGGTTGGTCCACCGTGCCGACGCGTCCACGTAGTCGGTGCGCCACGCCTCCCACGAGGCTGCTGTGCAGGACCACGAGTGGTAGTTCCAGAGCTTCAGCTTCGCGGTGCTGATCACGCTGCCCGCGAAGCCGGTCGTGGCAAACCGCAGGTATGACCGCGCGGTACGAGAGCCGGCGTCGTCGGAGTAACCAAGCTTGAGGTCCGCCGTGCCGGACTGATCGCTGCTGTAGTCCGACTGAACGAACGCGTCGAACGACGGAGACAGCGACGTCGGCGGGTCGATCGTCACGGGGAACGTCAGGTCCGCGCGGGACATGAACGTCGCGTCAGGCGTCAACTCCACTGTCGTACGGCCGGCACCCGTGGCGACCGTACGAAGCGCGACTCGACCACGGCGCACTCTCTCCAGGGACTGTGGAGACACCTCGGCGTCCCACATCAGCGGGGTTTGCGCCTGCCCGACTTGATGCCCGGCCCTGTTCTTCAACAGCAGCCCACCCATGCCGTCACCGGCCACGGTCAGCTTGCCGGTTCGCATCGGCAGGCTCAGCTTGCGCACCTGCGCCAGCCCCACCCGGTCCTTCACCACGAAATGCTGCTCGTAGCCCGTCGAGTGGAGGTGAAATACCAGGTCCACATGGGGCAACGCGTCCGGGTAGGTGATCGTCCGGTCGGACAGGACCGGTTGCGGCAGCGGCCCTGCCCACGCCAGCGCCGCCCGTTCGGTGCCTGCACCCACGGCGACCAGTTCGTGTTCGCCGCTGCCGGTCGCGGCACCGGAGAAGGTCAGCCCTCGCGGATGCGCTTTCGGCCCCACCGAGCCGTCAGCCCGTCGCTCCAGGGTCAGATCCACCGGGACCCAGCGGTCGCCCGCACGGACCCGCACCGGCGCCAGTGACCGTTCCTCCGTCGACGTACCGTCCGGATTCGCGAACACCTGCGTCGTCTCGGACAGTCGGTTCGCGACCTCGACCCGCGCACCGCACAGCTTGGCCGCCACCGCCGCCGACACCTCATCTGGCCGCTGCTTCGGGCATGCCGGCTTCGAGGCTGCGGCAGCTGCCGGCGACGCCGCCTGCGCTGGCCGGGTCGACCGCATCGGCACCTGCGACAGCGTCACCACCATCATCAGTGACAGCAGGACCGCCAGCCGGCGGGTCCAGCGGGACACGGCCAGGTTAATGAACACGCGAGACTGCCAGCGATGCATTGGCACAGACCTCCACCGTCAGGCCCTGATCGGGGCGTGTCGAAGATTAGGGGCTACGGGCCAGATGATCAATGTCTTGGCAAGCGCGACGGTCACGTGTAGTACATCGAACGCAACGGACTGATCGTCACAGAGAATCGCCATCTGGATGAACATGGCATAGAAGCATCGAAATGATCATCACCCGTGCCTCATGAGGTGAGGCCGACAAGCGTCGCCAGTCGCGCCACGCCGGCCGGCGCCGGCTGCGGCCAAATCGCCTTCCCGGCGAGCGACGGCGGGCAGCTATTGCCGTGCCAGTCGATGACGCGGAGGCCCGGCTGCGCGAGGCGCTGCCGACCGCCACGTTTGTCGACCTCAAATCCCGACATCGATGGCAGCCGTGCTGACCGCCGCTGCCGCCTCGCCGGGCCGCACCGCCTGACCCGCTACGGCAGGTCGATGGTTGGGCGGCAGTGCTTCCGAAGAGGCCGCCGGGAAGCTGAAGGAGGGCGCCGGGAAGGCCACCGACCCCTGCCGACCGGGTGCCCGACTCGACTCGCTTACTGCCGTTGCACTACTAATACTCCAAACGCACTTGCGGGATGCGGAGTGTTGGCAGCTCATCGGCATGGTTCGCGCCGATGTTACGTCAGTAGTTTGGCGGTCAGTGTCGATGCTATTCCTGCGGCGCGCGGTGATCGCACTGTCTGTCTGTTGTGGTCTGTCGTAGGCCGGGCAGGCTTCCGTGCTTGTGT
>NZ_JBEXEV010000067.1:0-9256 GCF_040606435.1 Micromonospora sp. NPDC005413
GCGCGTCGGTAGACCACTACATCCTGGATCGAGCACGATCTTCGGCGCGGGGCGCGGGGCGCGGGGCGCGGGGCGCGGGGCGCGGGGCGCGGGGCGCGGGGCGCGGGGCGCTGGACCCGGGCAGGCTGCGGGCGCGGCAACGCGGGGTACGGCCCCGCGCCGGGTCAGGCGGTGACCGGGACGGCCTCTGCGTCGGTGGGGATGGTTGCCTGGAGCGTGGGGGTGACGGGGCGGCGCTCGCGGGTCGACCACTGCACCGACAGGGTGGCCAGCAGGACCAGGCAGGAGCCGAGCATGTGCGCGCCGACCAGGAGCGCCGGCACGTGGGTGAAGTACTGCACGAAGCCGATCAGACCCTGACCCAGCTCCACGGCGACCAGGACGATCGCGGCACGGGTGGCCCGCTCGGCTCCGACGGCGCGGAACGCGAAGATCAGCGCCACCGAGAGGCCGATCAGCAGGAAGACGCTGTCGGCGTGCACCTGGGAGATCGACTCCGGGTCCAGTCCGTTGCGGGCCGCGCCGTGGTCGCCGGCGTGCGGACCACTGCCGGTGACCCAGGTGCCGACGACCAGCACCACGACGCTGACGCCGGTGGTGATCCGGGCCAGCACGCGCAGAGGCGCGGGCACCACGGCCACCGTCGGGCCGTCGGGCTCCGCGGTCCGCCGCCAGAGGGCGTACGCGGCGGCGATCACCGCCATCGAGGCGAGGAAGTGCAGCCCGACCACCCACGGGTTGAGGTTGGTGAGCACGGTGATGCCCCCGAGCACCGCCTGGGCGGGAATGCCCAGGAAGACCGCGACGGCCAGCCCCAGCAGCCCGGGCCGGCGTGGCCGGTGTGCCAGCACGGCCAGCAGGGTGGCCAGCGCGATCAGGCCCACCGCGAAGGTCAGCATCCGGTTGCCGAACTCGATCACCCCGTGCAGGCCCATCTCGGACGTGTTGACGTACGACGCGTCGGTGCACCGGGGCCAGGTGGGGCAGCCGAGGCCCGAGGCGGTCAGCCGGACGGCCCCGCCGGTGACGACGATCCCCACGTTCGCGATGATCGAGGTGAGCGCGAGGCGGCGCAGCAGGGTGCCGGAGACCGGACGGGCGAATCGGTTCACGGCGCAAATCCTACGCACTGTAGTGATCGAGGTTCGTCCGACTCCGTGGGCTCGGTGGTTCGGATCACCGGGGCCCGGGTTTGCGGCCCTCCGGGTAATTACGTAACGTTGGCGTTGTGAAAAACGCGGCGGCGCTCTCCGGGCACCAGCCGACGGCCGTTCCGGCCGTCGGTGCGTCCGCGTCTGCGCCTGTCGTGCCCACGTCGGCCGCGCTCGGCGGCGCTGCGGCGACCGAGGTCTCCACCCGGGACCGGGTCACCCAGCTGCTGCTGGAGCGGGGGGCCACCACCGCTGCGCAGCTCGGTTCGGCGCTCGGGCTCAGCCCGGCGGCGATCCGTCGGCACCTGGACGCGATGCTTGCCGAGGGTGACGTGTTCGCCCGTGAGCAGACCGTGCAGGGCAGCCGTGGTCGGGGGCGTCCGGCCAAGGTGTTCCTGCTGACCGAGGCGGCCCGGGTCCGCTGTGGCACCCACCACTACGACAACATGGCCACCGCCGCGTTGCGGTGGATCGCCCGCAGCGGCGGCTCGGAGGCGGTCGAGGCGTTCGCCACCGAGCAGGTCGCCGCCCTGGAGTCCCGCTGTCGGGCCGCCATGGAGGACGCCGGCGACGACCCCCTCGCGCGTGCGGAGGCACTCGCCGACGCGCTCACCGCCGAGGGTTACGCTGCCAACGCGACCACGAGCGCGTCCGGCGGTCAGCTCTGCCAGCACCACTGCCCGGTGGCACACGTTGCCGGCGAGTTTCCCCAGCTGTGCGAGGCCGAGACCGCGGTGATCTCCCGTCTGGTCGGCACCCACGTGCAGCGCCTGGCCACCATCGCGCACGGCGACGGGGTGTGCACCACGCACATCCCGGCTCAGCAGGTACGCGCCCAATCAGGTAATCCCGTCACCACTGTGAGGACAGATAGATGACCGAGCAGATCGTCCAGCCCCTGACCCAGGAAGAGCAGCTCGCCGCCCTGGGTCGCTACGAGTACGGCTGGTCCGACCCGGACGCCGCCGGGGCGGTTGCCCAGCGCGGCATCAACGAGGCGGTGGTGCGGGACATCTCGGCCAAGAAGAACGAGCCGGCGTGGATGCTCGACCTGCGACTCAAGGGCCTCCGGCTGTTCGGCCGTAAGCCGATGCCGGCCTGGGGCGCGGACCTCACCGGGATCGACTTCGACAACATCAAGTACTTCGTGCGGTCGACCGAGAAGCAGGCCACCAGCTGGGAGGACCTGCCCGAGGACATCAAGAACACCTACGACCGGCTGGGCATCCCGGAGGCGGAGAAGCAGCGGCTGGTCGCCGGTGTCGCGGCGCAGTACGAGTCCGAGGTCGTCTACCACAAGATCCGTGAGGACCTTGAGGAGCAGGGCGTCCTCTTCCTGGACACCGACACCGCGCTGCGCGAGCACGAGGATGTCTTCAAGGAGTACTTCGGCACGGTCATCCCGGTCGGCGACAACAAGTTCGCCGCTCTGAACACCTCCGTGTGGTCCGGCGGCTCGTTCATCTACGTGCCGAAGGGCGTGCGCGTGGACATCCCGCTGCAGGCCTACTTCCGGATCAACACGGAGAACATGGGCCAGTTCGAGCGGACGCTGATCATCGTCGACGAGGGTGCGTACGTGCACTACGTCGAGGGCTGCACCGCGCCGCTCTACTCCTCCGACTCGCTGCACAGCGCGGTCGTGGAGATCATCGTCAAGAAGAACGCGCGCTGCCGCTACACGACCATCCAGAACTGGTCGAACAACGTCTACAACCTGGTCACCAAGCGCGCCGTCTGCCACGAGGGCGCGACCATGGAGTGGGTCGACGGCAACATCGGCTCCAAGGTGACCATGAAGTACCCGGCGGTCTACATGACCGGCGAGCATGCCAAGGGCGAGGTGCTCTCGGTGGCGATGGCCGGCGAGGGTCAGCACCAGGACGCCGGCGCCAAGATGGTGCACGCCGCGCCGCACACCTCCTCGACCATCGTGTCGAAGTCGATCGCCCGGGGCGGCGGCCGCACCTCGTACCGGGGTCTGGTGCAGGTGCTGGAGGGTTCGCACCACAGCCGGAGCACGGTCAAGTGCGACGCGCTGCTGGTCGACACCATCTCCCGCTCGGACACCTACCCGTACGTCGACATCCGTGAGGACGACGTGTCGATGGGGCACGAGGCGACCGTCTCCAAGATCAGTGACGACCAGCTCTTCTACCTGATGAGCCGGGGCCTGAGCGAGGACGAGGCGATGGCCATGATCGTGCGCGGCTTCATCGAGCCGGTCGCCAAGGAGCTCCCGATGGAGTACGCCCTGGAGCTCAACCGGCTGATCGAGCTCCAGATGGAGGGCGCGGTCGGCTGACGCCGCCGCTCCCGTGTGGCGGGTCGGAACCTCGGCCCGCCCGCACCCCGCCCCAACCTCGTCGTCACGGAACAGACAGACCAAGGAAGACATGACTACCCAGGCTTCCGCGCCGCCCAGCACCAAGTCGCAGGCGCTGCGCTCGTACGACGTCGCCGACTTCCCGGCCCTCACCGGCCTGGAGGAGGACTGGCGTTTCACCCCGCTCAAGCGGCTGCGCGGCCTCGCCGGTGAGCCGCAGGCCGCCACCGGCACGGTCCGGCACGAGCACGACGACCTGCCCGAGGGCGTGGCCGTGGAGCGGATCAGCACCGACGACCGGCGGGTGGGCAGCGTGCTCACCCCGGTCGACCGGGTCAGCGCGCTCGCGTACGGCGGTGCCGGCCAGGCGCTGCTGCTCACCGTGGCCAGTGACGTCGTGGTGGGTGCGCCGGTGAGCCTGCGGGTGGTCGGCGAGGGCGCCGAGGGTGTGGCCTTCGGGCACACCTTCGTCGAGGTGGGCCGGTTCGCCGAGGTGACCCTGGTGCTGGAGCACGTCGGGTCGGTGACCCTGGCCGACAACGTCGAGGTCTCCGTGGCCGACGGGGCGAAGCTGACCCTGATCACCGTCGCGGACTGGGCCGACGACGCGGTGCAGGCACAGCACCTCAAGATCAAGCTGGGGCGGGACGCCCGGGTGACGCACGTCCAGGTCAGCCTCGGCGGTGACCTGGTCCGGCAGTTCACCAGCGTGGAATACACCGGCCGGGGTGGCGAGGCCGAGCTGTACGGCGTCTACTTCGCCGACTCCGGCCAGCACCTGGAGCACCGGCAGTTGGTCGACCACAGCGTTCCGGACTGCCGCAGCTACGTCGGCTACCGGGGCGCTCTGCAGGGCGAGGACGCCCACACCGTCTGGGTGGGCGACGTGCTGATCCGGGCCGAGGCGACCGGCACCGACTCGTACGAGATCAACCGGAACCTGCTGCTCACCGACGGCGCGCGGGCGGACTCCGTACCCAATCTCGAGATCGAGACCGGCGAGATCGCCGGCGCCGGCCACGCCAGCGCGACCGGCCGCTTCGACGACGAGCAGCTGTTCTACCTGATGGCCCGGGGTATCCCGGAGAGCGAAGCCCGCCGCCTGGTGGTCCGCGGCTTCTTCGCCGAGCTGATCAACAAGATCCCGGTGGAGTCGCTGCGCGAGCGCCTCGGCGACGCGATCGAGGCCCGGCTGACCAAGGCGGGCGCCTGATGATCCGAATCTGCTCCGCCGAGGACGTGCCGAAGGGCACCGCGATCAGCGCGGATGTCGACGGCACCCCGATCGCCCTGGTGCACGGCGAGGACGGCAACTTCTACGCCGCGTACGACGAGTGCTCGCACGCCTCCGTCGCCCTCTCCGAGGGTGAGGTCGACGGCTGCACGCTGGAGTGCTGGTTGCACGGCTCGCGCTTCGACCTGCGCACCGGACAGCCCACCGGGCTGCCGGCCACTGAACCCGTACCCGTCTACCCCGTCGACGTCCGCGACGGCGACATCTACCTCAGCCTGACGCCGAGTAATGGAGTGACCCGATAATGAGCACCCTGGAGATCCGCGACCTGAAGGTGTCGGTCAAGCTGCCCGAGGGTGAGCTCAAGCCGATCCTGTCGGGCGTCGACCTGACCGTCCGCTCCGGTGAGACCCACGCGATCATGGGCCCGAATGGCTCCGGCAAGTCCACCCTGGCGTACTCGATCGCCGGTCATCCCAAGTACGAGATCACCGGTGGCACGGTGACCCTCGACGGCGTTGACGTGCTGGCCATGACGGTCGACGAGCGCGCCCGCGCCGGCCTCTTCCTGGCCATGCAGTACCCGGTCGAGGTGCCCGGCGTCTCGGTGGCCAACTTCCTGCGGACCGCGAAGACCGCCATCGACGGCGAGGCGCCGAAGCTGCGTACCTGGGGCGGCGAGCTGCGCGGCGCCATGGAGCGCCTCCAGATGGACCCGGCGTTCGCCCAGCGCAACGTCAACGAGGGCTTCTCCGGCGGTGAGAAGAAGCGGCACGAGATCGTCCAGCTGGAGCTGCTCAAGCCGAAGATCGCGATCCTCGACGAGACCGACTCCGGCCTCGACGTGGACGCGCTGCGCGTGGTCAGCGAGGGCGTCAACCGGGTCCGCGACAACGGCGACACCGGCGTGCTGCTGATCACCCACTACACGCGGATCCTGCGCTACATCAAGCCGGACTTCGTCCACGTCTTCGTGGCCGGCCGGATCGTCGAGCAGGGCGGCCCGGAGCTGGCCGACAAGCTCGAGGCCGAGGGCTACGAGCGGTACGCCGCCGGGGCCGGCACGGCCCAGGCCTGAGCGAGAGAGGCGCTGCCGAGATGACCAGCATCGCGATCCCACCAGGGATGCCGCAGTACGACGACGTGCCGCGTTTCGACGTGGCCCGGGTGCGCGCCGACTTCCCGATCCTGGACCGGGAGATCAACGGGCACCCGCTGGTCTACCTTGACAGCGCCAACACCTCGCACAAACCCCGCCAGGTGCTCGACGTGCTGGGGGAGCACTACGCCCTGCACAACGCCAACGTGTCGCGCTCGGTGCACACCCTCGGCACCGAGGCCACCGAGGCGTACGAGGGAGCGCGGGCCAAGATCGCCGCGTTCATCAACGCGCCGAGCACCGACGAGGTGGTGTTCACCAAGAACTCCACCGAGGCGATCAACATCGTGGCGTACGCGTTCTCCAACGCCTCGCTGCGCCCGGACGCCGACCCGCGGTTCCGGCTGGGCCCGGGCGACGAGGTGGTGATCTCCGAGATGGAGCACCACTCGAACATCGTCCCGTGGCAGCTGCTCTGCGAGCGGACCGGCGCGACCCTGCGCTGGTTCCCGGTCACCGATCAGGGCCGGCTCGACGAGTCCGGCCTGGACGACCTGGTCACCGAGCGCACGAAGATCGTTTCGCTGGTGCACATGTCGAACATCCTCGGCACGATCAACGCCACCTCCCGGATCACCGCGCGGGTCCGTGAGGTGGGCGCGCTGCTGTTGCTGGACTGCTCGCAGTCGGTGCCGCACCTGCCCATCGACGTGGTCGACCTCGACGCCGACTACATCGTCTTCACCGGGCACAAGATGTGCGGCCCGACCGGCATCGGTGTGCTCTGGGGCCGGGGCGAGCTGCTGGCGGCCATGCCGCCGGTCTTCGGAGGCGGCTCGATGATCGAGACGGTCACCATGGCCCGGTCGACGTTCGCCGCGCCGCCGGCCCGGTTCGAGGCGGGCACCCCGCCGATCGCCGAGGCGGTCGCGCTCGGCGCGGCGGTGGACTACCTCACCGGGATCGGGATGCGGGCCATCCAGTGGCACGAGAAGGAGCTGACGGCGTACGCGCTGGAAGCCCTCGGCTCGGTACCGGACCTGCGGATCTTCGGCCCGACCGTGCCGGTGGGCCGGGGCGGCACCATCTCGTTCGCGCTGGGTGACGTGCACCCGCACGACGTGGGCCAGGTGCTCGACTCGCTCGGCGTGCAGGTGCGCGTGGGCCACCACTGTGCCAAGCCGGTGTGCAACCGGTTCGGCGTCCCGGCGACGACCCGGGCCTCGTTCTACCTCTACACCACCACCGAGGAGATCGACGCTCTGGTGGCCGGTCTGGAGCAGGTGCGGAAGGTGTTCGACTGATGCAGCTCGATCAGCTCTACCAGGAGATCATCCTGGACCACTACAAGCGCCCACATGGGCGTGGCCTGCGCGACGCCGACGACCCGGGCGACCGGGTCGCCGAAGCGCACCACGTCAACCCGACCTGTGGTGACGAGGTCACCGTCCGGGTCGCCACCAACGGCGACGTGCTGCACGACATCTCGTACGACGGGATGGGTTGCTCGATCAGCCAGGCCTCGGCGAGCGTGCTGTACGAGTTGCTGCGCGGCCGGGGCGCCGGGGAAGCTTTCGAGGTGCACGAGGCGTTCGTGGAGTTGATGTCCGGGCGTGGCCAGGTCACGCCGGACGAGGACGTGCTCGGTGACGGGGTTGCTTTCGCGGGTGTGGCCCGCTACCCCGCCCGGGTCAAGTGCGCGCTGCTGCCGTGGATGGCGTTCAAGGACGCCGCGGCACGCGCCGGTGTGGGCGTGAGCCCGGAGGTGAAGGCGTGAGCGTGCGTCAGCGAGCGAATGACACGGTGGTGCCTCGTGGCATCACGAAGCTAAGCGGAGGGACGGCATGAGCGAGAACACCGCTACCGCAGCGACGCCGGAGACCGGTGACGCCACCGCGGCGCCGCAGACCGACGCCGTGACGACCGACGGTGCCGCGACGCCGGGTGCCGGCGACGCCGCCACCCCGGCGGGCGGCGTCAGCAAGGCCATGATCGCCGACGTCGAAGAGGCGATGAAGGACGTCGTCGACCCGGAGCTCGGCATCAACGTGGTCGACCTGGGCCTGGTGTACGGGGTGCACGTCGACGACGAGAACGTCGCGACCCTGGACATGACGCTCACCTCGGCGGCCTGCCCACTGACCGACGTGATCGAGGACCAGACCCGACAGGCGCTGACCACCGGCCCCGGTGGTGGCCTGGTCAACGACATCCGGATCAACTGGGTCTGGCTCCCGCCGTGGGGCCCGGACAAGATCACCGACGAGGGTCGCGACCAGCTCCGTTCCCTCGGCTTCAACGTCTGACCCGACTCCGTTCCACCTTCGTCGAGCGCGGTGCCCGTTCGGGTGCCGCGCTCGATGTTGTGGTGAGCAGGTGTGAATCAGCAATGGAACGGATCGTTCCGGTCTGCTATTCTGATCCCAGGACAACGGAGCGGAACGTTCCGCTCCGCAGGTGGGCGGGAGTCGCTTCACTTGACGGGGTCGGCGGAGAGGCCAGGACGATGAGCGAGATGGCAGCAGCACAGTGGCGGATCGTGCTCGACGAGGCGCACAAGGCGCTCCGGACGGCCGTCGAGGGGGTCCCGGCCGACGCCTGGGAGCGACCCACCCCGTGCGAGCGGTGGACGGTCACCCAGGTGCTTCAGCACGCGACCGGCGACCAGATCGGCTACGCGGCAATGATCGTCGGCGGGCCGGGGCCGTCGGAGGATCCGTTCGCGCCCTCTGGGCGGATCGACGGTGACAAGACGGTCGGCCTGCGCGCCGCCCTCGACGCGTCCGCCCGAGCCTGGGCGAATGTCGCCGACGACGACCCGGCGGTGCCCACGCCGCTGCCCCAGGGCAAGCTGCCGGCCCACGTTGGTGCCGTCGCGTGCGCCCTCGACGCGGCAGTGCACGCCTGGGACATCACGACGGCCACCGGCCAACCGTCCCCGCTCGGCGACGAACTGGCCCGCCCCCTGCTGGTGGTCGCCCGGCAGATCGTCGAGCCGCTGCGGGCCTACGGCGTGTACGCCCCGGCGATCGACCCCGCTCCGGATGCCGACGAGGTCAGCGTCCTGCTCTCCTACCTCGGTCGCCACCCCCGGCTGCCCGCCTGAAAGACCTGGTCGGCCCCGATCATGACGTGGGCAAACGCGGGACATGCGGTGGCGTCGAGTGGGGTGGGTTTGCGCGTGCCGGATTCGGCTCGCTGTCGACGCGGCCCCTGTCATACGCCGACAGCGCCCACTCCCCGGCGGCGCCTCTACCCGACGCCGACGACCGCGCCCGGGGCGTTGCTGGCCGCAACCGCGCGACCCCGCCAGCTCCCGCCGCGCCGCGCCGCGCCCCGGCCCGGCCCGGCCCGGCCCGGCCCGGCCCGGCCCAAGATCGTGCTCGATCCAGGATCGAGTGGCATCGGCGCGTCGGTGAGACCACTACATCCTGGATCGAGCACGA
>NZ_JBEXEV010000068.1:0-9191 GCF_040606435.1 Micromonospora sp. NPDC005413
TCGCAGAACCAGATACCGGAGACCTCTTCAGTTGTCGATCACCGCCACGCCGTGACCTCGACCCCGCCAGCCTGACTTACGAAACACGCCTTAGGCGAGAGGCCGCCTCGGATCGCTGCAGGTACCGAGCGAACAGCCGTTTGCTGTCGTCCTCCTTGCGCAGGCCCCATGGTGGCTGCGCAAGGACCACGTCCGCGCTGCTGGGTTCGAACTCCTCGAAGGCGTCGCCGACGTTGATCCACTGGTAGACGTCGTGGATGTAGAGGCGCATCCGGGCTCTCATCGCCGCGCGGGCGTTCGCGTCGTTGCCGGTTACACGGACATTGGGTGCGCTGGCGTGTGCCGCCAACAGGATGTTGCCCGACCCGCACGCTGGATCGTGAACGTCGTCGCCGGCCTCTACCGTCAGTGCCGCGAGCAGTTCGGCGACGGACCTCGGCGTGGTGAACTCGGCGAACTCAGCTTTGCTGTGGCCACCTCGATCCTCAAGCGCATCGAGGACCGCATCGTAGGTCAGGGCCACGGTTCGGAGCAGATCAGCGAGGTCCCCAGTGTCCAGCCGGTCGACGATCTTGACTAACTCCTCGAGTGCAAGGCAGAACGAGTCGGACTGGTCCACCCGCCACCCGTCGGTGTCAGCGAACGGAAACAGCCGCGGCAGCAGCTCCGCCTTCCGCTTCGGGCTCGCCAGTGCCAGCGCAGACCACGCGCCTTCGGCAGGATGCCGCATCGCCGCCGTTGTCCACCGTACGAACAGGACTTCCAAGACCAGGTCAGCGCCGCGTTCGATGCCGATGCCCCGGACCGCGTCCAGCAGCCGCCAGCTAAGTAAGGCCTCGGCACTTTGCCGCCGTGGCTCTGCCCCATCAATCAACGTAGAGTCCCATCACACCCGGGAGCTGCAAGTGAAATTCATCCGGGCAGCATACGTCCCATGACCTTCGTTGCGAGCACAGCGCGTTCTTCGCCGGCCCAGCAGTGCCACACCTGGCGATAAGAGACCGGGACCAGACCACTCGAAGACCCGATAGGCGTCCTGGTCCCACACTGAGTCACAAACTCTCCTGATCAGCAGGGGCTCTTAATGGCCGCGCGGCAGACGGCCCAGGCGCGCGACGCGAACAGCGACACCGGAAAGGTGCCGGGCCGCAGCCGGCATTCGCATCTGCCCGGCGGGTCCTGCGCTGGCCGTCGCCGCCGCATGCCGGCTGCGTCCAAGACGGTCCCCCCGAGTCAGATAGCCGACTCGGACAGGATGCGCTGCACCTACAAGGCACTTTGATCACAAACTGTCAGTGTTCGGTTCGAATTGTCAGCAGGGAGCAGCGAGGGTTCTGCGGTCGTCGGCGCATTCTCTCCCAGGATGCCCTCGCTTGGCGTTGAGGTCCGTTCACAGTCAGGCATCGTCTCTACTTGGTCATTGGCGGACCACTCTGCGATGAAGATCTCGGAACATGTCTTTAATGCGGTGTCACCGGCCAGGTTTGGCGGCGACGGCCCGGACAGCAGTTGGACTGGTGAGCGAATCAGCGCCTTGGGCGCAGTTACCGATCTGACGACCACTGCGCGGATCATGGGACTGTCTCGTTCGGTCGCGTACGACCTGGCCAAATCCGGCCAGCTCCCCGTCCCGGTGCTCCGATTCGGCAGCCGCTACCGGGTGCCGGTTGCGGCCATCCTCCACGCCCTGCACCTGCCGCCCGACCAGCACGGCCATCCGCCGGAGCACGAGCCAACCGCAGGCGGAGAGGCAATTCAGGATCGTCCTCGACCGAGCCCGCGGTCACCTACTGCCGCAGGCTCGGTCCGAGGGACACACGTGAACAGGGCGAAAGGGTCCGTTTTCAAACGCTGTTCCTGCCGGGACCGCGAGGGCCGCAAACTCGGCAACCGCTGCCCGCAGCTCCGCCGGGCGAGCGGAGCGTGGAATCCCACCCACGGCGCCTCAAACCCCCACCGGCGGCACAACCACACACCCCACCACCCGCCACCACCAGCCACAAAGGAATCACCGCGACACCTAGCGGCCCCACCCGGCCACCGGTCAAACGTCGAACCCACACCCCGGCACCGACCAGCCCTCCGCACCACCTCACGCCGCCACGATCCCGCAGAACGGCACAAGCAACCTGCAGGCCAACACCGTGATCAACTTAGGCTAAGCGGCATTGACCCCACACCAGGTGCGCGTTCGGCAGTCGCCAGCACTGGTCGGAGGTCGCGTTGGTGTAGTACGGAGAGTTCGCGGTGTCATCGGGGGCGCAGCAGATGAACTTGCCGCCCGCCGGCAAGCCGCGCACCCCGCTCGACCTTGCCGTCGACGGCGATCACGAGCCGCCACCGCCGCCCGGCCACCACGACCGGTGCTGATCGGGCCAGCAGCCACCGGGCCAGCGCCGCCGACAACACATCGGCGTCGATACGGATCAACAACCGCCACACCGTCGTGGCCGCCGGCACCCGATCGGTGAACCCGAGCCGACCCCACACCGCCCGGTCCTGATTGCGCACCCAATCGGTCACCGAGGCGAACGTGCACGCCCCGGCCAGCACCCGCGCACACCGCCACGGCGAGGATGCTCACCAGTGAGTACCGGCATCCGCGCGGATCACGCGCGTCAGGGATCGTGGCCAACACCTTGAACAGGCCGCGATGCTCACCATCGGTGAGCGTGGCCGGGACCATGCCGGTGGGTCGGTGCGGCAGCAAGATCTCGGTGGGTGATGATGACATCGGCGGGTGCGGTCCTCTTCTGGGTCATGTGGTCTTCGCAAACACCATGATCACCAACGGGTCGCACCCGTCCTACATGGACCCCGCCCCCGACCAAGACCGCTCCGAACCCCCAGCTCAAACGCCCTTCAACCGACTACGCAATAGCCCTGGGGGCACCACGGGGCGGGCGCGTGAAGCGCCCGCCCCGGCCCGGCATCCGCGGTTGCGTACCCGCGAGTGGGGGGACTACTGCCAGTAGGTCCGCCAGCAGCAGTTGGGTGCATCCTGCCACTTGTAGTGGATCAGATTGTCCGTACCGGTCACCTTCACCCGGATCGTGCCCCCGTTGTTGGAGAAGTAGTCGGCGTACACGCCCGTGCGGGCCTTCAGCTGGCCGCCAAGGGTGGCCCAGCCGCTCCAGTCGCCACCTGGAGACAGTTGCCACTTGTGGTTCAGGTCGCCGCCAGCCGCACGGCCGAAGATCTCCAGGCGGCCATCCTGGTTGTGGGTCACGCCGATGCCGCTGGAAACGTTGCCGCCGAGGCTCCAGTCGCCGTTGTTGATCGGCCCGCCGGGCGTCGTCGCCCACGCGTGCCAGACGGTGCCGTTGCTGTCGACCCAGAACTTCTCGGCCCGGCCGTCGGCGTTGTACTCGGTGACGGTGGCTCCCCAGTCACCCGCGTGGGCGGGGCTGGGCGCTACGACCAGTGTCGCGACGAGTGCCGCTGCCGCGAGTATCGACTTGGCTCCCTTTTTCCACATCTGATTCGCCTTGCCCCAGACGATCCGACTTCTCATCGCTTCTACCGTCCTCACTGGGATGATGGGTGCCGCGCGGATGGACTCCCGTGTGGATCCGTGTTGGTAGCCTCCCGGCAGGATTGGCGCTCGTAAATGAGTTTCTGCGGTGGCTAAAGCATGGGCGGTGATTCGAATGGATGTAACTGGCCCCAATCCGACCTACCGAGATCGTCGACCCAGTCGCCGATCGCGACCAACGGGGATGCCCCGGCCATCACTGCGCACATCGCTACCGCGAGCAAGCTCGCCAAGGGATACCGGACCCCACGCGGGCCACGCGGGTCAGGAACCCGCGCCAGGGCCGCCAACAGGCCATACGCCTCGGCACTGACCGGCTCCTCGCCGCGACCCCGACCGGCGGCCTCGGCGGTCTTCGCGGCGTTGACCCAGTTCCGCAGCGTCTCGTGGTTGACGCCAAGTTCCTGACCGACCTCACGCAGTGATCGGCCCGACGAGCGGACCAGATCAACAGCATCCCTACGGAACTGCTCGGGGTACTTCGATGGAGGTGGCACCGGACACCCTGAGCCCATACCACTGTCTGGGCTCAGGGTGTCCGGTCCGCGGGCGGAACCTCAGTCGGCCAAGTTCCCAGCGACCGTGCGGTCCTGGTCGAGCAGGGCGAGGCGCTGCGACAGGTACGCCGCGCGGCCCTGCGCCGGGCGACGGTGCCGGCAACCGGTTCTCGGTGTCCCACCCTGTGCCAGGGTCGACGCCCGGAGACCGCTGAGCGACGGCGGACGGTCACCAGCGGAAGGGCAGGTGGTGCGGGCGGCGAGATCAAGTCAGGTGGCGTTGAGTAGGTCGACGCCAAGGGGAGTGAGGGTGTGCCGGACGGTGTTCCGGTGGCGATGGCTGACGACCAGTCCCGCCTCGCGGAGGACTGTCGCGTGCTGGCTGGCCCCGCCGGGTGAGATGCCGAGCCGCTGAGCGAGTCCTGTCGTCGTGCAACCGTCGGCGATCACCTGCAGTGCGGCAGCGCGGGTCGTGCCAAGCAGGCCGGCGAGGGCGGGGGCGCGCTGCAGGCCGGCGCCGAGCGTCAGATCGTGCTCGATCGGATAGACCAGCACCGGCGGGAGCGCCGGGTCGCGCAGCACGTCCGGCGTGCCCCAGGAGAGATAGGACGGCACCAGCAACAGGCCCCGGCCGTCCAGGTGCAGCGACTGCTCGTGCGGCACGTCGACCGAGAGCACCGGCGGCTCCCAGGTCATCATCGGCCGATAGCTGCGCAGCAGCCCCTCAGTGCCCTGATCGAGCAGCACCTGGGCCCGCCGGGAGCGCTCCGCGTCGATGTGCACCCGGGCGTCCGGCCAGAACGGCGCGACCACGGTGTCGTGGTGCGAGCGGACCGCGGCCGCCACCCGGTCGACGGTGGCCCGGTCGCCCTCGGCCAACAGGCCCAGCCAGGACGGTGCCGGACCGCCGGCTGCGGCCAGGCTAGTCATCTCCCGCCGCAGCCGGGCAGCCGGGGTGGCGCGTAGCGCCTCGATCCCGGCCGAAAGCCCGGCCCCCGCCTCGGCCGGGGTGAGGAAGTCGGGATAGTAGGCGCCGCGCACCAGCGGCATCAGCACCTCGAGATCGGCCCGCCAGCTCGCTTTCAACGCGTTCCCGCGCCACCGCCCGAAGACCAGCGCCGGCCCCGGGCGGCGCAGGCGGAACAGGCTGAGCACGGTCTCCCACAGCGGATCAGGTTCGCCGGCGAGCCGGACCCGGCCGAGGTCGCCCGCCGTAAAGTGGATGCGTAACACGTCGGTCCCCCGCCAGCGTCACCATCTGTCGTCCATTGACAGCGATGAGTGTAGCGGTCGACCACCAGGAGCGGTCACCACCAACCGGTGCATTCGGGCTCAACGAAGTTGATGGGGGTCGGCTGATGCCGCCAGTTTGTCCACCGGCCCTCGGAGACGAAGCTGACCTGCGCGCAGGCCGTCGCGCTGCTGGCCTTCGCCGCCGACGATGCGCGACTGCAGGTGAGCGAGCTGGCCGCCCTCGCCGACCTGCTGCCCGACCATGGCCGACAGCACGGCGTGTTTACCCGGCTGGAAGCCCTGCACGCGCACGCCGACTCCGCCGTCGCCCGGGCGACGAGCAGCGGTCGGGACAACGAGAAGGGGCTTGTGGTCACCCGATCCGGGCAACGGTCGGCGTGGGCCCCGCTGCCCCGAGGTCAAATGGGCGCGGTGCTCGACCGGGATGACCTGATCAAGCAACTCACTGGCATGCTCAATACGCTGACGGCGCTGGATCTACCTCACGGCGACCTCGTCGTGCCC
Source organism: Micromonospora sp. NPDC005413 (assembly GCF_040606435.1). Taxonomy (NCBI): domain Bacteria; kingdom Bacillati; phylum Actinomycetota; class Actinomycetes; order Micromonosporales; family Micromonosporaceae; genus Micromonospora; species Micromonospora sp. NPDC005413. The sequence goes on from NZ_JBEXEV010000068.1 coordinate 5,791, forward strand.
GCCATCGGTCTCGACCCTGCCACCATGATCTCCTACCGCAGGGTCAACGTGCCGAGCAACACCGCCACCTACGGGTTCGGGCAGGCAGACCACATCCACGTCTCCCCGGACGAAGCCATCGATTACGGCAGCGTCATCGCCCGCCCCGCCGACGTGGCCGCCGAGCTCGTCGCACGTCTCATCGCCGACCACCGGGCCGCCACGGGTGTACCGTGCCAAAACTCATCGCACCTGGTGTGAGCTGCTGTTTCGCGTCCCTGGCACAGGATGGCGGGCGTGTTCGTTCGGTTGCTGTACTTGAGCGCGGTGCGCGTGTTCGGCTGGCTGCGGCAGGCCACCCGGAGCGAGGCCGCGATGGTCGCGGAACTGCTGGTGCTGCGCCACGAGGTTGCTGTACTGCGACGCCAGATCGGCCGGCCGCGGCTGTCGTGGCCGGAACGCGCGGTGTTGTCCGCGCTGGTCCGGGCCCTGCCACGAGAACTGTGGAAGCACCGTACCGTCACCCCGGCGACTCTGTTGGCCTGGCATCGCCGACTGGTCCGCCGACGCTGGACCTATCCGAACAAGCAGGGACGGCCACGGGTCAGCGACGAGATCCGTGACCTGGTGCTGCGCCTGGCCCGGGAGAACCCCGACTGGGGGCACCGGCGCATCCAAGGCGAACTCGTCGGCCTCGGTCACCGGGTCGGCGCCGGCACCATCCGCCGCATCCTCGCCGGATCGAGTGTCGGCCCCGCCCCGCGTGAGCTCGACACCGATTGGCGGACATTCCTGCGTGTCCAGGCGGCTGGGCTACTGGCTACCGACTTCTTCCACATCGATACCGTCCCGCTGCGGCGCTTGTATGTGCTGTTCGTCATGGAGATCACGACCCGGCGGGTCCACATCCTCGGCGTCACGGCCCACCCAACCGCCGCCTGGACCACCCAGCAGGCCCGCAACCTGGTGCTGGACCTCGGGGACCGTACGACCCGATTCCGGTTCCTGATCCGCGACCGCGACGCCAAGTTCACCGCGTCGTTCGACACGGTGTTCGCTGCCGAAGGCATCGACGTCGTGAAGATCCCACCGCGCACACCTCGGGCGAACGCGTTCGCGGAGCGTTTCGTGCGCAGTGTCCGGGCCGAGTGCACCGACCGGGTATTGATCTACAACGAACATCACGCCCGCACGGTGTGACGCGACTATGAGGACCACTTCGACCGGCACCGGCCACACCAGAGCCTGGACCAACATCCACCCGACTCCGACCCCGGCGTGGTCATCGCGATCGACAAGCCGATCCGGCGGCGCCGCATCATGGGCGGCGTGATCAACGAGTACCACCGGGCAGCTTGAGCTACTCGCAAATTCGCAGCTCACAAGCCAGAAACAGAGATTTGGCACTGTACAGGGTCCAGCACCGACCATCCGCACATCGGCATGAGCGGACGTCTCGCCCGAACGGATTACCGGGAGCACCATGGATGACATCTTCGGATCCGCCGAAGAGGTCACCAGCCTGAAGGGCCTGGTCAGGGCGTTGCCCCTGGGATCGGTGTCTCAGATGACGGAACTGAGGCGGACTCCAGCAAGCTCACCCGCAACGCTTCACATCGATCTGCAGCACACCTAGAGACGTGGCCTAGGCGAACCGAGACGGCGGCCAGCGCCAGCCATCCCGGGAGCAGCAACGCCTGACCACTTCGACCTCTACTGGGAGGTCACACCGCACCGCTCGACCGCATCACTACAGGTCAAAGCCCTCGTCTCCGTCCGGCGTCGATGAGCACTTCGGCCGCGGAGACCACTTCGCCAACCTGCACCCAATCCGTTCCCAGTGGCGAACGTGGAGCCGCAGGCCGGGGCCGGCGCAGTTGAGGCGCAGTTCAAGGCAGTTCAGGGCGCCGCGCTGCTCCCAAGCTGCTCCCCCCGATCCACGATTCGCAACGGCCAGTCGAAGCCCGCGATGGTCACGCCCGTCGTGAAGCCCTCGATCCTCGAGTAGCAGGACGTCGGCCCTCTTCCACAACGTGCACTGGAAGGGCGACATCAACCTCAGCCTGGACTGCTTCATTTGTCGACGGACCGGCCGCACCACCCGGCTGACCCACGGTGCTGAACACGGCACCTGCTCCGGTGACAGCAGGACCGGCCAGCACCCGGCGGCCGCACGGATCTCAGCGTTCGACCACACGTCCGAGCGGGAACGGACGATCCTGCGCACCATCGTGGACTACTGGTGGGCACCCTTTCACGACGCCGACCGGAACCAGCCGTCGGTCACCTTGACCCGCACTCCATGGGTGCAACTGCACCTCGGCTACCTCTGCCCGGAACCGGTCCGGTCGGGGACGTTCTCGACGCAGACCAATCCTCGCCACCCGCAGACCGACACCTGCGAGCACTGCGCAGCACCCATCGTCCACAGTCACTACGCGCCTCGCATCCAGCTCCAGACCTAGGACTCGGTGCTCGACGGCCCAATAACTGATCCCACCCGTTCGACCGGGGCTGGTAGCGTGCGCCGAACATGAAGATCATGGGGGAAACATCGATGAACCGAACTCGACTCGTCCTGACTGGCTTGGCCGTTGCGGCGGCGATCGCGATGTCCGGCTGCGATCCGCAGCCCGAATCTGCGGGCACCGCAACCTCGCCGTCCCCGGCGGCCTCGAGCGCCGCCCCGACCGGCGGTGCGGCCACCACCGCAACCAGCACCGCGGCCAACGACGCGGCCACAGTGAAGGCCTGCGCCGACATCAAGAAGGACATCAAGGACAACGCGGCTAAGGTCACCAAGGCCGAGAAGATCGGCCCGCCAGCCGGGCACTTCGCGGTCAGTGCCCAGTGGGTCGCCGGCTCGGTCGCGATCCTGGCGCACTCGATGGGCGCCAACGAGGCAGTCACCGCCGCCTCCGAAAAAATCCAGAACGAGATGATGGGCCTGAGCGACGCGTACAACAAGTCCGCCGACGCCAAGCCCAGCAAGAAGGCCCTGGAAGCCGCTATCAAGGAGCTGGACACCGCCTGCTCGGCCGCCTGAGCGGTTCGACCACGCAATCGGCGGTGACCCTCACCCGGACGGTCACCGCCGATTCGCATGTCCGTGCGGCCTGCGGCACCTGGGTCAGCGGCCTCTGAGCAACCCGCGGTCAGCCTACGCGACGCCCAGCGAGCTACCGCAAAGAGCGGCGCGCTGTTCCCGGCAAGCCGCACATCCCTCCAGATACGTGGCTACCGGGTTGCGGGCCAGTGCTCCGCCCTTCAGGGCGGGGGTGAAAGCCCGCGCTGGGAGGGCCGCCAAGGCCCGGGCAGTGCCTTAAGCCGGGCGGTTCTGCTGCTCGATGTACTGACGCACGACACTGAGCGGCGCCCCGCCCACGGAGCCCGCGAAGTACGAACCCGACCAGAGTTTGTTG
>NZ_JBEXEV010000069.1:0-9178 GCF_040606435.1 Micromonospora sp. NPDC005413
GGTAGAACCGGCACCAGTAATCCGATGGCGTCCGTACGGCTGGCTAAGACGGCTGCGGTGATCAAGAGGTTTGCGTCAGATCGAGGGCAAATTCTGACGCAAACCTCTTGATCACCCCGGCCCCGACCGCTCTCCCGCGCGATCATGAAGTTATTGCCCCGACACGCCGCTGCGGCGGGCAATAACTTCATGATCAACGGGGAGAGGGGGCCGGGGAGAGGGGGCCGGGGAGAGGGGGCCGGGGAGAGGGGGCCGGGGTTGGGGTGGGGGAGGGGGCCGGGGTGGGGGTTGGGTTAGAGGTCTAGGAGGAGGGTGCGGGGACCTACGTTGGTGCTCTCGACCAGCATGTGGGCGCGGAAGCGGCCGGTCTCCACCGGTGCGCCGCGTTCGCGCAAGGCCTCGACGACCGCCGTCACCAGTGGTTCGGCGACCTCGGCTGGGGCGGCTGCGGTCCAGCTCGGACGGCGGCCCTTGCGGGCGTCGCCGTAGAGGGTGAACTGGCTGACCACCAGGACCGGCGCGCCGGTGTCGGCGGCGGACCGCTCGTCGTCCAGGATGCGCAGCTCGTGCACCTTGCGGGCCATCGTCCGGGCGGTCTCCGCGGTGTCGGTGTGGGTCACCCCGAGCAGCACCAGCAGGCCGTCCTCGATCGCGCCGACCACCTCGCCGTCCACGGTCACGCTGCCCCGCCCGACGGTCTGCACCACCGCGCGCATCAGCGGACCAACGACGTGCCGGCCGCGCCTGTCCCGCGCATCAGCGGACCACCGACGTGCGGGCCGCGCCTGCCACCCACCGCCCGCGTGCCTGCCGCCCGCATCAGCACAGACCCAACGACGTGCCGGCCGTGCCTGCCGCCCGCATCAGCACAAGCCCCAGCGTGCCGGCCGCGCCTGTCGCGCGCATCAGGCGGTCACCGGCTCGATGAAGCCACGCTCCACCAGGTGCGCCACGATCGGGCCCGCGGCTTCTGCCATCTCGTCGGGCTCGACGTCGTGCGCCGCGGCGAGGAGGGCGAGCTGATCGCGTAACGGCAGCCGGCCGTCGGCGCCACCGACCAGTGCCAGCACCAGCGGGTCGATCTCCTCGGTCCAGCGCAGGCCGTGCGGCATCGCGAGGACCTGCCGGTCCACCGCCCAGCCCTCGTCACCCATGGTGGCCTCCTGCTGCAGCTGGAGGCCCTCGGCAGCCCGGTAGCGCTCGGCGAGCAGCGCCTCGGTGTCGCGTACCCGAAGGAAGTCCTGGCGGTCGAACCAGGCGGCGACCTGGTCGCCCAGTGGCGGCCGCACCCGCTGGCGCAGATCCTCCACCCGGACCACCGGGTCGGCGTGCCCACCCTGGCGCAGCGACACGATGCCGAAGCCGATGCCTTCCACCTTGTGCGCGTCGAACCAGTCCAGCCAGGCGGCCATCCGCTGTGGGTCGGCGGTCTCGCCGACGTCGGTGAGCCACAGGTTGACGTACGCCATCGGGTCGGCCACCTCGCGCTGGATCACCCAGGCGTCCAGGCCGGTCCCGGAGAACCAGCCGGCCACCCGCTCGTCCCACTGCTCACCGGCGACGTGCACCCAGTTCGCCAGGTACTGCATGGTGCCGCCCTCGGTGAGCAGGCCGGGCGCGGCGGCTGCCAGCTCGGCGCCGATCGCGTCACCGACCCTGCCAGAGTCGCGGTAGACGTGCGTGGTGGTGCCCGGGCCGACCACGAACGGCGGGTTGCTCACCACCAGGTCGAACCGCCGGCCGGCCACCGGCGCGACCATGTCGCCGCGCAGCAGCTCCCAGTCCTGGCCGTTGAGGGCGGCGGTGGTCGCGGCGAAGCGCAGTGCCCGCTCCGAGAGGTCGGTGGCGGTCACGGCGGCGGCGTGGGTGGCCAGGTGGAGGGCCTGGATGCCGGAGCCGGTGCCCAGGTCCAGGGCGGTGTCGACCGGCCGGCGCATGGTCGCGCCGATCAGGGTCTGGGTGGCCCCGCCGATGCCGAGGACGTGCTCGGCGTGCAACGGTCGGCCCGGCCGGGCGCTGGCCGGCACGTCGGCGAGCACCCACCAGTCGTCGCCGTACGGCTCAAGGTCGACGCCGGCGCGCAGGCCGTCGCCGTACCGCTCGACCAGCCCACCGGCCAGCGCCTCCTCCACGCTCAGCGGCGCCAGCGCGGCGGCCACCACCGCCTCCGGCTCGGTCTGGTCGCAGATGAACACCCGGATCAGGGTGCCGAGCGGGTCGCCGTCCTCGGTAGCGCGCAGCGCGGCCCGGTAGTCGTTGCGGGCGACCGCGGTCGTGGCCTGCGAGCCCAGCCTCTCGGCGATGCCGTTGCTGGTGAACCCGCTCCGGGTCAGCGCGGCCCGCAGCGCGTCGACGCCGGCGGGGGAGAGCAGCATGTCGTGTTCGTCCACGCCGTCATCCTGCCCCCCGTTGCGTCCCGGGGCGGCACCACCCGCCCGAAGACGTCGGAGCGTCGGTGTCTCCCGGGGTCGGCGCGCCAGGCAGGATGTCCGCATGACGCTTGTACTGCCCATCGACCCGGAGGCCAACCGGCTGCTGGAGCGCAGCCCGCTGGCCCTGCTCCTCGGCATGGTTCTCGACCAGCAGGTGCCGATGGAGAAGGCGTTCTCCTCGCCGTACGTGCTGGCGCAGCGGCTCGGCCATGAGCTGAACGCGGCGGAGCTGGCCGGGTACGACCCGGAGGCACTGGTCGCGCTCTTCGCCCAGCCGCCCGCGCTGCACCGGTTTCCGAAGGCGATGGCGGCCCGGGTGCAGGAGGTCTGCCAGGTCCTGGTGGCGCGCTACGGCAGTGATGCGGCGCTGCTCTGGTCGGATGTGGCTGACGGGCCGGAGCTGCTGCGCCGGGTTTCCGAGCTGCCCGGCTTCGGCACGCAGAAGGCGCAGATCTTCGTGGCCCTGTTGGGCAAGCGGTTCGGGGTGACCCCGCAGGACTGGCGGAAGGCCGCCGGCGGGTACGGCGACCCGGGCGCGTACCGGTCGGTGGCCGACGTCACCGATGCCGATTCGCTGCGTCGGGTGCGCGAGTACAAGCAGCAGATGAAGGCGGCAGCCAAGGCGAAGACCGCCGACGGCTGACCCGGTCGCTCAGGCGGCGGTGGGGTGCGCCAGCGAGGCCAACGCGCGCCGGACGTCGGCGAGCGAGACGGTCGCGGAGTCGTCCAGGTCGGCCAGGCCGGCCTCGATCCACTGGCGCATCAGCGTGGTGACCCCGATGCCGCGGGCGTCGGCGGCGGCTCGCACCCGGTCGTAGGTCTCCAGCGGCAGCCGGACTGATCGGCTCACCATCGGCACGTCGGTGTCGGGGGTGGGGAGATCCACCGCCGGGCTCTCATCGATCAGCTCGGCGATCCGGTCGTCGCCGCTGTGGAACTGCTTGGTCGCGTCGTTACGGTGCATCGTCACGGCCTCCTCATCGGCGAGATCTCCGCACAGCCTCGTCGTAGCGCTTGGACTCGGCGTCGCTCAGTTCGCGAGCGGAGAGGATGTCCCAGTCGTTGTCGGTGCCATCGGCCTCGGCGAGCAGCACCGCCAGTCGGCGGCCCCGACGGGCGGCGGCGTAGACCACCATCACGTCGTCGCCCAGATGGCGGATGACCCGTCGGGCGCTGTGCAGCGCCTCCCAGACTTCCCCGGGCGTGACGTCGTAGACCCTCAGGTTGGCCAACGCCTCGTCGGTGAAGCTGAACCTGCTGCCCACGTCGGCGAGCGTACCACGCACGTAACACGAAACGGGATGACTCGAAGTTCGCTGATCACGGCCGTGCGGTGACAGGATGAGGCGTAATCCCTTGAGGAGGTCCATGGTGAAGCATCAGGCGTACCAGCCGATTCTGATCACCGACGCCTCGCGCAGCCAGGACGATCAGCTCAACAGCCGCCAGCGCCGTTATGTCCTGATGATGGGCATCCGGGTGGTGTGCATCATCGCCGGCGCGATCCTGGTCGGCGTGAATGCACCGCTGCTCTGGCTCTGGCTGCCGCTGTGCGCCCTCGGCATGGTGCTCATCCCGTGGCTGGCCGTGCTGCTGGCCAACGACCGGCCGCCCAAGGAGAAGCACCGGCTGGCCAACCGGTTCCATCCGCGCCAGCTGGACGACACCCCGCCGATGAGCCTCACCGCCGACGAGCGCCCGCACAAGGTCATCGACGCCGAACCCTGACCCGCGAGCGGGCCAGGGTTCGACAGGTCACGGCTGAGGCCGTGCGCCGATCGTGGAGACCGCCAGCCCGCCCAGATCGGTGGCGCGATTCAGCGCCGCCGTCGGGGTGGCACCGGCGAGCCAGGCGGTGAGCAGACCGGCCGCGAAGGCATCGCCCGCACCGGTGACGTCCACCACAGTCACCCGCCGGGCCGGGGCCACGCTGACCGCGGCCGTGCGGTCCACCCAGACCGCGCCGGCCGCGCCGCCCTTGACCACCACCCGCCGGGCGGTCGCCGACAGCGCCCGCCCCTGCGCCGCCGGGTCCAGGCCGCCGGCCAGCACCGTGGCCTCGTCCGCGTTGACCAGCAGCAGGTCGACGTCGCGTACCCAACCCAGGAACGCCGCCGCGCCCACCCGCCGCAGCGGCGCCGCGGAGGCCGCGTCGACGCTGGTGGTGAGCCCGCGCTCGCGGGCGGCGGCCAACGCCCGCAGCCCCGCGCCGCGCGACCCGACGTCCAACAGGGTGTACGCGGACAGGTGCAGATGCCCAGCGTCGGGCACCGCCGCGAGGGCCCGCTCGACGTGCGCGGCGCTCAGCCGCAGGTTCGCGCCCCGCTGGCTGACCATCGTGCGCTCGCCGTCGGTGGCCAGCACGATCACCGTGCCGGTCGGGACGCCCTCGACCAGGTCGACCGCGCAGTCGACGCCTGCCCGCTCAAGCTCGGCTATCCGGTCCCGCCCCGCGTCGTCATCGCCGACCGCGGCGACGAGCGTGACGCCCACCCCCTGCGCGGCGACCCAGGCGGCGGTGTTGGCCGCCTGCCCGCCGCCACCGAGGCTGATCTCGGCCGCGGTGTCCGAGCCGGCCGCGAGCGGCCCGGACAGCACGGCGACCACATCGGTGATCACGTCCCCGACGACGACCACCCGGGCCGGTTGGGTCATGCCGCGACGGCGGTGGAGCGGGCGGCCGCGGCCACCGCGATCCGAGCGGCCAGGTCGGCGTTGCGCAGGATGATCCGGACGTTCACCGCCAGGCTCGCGCCCTCGGTGGCCGAGTGGAAGTGCGCCAGCAGGTACGGGGTCACGGCCTTGCCGGTCACCCCGTCCCGGTCCAGCCGGGCCAGGCCCTCGGCGAGGGTCCGGTCGTGCAGCTCCGGGTCGAGCTGCTCGTCGACCGGCAACGGGTTGGCGACGATCAGGCCACCGGCGTGTACGGCCTGCTGGTCACGGGCGGCCAGCACGGCGGCGACCTGCTCCGGCGTGTCCATCGACCAGTCCAGGTCGAAGCCGCCGTCGGTGAGGTAGAAGCCGGGGAACCGGCGGGTGCGGTAGCCGACCACGGCGACCCCGAGGGTTTCCAGCCGCTCCAGCGTCGCGCCCACGTCGAGGATCGACTTGACCCCGGCGCAGACCACCGCGATCGGGGTCCGGGCCAGGGTGATCAGGTCCGCCGACTCGTCGAAGGTGTGCGCGGCCTCCCGGTGCACCCCGCCCAGTCCGCCGGTGGCGAACACCCCGATCCCGGCCGCGGCGGCCGCCGCGCTGGTCGCGGCCACGGTGGTGGCCCCGTCCGCGCCGGCCGCCGCAGCCACCGCCAGGTCGCGGACGGAGAGCTTGGCCACGCCGTCGACGGTGGCAAGCCGGGTCAGCTGCCCGTCGTCCAGGCCGACCACCAGCTCGCCGCGGATCATGCCGATCGTCGCCGGGACCGCCCCGGCGTCCCGAACCGCCTGCTCAATCTCCCGGGCCACCCTAAGGTTGTCCGGCCGGGGCAGGCCGTGCGAGACGATGGTGCTCTCCAGGGCGACGACGGGCTGGCCGTCGCGCAGGGCGTCGGCCACCTCAGTGCCGTAGCGAATGCGAAATTCAGTCACATTGGGCAACGGTACGGGGTCGGGCTCCGGCGGGCCTCAAGTGGACCCGGCTGTGATGACCTGCCAAACTTGAGTGTTGGAGGTGCAGACGTGAGCACAGAGGTTCTCGAGCGTCCGGAGCTGAAGGACGCCGACACCGGTCCTGAGATGTTCCACTACGTCCGCAAGGAGAAGATCGCCGAGAGTGCCGTCATGGGCACCTACGTCGTCGCGCTCTGCGGCGAGACTTTCCCGGTCACCAAGGCTGCCAAGCCGGGTTCGCCGGTCTGCCCCAAGTGCAAGGAGATCTACGACTCGTACCGCGAGTGATCCTCGGCTGGCGTCCCGGCCGGCGACGTAGCCTGCGGCGGTGACCACCTCCACCGCCCTGCTCCTCGCCGACCTGACCGGGGTTGCGGTGTTCGCCGCATCCGGGGCGACGGCGGCGGTCGCCAAGCGGCTGGACCTGTTCGGCGTCGCGTTCGTCGGCTTTGTGGCCGCACTCGGCGGTGGGATCTTGCGGGACCTGGTCATCGACGAGGTGCCGCCCCTGGCCTTCGCCGACTGGCGGTACGCGGCCACCGCCGCGATCACCGCGCTCGCCGTCTTCTGGCTGCACCCGCAACTGGCCCGACTGCGCACCACCGTTCTGGTGCTGGACGCGGCCGGCCTGGCACTGTTCACCGTGACCGGCACGCTCAAGGCGCTCGACGCGCGGGTGCCGGCGGTCGGTGCCTGCCTGATCGGCATGCTCACCGCGATCGGTGGCGGCCTCGGCCGAGATCTGCTCACCGCCGAGATTCCTGTCGTGCTGCGTCGGGAGATCTACGCGCTGGCCGCGCTGGCCGGCTCGGTCATGGTGGTGCTGCTGTACGTCACCGGGCGGACCGGGCCCGCGCCGCTCACCGCCGCCGCCGTTCTGGTCTTCGGGCTGCGCCTGATCGCGCTGCGTCGGCGCTGGTCCGCCCCGGTGGCGACGCTGCGCCCGCCGCGTACCGGTGGGGCGGATCCGCGCACCGACCGGGAGTGGTGAGGCCGCCCGGGCCGGGGTGGTGGATGTGACCAGCGTGGCGTCGCCTGGGCCGTGGGGCCCGCGCTGGTTATGCTGAGTCGGCCTTCGCGGCAGCTTCTGCGCGGAGGCGTTTTCATGGGCGGCGGTTTCGTGGCCCTCGCCCCGGATCCGCCGTCGTGCGGTCGGAGAGGAGCTTCGCGTGGCAGCCCGGACGCCGGTGCTCGAGACGTTCCCGGCACTACGCGCCTGGCAGCGCAAGGCGCTGGTGGAGTACCTGCGCAGGCGCACCGAGGACTTCACCGCGGTCGCCACGCCAGGCGCCGGCAAGACGACCTTCGCCCTGCGGATCGCCGCCGAACTGCTCGGTGACGGCACGGTCGAGGCGGTCACCGTGGTCGCCCCGACCGAGCATCTGAAGAACCAGTGGGCGGACGCCGCAGCCCGGGTGGGCATCCAGCTCGACTCCGCGTTCCGCAACGCCGACGTGCACTCCGCGGCCGACTTCCACGGTGCGGTGGTCACCTACGCCCAGGTGGGGATGGCCCCGCAGGTGCACCGGCGGCGCACCATGACGCGACGGACCCTGGTCATCCTCGACGAGATCCACCACGCCGGCGACTCCCGGTCCTGGGGCGACGGGGTCAAGGCCGCCTTCGAGCCCGCCGTACGCCGGCTGATGCTCACCGGGACGCCGTTCCGCTCCGACGACAACCCGATCCCGTTCGTCAGCTACGAGCGGGGCGGAGACGGGCTGCTGCGCTCCCGCGCCGACTCGGTGTACGGCTACTCCGACGCGCTGCGCGACGGGGTGGTCCGGCCGGTGATCTTCCTGGCGTACTCCGGGGAGACCCGCTGGCGGACCAACGCGGGGGAGGAGTTGGCCGCCCGCCTCGGCGAACCGATGACCCAGGACCTGGTGGCGCAGGCGTGGCGTACCGCCCTGGACCCGGCCGGAGACTGGATGCCGCAGGTGTTGCGGGCCGCCGACGCCCGACTCACCGTGCTGCGGAACGCGGGTATGGCCGACGCCGGTGGTCTGATCATCGCCACCGACCAACAGACCGCCCGCTCGTACGCCAAGCTGATCGAGCAGGTGAGCGGCGAGAAGGCCGCCGTGGTGCTCTCCGACGACCTGGGCGCGTCCGCCCGGATCGCGACGTTCGGGGCGTCCGACCAGCGGTGGCTCGTCGCCGTTCGGATGGTGTCCGAGGGGGTCGACATCCCGCGACTCGCGGTCGGGGTCTACGCCACCAGCGCCAGCACACCGCTCTACTTCGCCCAGGCGATCGGCCGGTTCGTCCGGGCCCGTCGGCCCGGGGAGACCGCGTCGGTCTTCCTGCCCAGCGTGCCGCACCTGCTCGGGCTGGCCAGCGAGATGGAGAACGAGCGCGACCACGTGCTCGGCAAACCCAAGGAATCCGACGGTCTGGACGACGACCTGCTGGAACGGGCGCAGCGCGACGACCAGGCCAGCGGGGAGTTGGAGAAGCGGTTCGCCGCGCTCTCGGCCACCGCCGAGCTGGATCAGGTGATCTTCGACGGGGCGTCGTTCGGCACCGGGGCTCAGGCCGGCACCCCCGAGGAAGAGGAGTACCTCGGCCTGCCCGGCCTGCTCACCGCCGACCAGGTTTCCCTGCTGCTGACCAAGCGGCAGGCCGATCAGATCGCCGCCCAGCGCCGCCGCACCGCCGAGCGGGCCGCTCAGCCGGCCGCTGCGGCCATTGCGGCGCCGCCCGCACCCATGAGCGCCGCTCAGCGTCGTGTGGCGCTCCGGCGCCAACTGAACGCTCTGGTGGCCGCCCGGCACCACCGCACCAATCAGCCACACGGCAAGATCCATGCCGAGTTGCGCCGACTCTGTGGCGGCCCTCCGAGCGCCCAGGCCACCATCGAACAGCTCGAGGAACGCATCGCCACCGTGCAGACCCTCTGACGCCGCCCACCGGTCTCGGCCGGTCGGGCACCCCATGATCACGCCACAACCAGGATGTAGTGGCCTCCTGGCCGATTCCAGGCCACTACATCCTGGATCGAGCACGATCTTGGGCGTGGGCGTGGGCGTGGGCGTGGGCGTGGGCGTGGCCGTGGGCGTGGCAGTGGGCGGTGGGCGTGGGCGGGGTGTGAGGCAAGGCGCGGGGCGGGGGGCGCGCGCGGGGCCGTGGGGGCGC
>NZ_JBEXEV010000070.1:0-8377 GCF_040606435.1 Micromonospora sp. NPDC005413
GGTGCCGCCCGGCCCGCCCGGATTGAGCATGAGCACGCCGCGTCGCTTCTCCGGCTTCGTGCTCGCGATCCGCGACACCATGAGCTCGATCTGGGTCCCCTCGGGGTCGCCGTAGTCCAACGGGACCGGCACCTTCGCGCACTGCAACGGCAGCTGCACCGTCGGCGGCACCACCACGTCCTCCGGACATGCCACCCACGCCAATCCCGCGGCCGGTTTCGTCGCCGCAGGCTCCCCGGCCGCCGCCGGAATCACCGCCACCAGGGCACCGACCATGCCGAGCATTCCCGTCAGGGCGATGCGTCGTCTTCGCGCCATTTTTGCCTCCGTTCGACCCGCCCTCGGCGGGCTCGGCCCCAACCACACGGGTACCGGCTCGCGGGGACGGATCCTCGTGGCCGCGGCGGCGATGTTGGCCGAAGGCGTGATGACTTTCCTTCGTCCACCTTCGCCGTCGCAGCTTCATTAATACGCTGTGCTAGTGGCAACGCTATCACACCGTACTAATACGGTGTGATGGGAAGCGACATGTGACACAAGCCAAGCCTGTGCCGCAGGGGCACGGTCAAGCCGGGACCCGGCAGGCTCTCCGCGGACGATTCCGGAAGGACGCCACAGCGGCGGACACACCGCGTGCGAGGGGGCGGGATCATTTCCGGGCGTGATCGACGACATCACACTCCGTGCGGGGTTGAGTGTGCCGCTACGGCCGGGTGTTTCGTCTGGGAACGTAGACGCATAGAACGAATTCGGAGTTCTCCATGGCCTTGTTCGACGCCGGTCCAACCGCGGACCGGTCCGCCTCACCCGCTCCCGCGCGCAGCACCGCCCGCGCCGGTGGCGCTGCTGCGGCGGTGCTCGCGTTGCTGACTGCCTGCACCGGCTCGCCGACCTCGGCGGAGTCCGAGCCGCAGCCGTCCCCTGCCGGGCGGCCACGACGGCCGACCTGGAGATCACCAATGTGGGGATATCCGAGCCCGGTACGTCGTCAGCGGTCGCGATCTGGGGACCGACGATGACGACGCAGGTCCGTGACGAACAGATTCTGGGCGTCGTCACGCACGTCGGGTCACTCCGAATGGTGCTGACGACTCACCGCGACACGAGGGGTCTTCCCGCCGACATCGCCGGCCGCCTCACCCGACTGCGAGATTGAGGACCTGAGGCCACAACTCCGAGCGATTCGAGTCGGCCGCGCTCGACCGGACGGTCGAGCGCGGCCTTCGCGGGTCGTCGCGTCGCCGGGTCGGGCGCTTCAGTGCTCGGACCGCTCGGCCCCGGTGCTGCCGGTCGTGACGGCGTCGGCGGCCAGGCGGAGGGTGTCGGTCTCGAAGCGGAGTCGCAGGGCGTCGGTGGGCAGCGCGCGCTCGGCGAAGAGGCCGTTCAGGACGGTTGCCAGAAACCGTGCGCGCCGCTCGACGTCGTTCGCCGGGATCACCCCTTCGCCGGCGAGGACGGTAAGCCATCGCTCGATGCGGTACAGGCCCAGCCGCTCGAGTGAACGGTATGCCGCGACGTCGTCATCCGTCAGGTCGGACGTCATGTAGGTCTCGTGGAGCCCGCGCCAGTACTCGCGCGCCCGATCTCCGGTTCCCACCTGCGCGAGCAGCTGTCGCAGGCACTCGACGAGGCGCTCCGCGGGTGCTAGCGCGGTGTCGAGGATGGGATCGCCGGGGATGTCGACGTCGTAGACGCCGGCGACGACGGCGTCGATGAGTGCTAGCTGGGTCGGAAAGAAGTGGCGGAGCGACCCCGTGCTGACGCCTGCCCGCGCGGCGACCGCTCGGACGCTCAGCCGAGCGGTCGGGTCCTCTCCGAGCATCGTCGCCGCGGCGACCAGGATCCGGTCGCGGGTGTCTCGTCTCGTTCGCCGGTCAGGCATCGTCGGACCTCCTCACCACAGGTTCTATCACAACGTGCTAGATTCGATTGAGTAACACAGCGTACTAGTAATTCGGTGATCGAAGACAGGAGGTTTTCAGGTGGCCCTCGAAGGATGGCGCAACCGGCTCGCGGCACGGCGCGTGCGCCCGGGCAACGGCGAGCCGCTCCCGCGCTTCCGCTGGTGGCAGCTGCTGAGTAGATCCGTACGCACACTGACGCTGCGCGCGCCGAACGGCACCACACAGACCTACGCGGTCGACGTCCGTCAGCTGGGCGATCGCGACGACGGCGCGGTACGCGCGCGCCTCTACCTCGACGGCGCGCTGTTCGCGTTCTCGACGGTGCCGGCTCGCTTCACCGTGCCGGGCGGGCGTATCGAGGTCGCCGTCGGCACCTTCGGTCTACAACGGTGCCACTTCGTGCGGACCAACGGCACCGCGGTGCCGTTGGTCCCCCATCCCGCTTCCGCCGAGGGTCGGCGCGCCCACCTTCACCACACCCGCCCCGGGCTGAGTCGCGTCGTCGGCGTCGTCTCGACGCTGCTCGTGTTCGTCGGGATCTGCGTGGCCGTGCCGCAACTCGTCGAGACGATCTCACAAGCTCCGCCCATTGCGGATTCCCTCGGCACCTTCGATCTTCCGGTACGCATCCCGCCCGCGGTGAACATCGCCGCCGGAGTCGCAGCGGTCGTGGGCAGCACCGAGCGCGCATTGCGACTGCGTTCGAACTGGCTCGACTCCCTCGCGAGCTGACGATGGGAGAGGACGCCGGCTGAGCGGGTCGTCGTCGCGATCGGTCAACGGCAGGCCGGCGGCGGTGGCGATGCGGTCGACCGTCTGCGCCGAGGAGGTGGTCTCGGGCAGGACGAGCTCGCCGGGCCACCCCAGGACGTCGTACGTTGTTGTAGCTGTCCGGGCGGATCGCCTGCCGACGCTGTAGCGCGACCTATGGCCGGCTGCCGGGGGTTACCAGCCGTTACGGTGCTCCGGTGGTGCTCGGATGTTCGGCGCATGACCAGCACGTTCGGGACAGAACCACCACAGCACGTCCCGCGCGGCCGATCGTCGCCTCGCGCGATGTCGCATCCCGCTCACGGCACCGCCCTGACCAGCAGATACTCAGCCGCTAGTTTCGGCACACAGCAGCACTCACCGATACGCGCGAGGCAACGGTTATGCAGCGAAGGGAGCATCTGACGGGTTCGGACTACGGATCAGAAGGTTAGGGGTTCGAGTCCCTTCGGGCGTATCGCACGAGCAGGTCATGACCTGCGAAACGCCCCTACGGCGATCGATCTCGATCGACTGGAGGGGCGCTTCTTTCTGCGCATTTCCGCTCCGGATCACTGGTGCTCGCCCGCGAGCGCTTTGACGTGGTTCGCGGCCGTGCCGTCGGGCACCACCGCCTCGATACCGATGGCCCGCTACGTTCGGGCGGCCAAGCGGTGTTCCCGTGGGCTCACGCCGCGGATGCGTTTGAAGGCCGTGCTCAGGGCGAAGGAGCTGCCGTAACCGACGTGCCGGGCGACGGCGCCGACGGTGACGCCGGGCTCGCGGAGCAGGTCGGCTGCCAGGGCCAGCCGCCACTCGGTGAGGTACGACATGGGCGATTCGCCGACGAGCGCCGTGAAGCGGCGGGCCAGCGCCGCCCGGGAGACCCCGGTCTTGGCTGCCAGCGACGCGACGGTCCAGGGTTGGGCCGGGTTGTTGTGGAGCATCTGCAGAGCCCGGCCGACGATGGGGTCACCGTGCGCCTTGTACCAACCGGGGGCTTTGGCCGCAGGTCGCGCGAACCATTCGCGTAGCGCGGCGATGAGCAGCAGGTCGAGCAGCCTGTCGAGGACTGCTTCCTGGCCGGGGTCGTCCTTGACGATCTCGGTGGCCAGCAGCGGGACCAACGGGGAGTCCCAGGAGTCGCCCGGGACGACCAGTAGCGGCGGCAGTGCGCTCAGGAGCCGCTGACTGACCTCGCCCCGCATCGTGTAGGTGCCGGTGAGCAGCATTGTCGGGCCGTCCGGGCTGTTGCCCCAGGTGCGTACGCCCAGCTCCATCATCTCGGGCAGTTCCTGCCCGTCGGGGGTGGTGCAGAGCTGGCCTGGATGAATGACGACCTGCGGTGCCGTGGCCGGCTCGTCGGCGACGGTGTACGGGTCGTTGCCACGAATGATCGCCAGGTCGCCTGGACTGAGCTGTACGGACGCACCCTCGTCGGGAACGACCCAGGCGTCCCCCTGGACCATGGCCACCAGGGTGAGCGGCGCCTGGTCCTCGATCCGTATCGACCAGGGTGGGGTCAGGACCGAGCGGAGGAGGAATGCTCCCCGGGCTCGAGGTCCGTCGAGGAGACTGACGACTGCGTCCATGTAGACGATTACACACAGAATCGCGCGCCTTGGCTATCCACAGTCTCACACCGCTGCGTTTCAATGATCGCTATGACGAACGAACGAGAGCGGAACACGATCCTGGTGCTCGGCGGGACCGGCAAGACTGGCCGCCGCATCGTGAAGCGGCTGCAGGAGAGCGCAGTGCCCGTTCGGGCGGGTTCCCGCTCCGCTGCGCAGCCCTTCGACTGGGCGAACCGGGCGACCTGGGCGCCGGTGCTGCAGGGCGTCGGAACGGTGTATGTGTCCTACTACCCGGACCTGGCGGTGCCGGGCGCACCCGAGACGGTCGGCGCGTTCACTGAGCTGGCGGTGGCGTCCGGGGTTTCCCGGCTGGTGCTGCTGTCCGGCCGGGGTGAGGAGGAGGCGCAAGCCAGCGAGAAGCTCATCCAGTCCGCCGGGGTCGAGTGGACGATCCTGCGGTCCAGTTGGTTCAGCCAAAATTTCAGCGAGGACTATCTGCTGGAGCCGGTGCTGGGCGGCGAGATCGTCCTCCCCGTCGGGAACGTGCCCGAGCCGTTCGTGGACGCCGACGACATCGCCGAGGTGGCGGTTGCGGCCTTGACCGAGGACGGGCACGCGGGGCAGATCTACGAGCTGACCGGCCCCCGGCTGCTCACCTTCGCCGAGGCGAGCGCCGAGATTTCCACAGCGACGGGCCGGCGGATCGAATTCGTTCAGGTGTCCCCCGACGACTATGCGGAGGCGCTCGCCGCGGAGGGCACGCCTTCCGGGGTCGTGGAGCTGCTGATGTACCTGTTCACGACCGTGCTGGACGGGCGCAACGCCCATCTGGACGACGGGGTTCAGCGCGCCCTGGGTCGGCCGCCCCGCGACTTCGCCGCCTACGCCACCGCCACCGCCGCCACCGGTATCTGGGACAGAGGGTAGGACACCATGAGACTTGCGCAGCACGTGTCGCTGATCGCCGCCACCATCACCACCGGACTCATGGCAGGGCTGTTCGCCGCCTTCGCCTACGCGGTCATGCCCGCCCTGAAAGGGGCCGACGACCGGACGTTCGTGGACACGATGCAGCGGATCAACGTGACCATCGTCAACGGCTGGTTCATGCTGGGCTTCCTGGGCGCACTGGTGTTCGCGGCGCTGTCGGCTCTGCTGGCCTGGCGCGGAGAAGGCCGCCCGGCGCTGCCGTGGATCATCGGTGGGCTCGCTCTGTACCTGGCGATGTTCATCATCACGGCCGCCGTCAACGTCCCGCTCAACGACAAGCTCGCGTCGGCCGGCAGTCCCGGCCACATCGCCGATCTCGCAGCTGTACGCGAGCACTTTGAATCCAGTTGGGTCGCCTGGAACATCGTCCGCGCGCTGGCCAACACGGCCGCGTTCGGCTGCCTCACCTGGGCTCTGATCGTCTACGGCCGTACCACCGTTTGAGCCAGCAGCCGGGACGGCAAGGTCTGCCGCATCAGCGCAGTTCGAGCGTGAGCAGCGGCTCAGCGAACACAGGCGACGGTGCGTCGGGATCTGCGGCGACGGCCTGCTCCAGGCGGCGGAAGCCGACCTCCAGGTCGTCGGGGCTGAGCTGCGCGAAGAACGAGAGGGTACGCAGGCGCAGCCGTTCGAGCATGTCACCGCAGGTGCCCGAGGACGGCTCGGTGACGGTGCCGAAGCTGGCAACGCGCCAGCCGATCGACGTGAACATCTCGATGACCTCATGCAGTGGCTGGAACAGCGAGGCGTCCACCTCGTAACCGCGGGGAAAGTGCCCCAGCCACCACGGCCGGGGATGGTGGTCGCTGAAGTTCGCGCGCAGAAGCAGCCGCCCGCCGGGCCTGAGCACCCTGGTCAGCTCCTGGGCTGCTCGGACCTTGTCCTGGACGTGGTGCCAGGACAGGAACATGAGGGCGTAGTCGGCGCTGTCGGACGGCACTGGCATGTCCTCGGCGGTGCCTGCCAGATAGCGCACACCGGGATGCTGGGGCTGCGTCTGCGCGATCTCGCGCATGCGGACCGACGGTTCGACGCCGGTGACTGGCCCGAATGCTCCTGCCAGCGCAGGGGTGAACCTGCCGGTCCCTGAGCCGACGTCCAGCCCCACCAGCGGACGTCGCTCGGGCAGCACCTCTGCAAAGGCGCTGATCCATACCTGTAGTTGTTGCTGGGTGAGCGCGCGCCCACGCGCGTAGTCCTGGTGCTGCTCCGTGTCGTAGTCGATCGACCTCATCGCACCTCCCGTGTTGACCAGGCGACCGTCAGTGCCGCCCGATGTATCGGACCGATACATCGTGACGATATTTGTCGTCGCCTCGCCGCACAAGGTGCCTGTGTGAACGGAGCTGCACGGACGAGATGCCTCGCGGTGCCCGGATCCGGCCGGGCGCAGCCCGGTCTCGATCCTGGTCGACCCAGCAGTCGGTGCTGCGGCAAGGCGCCATTTCAGGCCGGTGGCCATGCGCGAACATCGATGTTAGTGCCACCCAGGCGCCAACCTTCCCAAGCGTCCAGCCGTCACCAGGGCTGCTGCCTGCGGAGAGTCGGTGAGCGTCCGTCGCGCCGAGAGTTGCGGCGAGGCAGCAGCCGATGTTCCGGAAAGATTACGTCTTGACGAACGGCATGTTATCGCTCACAGTCGATGGCTAAGGACGACGACACCTCTGGCTTCCCGGGCGAGCCTGCTTCGTCGACCTCGAATCAGGCGTGCGCCAGGCCATGCAGACGTCTTGTTAGCGCTAACTTTCCGATGCATGCGCCCAGCCACGCGTCGCGGTGCACCCATCGATGGGTAGGCCGTTCGGCTCTTGGTCATTGAAGGAGGATCATGTCTGTCCTTGATACGTCTCCATCGATCGCGCCGCCCTCGCGGCGGCGTGGGTGGTTGTTGCGGTTCTTCGCCGCTGGCGCGATGGCGATGGTGGTGGGTGGCGCTGCCGCAGCGGTGGTGTCGTCGCCAGCCGCCGCGGCGACGGTCGACACGAGCGCTTGGTATGTGTTGATCAACCGCAACAGTGGCAAGGCCTTGGACGTGTACAACCTGGCCACAAACGACGGTGCGCGGATCACCCAGTGGGCCCGGAACAACGGCAACCAGCAGCAGTGGCAGTTCGTGGACTCCGGCGGTGGCTACTACCGGGTGAAGTCGCGGCTGTCCGGCAAGGTGTTGGACGTCTACAACTTCTCCACCGCCAACGGTGGCAGCATCGTGCAGTGGACCGACGGCAACGGGTCCAACCAGCAGTTCCGGCTCGCCGACTCGGACAGCGGCTACGTGCGGCTGATCAACCGGAACAGCAACAAGGTGATGGAGGTGCAGGGCGCCTCGACCGCCGACGGCGGAAACATCGTGCAGTACGACGACTGGAACGGCAGCAACCAGCAGTGGCAACTCGTCCGCGTCGACGGCGGGGGCAACCCCACCACACCGCCGCCCACGACCCCGCCGCCGTCGGGCACGTGCGATCTTCCTTCGACGTACCGCTGGTCGTCGACGGGTTCGTTGGCGAACCCGAGGTCGGGGTGGGTGTCGTTGAAGGACTTCACCGTGGCTCCGTACAACGGTCGGCAGCTCGTCTACGCCACGACGCACGACTTCGGCTCGTCGTGGGGTTCGATGAACTTCGGTCTGTTCACGAACTATTCGGAGATGGCTTCGGCCAGTCAGAACGCGATGAACTCAGGCACCGTCGCGCCGTCGTTGTTCTACTTCGCGCCGCGCAGCATCTGGGTGCTCGCCTACCAGTGGGGTCCGACCGCGTTCTCCTACCGGACCTCCAGTGACCCGACGAACGCCAACGGCTGGTCATCGGCGCAGCCGCTGTTCACCGGCAGCATCTCCGGCTCCGGCACCGGACCGATCGACCAGGCGGTCATCGGTGACGGCACGAACATGTACCTGTTCTTCGCCGGCGACAACGGCAAGATCTACCGGGCCAGCATGCCCATCGGGAACTTCCCGGGCAGCTTCGGCAGCAACTACACGACCATCATGAGCGACACGACGAACAACCTGTTCGAAGCCGTGCAGGTCTACAAGCTCCAGGGGCAGACCCGCTATCTCATGATCGTCGAGGCGATCGGGTCGCAGGGCCGCTACTTCCGCTCCTTCACCGCCACCAGCCTGGGTGGTTCGTGGACCCCGCAGGCCGCCAG
>NZ_JBEXEV010000071.1:0-6004 GCF_040606435.1 Micromonospora sp. NPDC005413
TGGAGCGCAGGTAAGACCGGGACCCGTCCCGGCACCGCGCGGCGAAGCGGTAACTCACCCGGACGCCGCGTGTTCCACGCGCAGCGTGGAGGGAACCTCCGTCCTTTAGGGCGGAGAGGATGTCAAAGGGCAACCCGCCTGACGGCGGCGATCTGGCTGAGCCAGTTGCTCAGCCGCGAGATCTTGATCGTGTCGCCAGTTCTTGGCGCCTGGATGATCAGACCCTGCCCGATGTACATGCCGACGTGGCGGGGGTTGGCCATGGTGCCTTGGCTGCCGGGGATGAAGACGAGGTCGCCGGGTAGCAGGAGTGTCGGGTCGGCTACCGGCTTGCCCGCGTTGACCTGGTCGGTGGTGACGCGTGGGATGGAGATGCCGGTGGCCCGGTACGCCGACTGCATGAGCGAGGAGCAGTCGCATTGTTTGTCGGGGTCGCCGGAGTGCGGGTCGGTGCAGGAGCCGCCGAAGTGGTAGGGAGTGCCGAGTTGGTTCACGGCCCAGCCGACGGCGGTCGCTACGGCGGGTGGGGTGTTGGCGGGTAGCGCGAACCCGGCGGGGAGCGTGTCGAGGGCGTCGGTGGCGCAGTCGGCGAGGGTGTTGGTCAACTGCTCCACGAGGTGCAGGGCGTCGTCGGTCCAGGTGGCGTAGGCGTCGGGGAACGCGGAGGACTGGACGGCTTGCGCGGCCTGGGTGAGTGGCATCGTCTGCCAGTCGGGCACGGTCTGGAGCTTGTCGAAGAACTTGCCGGCCTGGTAGGCGGGTTCGGACAGTTGCGCGATAGTGCCCCAGCCTTGGTTGGGGCGTTGTTGGAAGACGCCGATGGAGTCGTGGTCGTTGCGGTCGCCGAGGTGGGGCAGGTTGCGGAGGCCGGATTCCTGGATGGCGGTGGTGACGGCGACGATCCAGCCCCAGCGGGGTACGCCTTTGTCGACCCCGACGTCGATGATCGTGGCGGCGATGTCGAGTTGCTCGGTGTCCCATCGGCCGGGGCCGGGCGGCTGCCCGGAGGGGCGTATGACGGGTGGGGCGGCGATGGCGCATCTGCCGGGGCCGCCGCCGGTGACGGCGGACAGCAGCAGGAGGGGTAGGCCGAAGCAGGCGATGACGACGACGGTAACGACGCCAATGATGATCTTTGTCATGGTGGTGACCTTCCGGAATAGCGAAAAAGGGCCGGGTCTGCGTGCGCGTGCCGGCCGGCCGGCGCGCGGCGGGGGTGCGTTCTAGAGGCGGTAGAGAAGGGGGAGTAGCGCGGCGTGGGTCTCGCGGAGGAGACCGGTGATCAGGGTGCTGGCCGGGAACAGCGGGTGGCCCATGTCGACGCAGGTGGCGTAGCGCCAGTCCCAGTGGCCGGGCTCCAAGCGGGGCACGTACCAGAGGGCGTTGGCGGCATCGACGAACACCGCGCCGTTGATCTGTGGGGCGAGCAGGGTCATGGGTTGGCTGGCGCAGGTGGCCAGGCAGTGGCAGTCGGGGTTGTTGTAGATCGAGCGCGGTTGGCCGTGGTGGATCGGGCAGCGGCAGTCGCAGGCGCGCTCGCAGGCGTTGCGGTAGGTGCGGTGCATAGATGTCTCCCTTGGTCGTGAAGCACGAAAAGGTCGTGGGCCGCCCGCGGGGGCGGCCCACATGGAGTGGTCCGGTCAGTCGATGGGCGTGTCGAGGACGGTGGCGGCCTGGCGGAGTAGGTGCTCGATGACGAGGCTGGCGTCGTGGACGTCGGCCCGGGTGTCGATCTTGGTGGCGTTGTCCCAGTCCCAGGTGCCGTTGGCGATGGCGGGGACGTGCCAGAGGTCGCCGCCCTGGTCGAGGAAGAGTGCGCGGCCTCGCTGGTGGGCCAGCAGGGTGAGGGGTTGGGTGGCGCAGGTGATGGTGCAGGCGCAGCCGGGCTCGTTGTAGGTGGTGCGCGGCAGGCGGTGGTGAATGATGCAGCGGCAGTCGCAGACCCTGCGCCACGGTGGCGTGTACGTCACGAGTTCCTCCGCAAGGGTGAATGCGCCTACGCCTCGGTTGCCGCCGGCGTAGGGCGGCTTCCGAGGCGTACGCGGTGGGGCGGCTGGTGTCAGGCCGTCATGGGTTCGACGGCGGGATGGTGCAGGTTCCGCGTGATCCGAGGAGCAGGTCGTCCTGGATCTGGCGGGTTTCCTCGACGGTGAGCACGTAGGCCGGCAGCTGCGGTATGTGCTCGCGCCAGGCGCGGTAGAGGCGGTGGGTTCCGTCGATGAGCAGCGGGCCGGGCGGCGCTGCGTTGACGCTGATCTGCGCCACGATCAGCGGTTGGGTCAGGTCGGTGGTCATGGCGTAGGTCCGGTGGAGGGCGGTGCTGCTCGGGCCGATGAGGTTGGTTGCCCACGGGTTGGGGTTGTCGAGGTGGACAAGGCCGTACGCGGCGGCCCACGCCGGCACGTCCAGGGGCCGGGTGTCGCGCGGCGACGTCGCGATCAGCGCCTGCGCGGCGTCGATCGAGAACACCCACGGCCCGAAGTGGAACCACTGGGGTAGTCGGGGCCCGGTCACTGGTGGTCTCTCTTCGCGGTGATGCGGGTGTAGATCGCGATGCAGCGCAGGATCAGTTCGTGTGACGGAAGGGTCAGCAGCCGTTGCCGCTTGTCGTCGCGGAGCTGGTCCCAGATGAGGACGGTGACGCTGGCCGACCACAGGTCGACGAGGACACCGTCGATCTTGGCGTGTTGCCGGTTGCCGACGATGCGCCGCAGCGTGTCGATGAGCGTGGGGTCTCCGGGTGGGTGGTTGGCGTCGTCGGGTCGTTGCGCTTCGGGCAGCAGGGTGTAGCAGTCCTCGCAGGTGTACTCGACGCGCGTCGGGTCGTTCTCCCACCGCTGAACGCCGGCAGCGGGCAGGCCACACACCGACTGTCGAAGGTCGCGGGGATGACGGATGTGGCGAATCATGGGCGGCCCGTCCGGCCTGATCCGGGCCGGGTGGTGCTCGGCAGTGCCATGGATGCCTCCGTTCCGTGCAGGCCGGGGCAGCGGTCTGCGGACCGCTGCCCCGACGGGTCGAAGTGCGGTCAGACCTTCAGCAGGTCGAAGGCGGCCACCTTCAGCTCGCCGACGTTGCCGGTGAGCACCCGGTTGGCGCGGGCGATGTCGTTCTTGGCGGGCTGGTAGTGGTCGAGGTACTCGGTGATGGCCTGGTATCCGGCCCACCGGCTGCCGGCGATGGCCTTCTGGGTGTCGGCCTCGCGGATCAGGTACTTGAGGGTGCCGAGGCGCTGCTTGGCGTTGTTGCGGGTCTGCTCGGAGGCGTTGTCCTTGACCGGCCACACCTGGCCGACGATTTTTTCGAACTCGCGCATGGCCATTTCGGTCTGGAGCATCCGCTCGGCGGCGTTCTCGAAGGTCTCCATGTACGTCCACATCAGGCCCAGCGCTTCACGGGCCTGGCTGATCTGGGAGTTGACGTTGGAGGTGTGCCGGAACGTGTAGTGCCCGACCGAGTGGGCGAAGGCGGCGCGTTGGGTGTTCGCGCAGACCACTCGGATGGGGCTGGCGTCGACCCGCAGGGCGGCGGTGCCGTCGTGGGAGGTCGTGCCGATGAGGTAGAGATCCAGCCGGTCCACCCCGGCGATCTCCATCACCGTAGGCAGCTTCATCGTGACGAACACGCTCTTGCCGCGGCGGAGGCTCCCGGCGGTCTCGAAGTGGGCGCCGCCCACCTGATCGACGAGGTGGTCGAGCATTTCGGCGCACTGCTCGTTCTGGACCACGGTGTAGTCGGTGCCGACGATGCCCAGGTACTCGGTGTCACCGGTGGCGGGGTTGCGGCGCACGGTCATCCGCTTGTCGTCGGCGGGGATCTGCACCTCGACCCCACCCACGATGTCGATGCCGACGGTGCGGATGGTCCGCACGCCCCAGTCGCCGAGGTGGGCGGCGGCCATGATCTCCTCTGCCTTCATGGTGTCCTGCGTGACGGTGCCGAGCTGGTGCCAGGCCGACAGTCGGGCGCTGGCGAAGGCGGTCGTTCCGTCGGCGAACGTCTCGAGTTCGTGCGGCACGGGTTTCTCCTTGTCGATGTGCCGCGGGGGCCGAGCGCATGCGCTCGGCCCCCGCGATGGGTTTGGGATGGTGCGGGTCAGGACTGCTCGGAGCGGCCTCCGCCGGCCGTGATCGGACCGGCGGGGTAGGCGAACGCCATCGGTTCTTCGCTGACCTGGATGAGGTGACCGGTGGCGGCAGCGTCCAGGCAGCACGTGGTGACGGCGCTGGTGCCGATGCGGCGCCCGTCGAGGGTGGCGTTGATGCCGCGGGCGATCTCGTGCGCCTTCAACGGATGGCCTGGCCTCTCGGCGAGGTAGTCCAGAACCAGGTCAGACAGTGGCCGGACATCGGGCATGGGGTTTCTCCTGTGAGCGGATTCCCGGGGTCCGGGCGGTGGCCCGATCCCCGGGTGACGCCAGCCGTGCCGGGTCAGGGCTTCGTGGTGTCGTCGCTTGCCTGCCCGGTGCCGTCCGTGCCGGCGACGGCGGCGGTGCCGGTGTCGGCCGGCGCGGGGTAGGCGAAGGTCAGCGGCGCGTCGGA
Source organism: Micromonospora sp. NPDC005413 (assembly GCF_040606435.1). Classification (NCBI taxonomy): domain Bacteria; kingdom Bacillati; phylum Actinomycetota; class Actinomycetes; order Micromonosporales; family Micromonosporaceae; genus Micromonospora; species Micromonospora sp. NPDC005413. Next base: position 4,542 of record NZ_JBEXEV010000071.1, read on the forward strand.
GACCAGGAGGATCCGGCCGGCGGCGGCGGCCTTGGTGCAGTTGTTGCGTACCGCCCCGGAGCTGACCGCGCGACCGAGCTGTCCGCTGATGGCGGTGGCGATGTCCTGCGGGCTCATCGCCCGGCCCGGGTTCGCGGCCAGGACGTCGAGGGTCAGCTTCTCCAGCTCGCCGCGGCCGAACGGCTGGCTGCCGTCGGCGTTGGCGGTTGCGTCGCTGCGGCGGCCCGCGCTCCCGGTGATGCCCGTCGCGCGCGGCGGCGTGCGCCGGGGCAGGGTGACGATGTGGGTCTCGCCGTCGGGCGCGACGACGTGCAGCGTGCCGTCGGCCCGGATCAGGGGCAGCACCGCCGCCGTGGCGCTCGGCGCGGTCGCCAGGCCGCGGATGACCTGGTAGCACAGTGGGCAGCGGGGCGGCTCCGGGTTCGGGTCGACCTCGCTGGCTTTCGTCGGACCGGCGATCCACCGTTGCGGCAAACCGGGCAGTCGGCGGGCGGCGTCGGCCTGCTCCATCGCGGTGAGCAGCCGGGAGGCGGTCGGGTGGCTGATACCGCTCTCGGCCACGATCACGTCGAGATTCACACCGTCGTCGCCGTAATCGGCCAGGACACCCTTGATGGCCATGACCTTGCGGTCACCGGGGCGAGCAGGCTGCACGGCGGCGACCGTCGGTGCCTGCTCGTCCACGCCAGTGTCGGCGTCGTCGTCCGTCGTGTCGCCGCTGTCGATCTGGCCGCCGGACTGGTCGGTCGTCTCGGTGTCCGGCGTGGCGGCGGCGTCGGTTCGGTCGCTCTCGCTCTCGCTCTCGTCCTCGTCCTCGTCCTCGTCCTCGTCCTCGTCCTCGTCCTCGTCCTCGTCCTCGTCCTCGTCCTCGGCGCCGGCGCCGGCGCCGTGGCCCGTATCGGCGGGCTGGTCGCCCATCTCGGAGTCCGGGTGGTCGGCGGCGTCGTCGGAGTCCGGGTCGCCGGCGTCGGTCTCGTCCGCCGTGTCGGCGGGCGTGAGGGCGGTGACGTCGGTCGGCGTGGCAAGGGTCCACCGGGTGGGGGTGCCCTCGGCCGGGTCAGAGTCGGTGTCCACCGCGACGATGACACCGGCGTCGACCAGGGTCTTGATCGCCTTGTCGGTGGTGGAGCGGGCCTTGCCGGCCTTGTCGGCCAACTCGTGGACGTCGCCCTGACCGAGATCGGTCAGAGCGTCGAGGACGGCCTGCGTCGCAGGCGTCAGGGGTAGGTGTTCCATCAGGGTTTCCCTCCTTGGGAACTGGTGGGCACGCCCGGCACGGTGCTGTTCCGGGCGGTGCTGCGCCGGGTCGCGGGGGCAGCGGTCAGCGCGGCAGGCGCGTGACGTAGGGCGCTGCCGAGGGGTGCCGCTTAAGGCGTGTTTCATAAGCCGGTCAGAGCCACTCGGTGATGATGGTGAGGGTCAGGACGGCTTGGAAGCGGACTGCGAGTTTGTCGTAGCGGGTG
>NZ_JBEXEV010000072.1:1922-3585 GCF_040606435.1 Micromonospora sp. NPDC005413
GTCTGCCAGGCATGGCCTGGCCTCATATACCGCCGGCGGTTGTCGGGTTTGGTGTGGGGCGGATCGGGTTGTGGGTTGGTCGTTTGTTGAGAATTGCACAGTGGACGCGAGCATCTTTGTGGTCAAGTTGTCAAGGGCGAACGGTGAATGCCTTGGCACCAGGAGCCGATGAAGGACGTGGGAGGCCGCGATAGGCCTGGGGGAGCTGTCAACCAAGCTGTGATCCCAGGGTGTCCGAATGGGGAAACCTGGCACCAGTCATGTGGTGTCACCCACACCTGAACACATAGGGTGTGTGGAGGGAACGCGGGGAAGTGAAACATCTCAGTACCCGCAGGAAGAGAAAACAATTTAGTGATTCCGTGAGTAGTGGCGAGCGAAAGCGGATCGAGGCTAAACCGGCTGCGTGTGATACCTGTCAGGGGTTGCGTGGTCGGGGTTGTGGGACCCTGCTGAACAAGCTGACACTTGTTCGAGAAGTTACAAAGTCAGTGGCTAGTCGAACAGTCTGGAATGGCTGACCGTAGACGGTGAAAGTCCGGTAGGTGAAAGTTGCTGACCTTCTGTGGGTGTTCCCGAGTAGCGGCGGACCCCTGAAATCTGCCGTGAATCTGCCAGGACCACCTGGTAAGCCTAAATACTTCCTGGTGACCGATAGCGGACAAGTACCGTGAGGGAATGGTGAAAAGTACCCCGGGAGGGGAGTGAAATAGTACCTGAAACCGTTCGCCTACAATCCGTCGGAGCCTTACGGGGTGACGGCGTGCCTTTTGAAGAATGAGCCTGCGAGTTAGTGGCATGTGGCGAGGTTAACCCGTGTGGGGGAGCCGTAGCGAAAGCGAGTCTGAATAGGGCGATTCAGTCGCGTGTCCTAGACCCGAAGCGGAGTGATCTAGCCATGGGCAGGCTGAAGCGCGGGTAAGACCGCGTGGAGGGCCGAACCCACCAATGTTGAAAAATTGGGGGATGACCTGTGGTTAGGGGTGAAAGGCCAATCAAACTCCGTGATAGCTGGTTCTCCCCGAAATGCATTTAGGTGCAGCGTCGCGTGTTTCTTGCCGGAGGTAGAGCACTGGATGATCTAGGGGGCCTACAAGCTTACCGAAATCAGCCAAACTCCGAATGCCGGTAAGTGAGAGCGCGGCAGTGAGACTGCGGGGGATAAGCTTCGTAGTCGAGAGGGAAACAGCCCAGATCACCAGCTAAGGCCCCTAAGCGTGTGCTAAGTGGAAAAGGATGTGGGGTCGCATAGACAACCAGGAGGTTGGCTTAGAAGCAGCCACCCTTTAAAGAGTGCGTAATAGCTCACTGGTCAAGTGGTTCCGCGCCGACAATGTAGCGGGGCTCAAGCACACCGCCGAAGCTGTGGCATTCATATTTTAACCTCGCTTGGACTTGATTCCTTGTGCAGGTGTGTGGATGGGTAGGGGAGCGTCGTGCCGCGAGTGAAGCAGCGGGGTGACCCAGTTGTGGACGCGGCACGAGTGAGAATGCAGGCATGAGTAGCGAAAGAAGGGTGAGAAACCCTTCCGCCGGATGACCAAGGGTTCCAGGGCCAGGCTAATCCGCCCTGGGTGAGTCGGGACCTAAGGCGAGGCCGAGAGGCGTAGTCGATGGACAACGGGTTGATATTCCCGTACCCGCGAAAGAGCGTCCCTGATTA
>NZ_JBEXEV010000072.1:3679-5305 GCF_040606435.1 Micromonospora sp. NPDC005413
GACGAACCTCGTTGTGCTAACCACCCGAGTTGTCTGATGTCTTCGGACGGATGGTGATGAGCGTGGGAACCTGATGGGTAGTAGTCAAGCGATGGGGTGACGCAGGAAGGTAGCTGAGCCCGGCCGGTGGTTGTGCCGGGGTAAGCGTGTAGGCCGTGTTGTAGGCAAATCCGCAACACATGAAGGCTGAGACGTGATGCCGAGCCGATTCAGGTGAAGTCAGTGATCCTATGCTGCCGAGAAAAGCCTCTAGCGAGTTCTTAGCGGCCCGTACCCCAAACCGACACAGGTGGTCAGGTAGAGAATACCGAGGCGATCGGGCGAACTGTGGTTAAGGAACTCGGCAAATTGCCCCCGTAACTTAGGGAGAAGGGGGGCCGGAGACGTGAAGCCCCACGCGGGTGGAGCGTTGTATGGCCGCAGAGAGCAGGGGGAAGCGACTGTTTACTAAAAACACAGGTCCATGCGAAGAAGTAATTCGATGTATATGGACTGACGCCTGCCCGGTGCTGGAACGTTAAGGGGACCTGTTAGCTCTTCGGGGCGAGGCGGAGAACTTAAGCGCCAGTAAACGGCGGTGGTAACTATAACCATCCTAAGGTAGCGAAATTCCTTGTCGGGTAAGTTCCGACCTGCACGAATGGCGTAACGACTTCCCCACTGTCTCAACCACAGGCCCGGCGAAATTGCATTACGAGTAAAGATGCTCGTTACGCGCGGCAGGACGGAAAGACCCCGGGACCTTTACTATAGCTTGACATTGGTACTCGAATTAGCTTGTGTAGGATAGGTGGGAGCCGGTGAAGTCCATACGCCAGTATGGGTGGAGGCAATCTTGAAATACCACTCTGGTTGATTTGGGTATCTAACTTCGGACCGTTATCCGGTTCAGGGACAGTGTCTGGTGGGTAGTTTAACTGGGGCGGTTGCCTCCTAAAAGGTAACGGAGGCGCCCAAAGGTTCCCTCAGCCTGGTTGGCAATCAGGTGTTGAGTGCAAGTACACAAGGGAGCTTGACTGTGAGACTGACAGGTCGAGCAGGGACGAAAGTCGGGACTAGTGATCCGGCACTTGCGAGTGGAAGCGGTGTCGCTCAACGGATAAAAGGTACCCCGGGGATAACAGGCTGATCTTCCCCAAGAGTCCATATCGACGGGATGGTTTGGCACCTCGATGTCGGCTCGTCGCATCCTGGGGCTGTAGCAGGTCCCAAGGGTTGGGCTGTTCGCCCATTAAAGCGGCACGCGAGCTGGGTTTAGAACGTCGTGAGACAGTTCGGTCCCTATCCGCCGTGCGCGTAGGATACTTGAGAAGGGCTGTCCCTAGTACGAGAGGACCGGGACGGACGAACCTCTGGTGTGCCAGTTGTCCTGCCAAGGGCACGGCTGGTTAGCTACGTTCGGAAGGGATAACCGCTGAAAGCATCTAAGCGGGAAGCCTGCTTCAAGATGAGGTATCCCACCCACTTTGTGGGGTAAGGCCCCCAGCTAGACGACTGGGTTGATAGGCCGGAAATGTAAGCCCGGTAACGGGTTCAGTTGACCGGTACTAATAGGCCGAGGACTTGACTACTAAGCTGCTACGCGTCCACTGTGCAACTCTCGATAAACGAACAACAGACCACACG
>NZ_JBEXEV010000073.1:0-4782 GCF_040606435.1 Micromonospora sp. NPDC005413
CGCGGTCACCTGATGGCCGACACCGACCCACTGGAATTCAAGATCCGCAAGCACCCCGACCTGGACATGTCAAGTGATCTCTATCCACGACGATCTGCCCTAGATCGACGCGAGGTGGGGGGGGACGCGGGAGTGGCAGGGGGCGGACATGCGACGGGCGCCGCTCCCGGTGATCCCGGAGGCGGCGCCCGTCGTACTGCCGAGCTTGAGCGTCAGTGCCGATCGATGTCACTGGCGGTGTCCTCGCGGTAGCTGGCCCCGCCGTCCGACTCGCTGGTGAGCGGCTTGGCGCCACCCTCCGGCGGGCCGGCCAGGCTCTGGCCGCCGGCGGCCAGCTCCGGGAACTTCGCGTCGAACGCCGGCCGCTCGGAGCGGATCCGGGGCATCTTGTCGAAGTTGCGCAGCGGCGGCGGGCTGCTGGTCGCCCACTCCAGCGAGTTGCCGTGACCCCAGGGGTCGTTCACCTCGACCACCGGGCCGGTCTTGTACGACTTCCAGCAGTTGTAGATGAACGGCAGCGTGGAGATACCGGTGATGAACGCGCCGACCGTGGAGATCATGTTCAGCGTGGTGAAGCCGTCACTGGGCAGGTAGTCGGCGTACCGGCGGGGCATGCCCTCGTTGCCGAGCCAGTGCTGCACCAGGAACGTGGTGTGGAACCCGATCATGGTGAGCCAGAAGTGCACCTTGCCCAGGCGCTCGTCGAGCATCCGGCCGAACATCTTCGGGAACCAGAAGTAGATGCCGGAGAAGACCGCGAACACGATCGTGCCGAAGAGCACGTAGTGGAAGTGCGCCACCACGAAGTACGAGTCCGACACGTGGAAGTCGATCGGCGGGCTGGCCAGCAGCACACCGGTGAGACCACCGAAGAGGAAGGTGACCAGGAAGCCGACCGCCCAGAGCATGGGCGTCTCGAAGCTGATCTGGCCCCGCCACATGGTGCCGATCCAGTTGAAGAACTTCATACCGGTCGGCACGGCGATCAGGTAGCTCAGGAAGCTGAAGAACGGCAGCAGCACCTGGCCGGTGGCGAACATGTGGTGCGCCCAGACGCTCATGGAGAGCGCGGCGATCGCGACGGTCGCGGCGACCAGACCCTTGTAACCGAAGATCGGCTTGCGGGAGAAGACCGGGATGACCTCGCTGATGATGCCGAAGAACGGCAGCGCGACGATGTAGACCTCGGGGTGCCCGAAGAACCAGAACAGATGCTGCCAGAGCATCGGCCCACCGGTCGCCGGGTCGTACACGTGGGCGCCGAGGATGCGGTCCGCGGCGAGCGCGAACAACGCGGCGGCCAGCAGCGGGAAGACCAGGATCACCAGGAGGCTGGTGACCAGGATGTTCCACGTGAAGATCGGCATCCGGAACATGGTCATGCCGGGCGCGCGCAGGGTCAGCACCGTGGTGATCATGTTCACCGCGCCGAGGATGGTGCCCAGGCCGGAGATGGCCAGACCCATGATCCACATGTTGGCGCCGACACCTGGCGAGTGCTCGACGCTGCTCAGCGGCGCGTACGCGAACCAGCCGAAGTCAGCGGCGCCACCCGGGGTGATGAAACCGGCGGTCGCCATCGTGCCGCCGAACAGGTACAGCCAGTAGGCGAAGCTGTTCAGCCGCGGGAAGGAAACGTCGGGCGCGCCGATCTGGATCGGCACGATGTAGTTCGCGAAGGCGAACACGATCGGCGTCGCGAAGAACAGCAACATGATCGTGCCGTGCATCGTGAAGAGCTGGTTGTACTGCTCGGGCGACAGGAACTGCAGCCCGGGTCGGGCCAGCTCAGCCCGCATGATCAGGGCCATCAGGCCACCGATCATGAAGAACACGAACGCCGTGATCATGTACATGATCCCGATTTGCTTCGCGTCCGTGGTTCGCAGCAGCCGCGCGATGGCCGACCCCTTGACCGGCTCCCGGACCGGCCAGGGCCGGGTCACGACCGGCTTGGGTGCGACGGTGGTCACGAGTGGCCTCCGGTTCTCGGTTGTCCCGCTCGGCACACGCTGTTTATCGGCGGGCCGTCATCCGCAAGGAGGATAGTCCCCGGCAGGTCGCAGCGCCGCGTGGGGTGGCGTGACACGATCTACAACGGGCCTACAGCGGGCCGAGCAGTAGCCGGTAGTGCTCCCCGAAGATCCGGCCGCCGCGTCCGCGCAGCAGCGGGTCGCGCAGCGCCGGCGGCACGTCCCTGGTCCGGTTGCGGTCCCGGGTCCGGTCCCGCACCCATCGGGTACGCGGACGGCGACGACTCTCGTACGCCACAAGGGCCGCCTCCACACTGCCGGCGGCGCGCAGCGACTCGGCCAGCACCACGGCGTCCTCCAGTGCCATGGCCGCGCCCTGGGACAGGGTCGGCGCGGTGGCGTGCGCGGCGTCGCCGACCAGCAGCACCCGTCCCCGGTGCCAGCGGCCCAACTCCACCTCGTCGGTGATCCCGACGTGCACCTCGTCGAGTGCTGCCAGCACCTCGGGCACCGGGCCGCGGTAGTCGGCGAAGAGTTCGCGCAACCGGGCCAGCGGGTCGGCGGGCTCCTCGGTGCCAGCCTCGTCGGCGTACAGGTGCAGGCGCCCGGCACCGATCGGCACCATCAGGAACCCGGAGCGCTGGCCGAGCAGGGCGGTCCACTCGGTGACCGGCGGGCCGTCGCGCAGGACGGCCCGGTAGACCACCTGCCCGACCGGGCGGGGCGGACCGCCGAGTGCGGCCAGCGCGCGGACCGAGGAGCGCGGACCGTCGGCGCCGACGACCAGGTCGTACTCACCGGTGGTGCCGTCGGTGAAGGTGACGCCGACCGCGCCCGGGAGCAGGTCCAGGGTGCGGACCTCGGCACCGTGCCGGACGGCGCCGCCAGCGCCGCTGAGCAGCACCCGGTGCAGGTCGGCTCGGGGCAGCGCCCGACATTCGCCGACGCCGGCCCAGAGGGTGTCGAGGTCGACCTCGCACAGTTGCGCGCCGTCGGCGTCGAAGAACAGCTGCCGGTGGATCACCTGCCCGAGCGGACGGACGGGGTCGTGCAGGTCGAGCCGGTGCAGGGCACGAGCGGCATTGCCGGGCAGGTAGAGGCCGGTTTCGGTGGACTCCCCCGGTGGGAGCTTGTCGGTGACGTCCGGCCGGAAGCCCGCCAGGCGCAGCGCCCGGGCCACGGCCAAGCCGGCGATGCCCGCGCCGACGACGAGGATGCGCAGGGGGGAGCCACCCATGGTGGTGTACGCCTCCGGAGGGGGAGCGGCACGCGTTGGAGGCAACACGCTACTCGGAGCGATCGGTGCACGCCAGAGTCCGATCGGCCCGCCCGGAGCCGCTCGTCGGCGCCCCGTGCCGCTTAGCTGGCCGTCCTTCGACGCCCGTCCGGCGGGGGCATGGCAATCCTCACAATTCACCAGTTTGACCCGTACGGTTGCATCGTAGTTTCAGACATGTAAATGTGTCGTTGAGCGTGGGAGCGCTCCCGCATCGCCCCGACCCAGCCGGCGCCCGGCACGCGCCGAGTCAAGGAGCGTCATGAAACGTCAACTTCGGGCCCTGGCCGCCGCCGGGCTGCTACTCGCCAGCTCACTCGTCGCCGTGGCCCTCGGAGGCAACGCCTCCGCCGACACCCAGATCTGCGAACAGTACGGATCGGCTGTCATCCAGGGCCGCTACGTGGTGCAGAACAACCGTTGGGGCACCACCGCCCAGCAGTGCATCAACGTCACCGGCAGCGGCTTCGAGATCACCACCCTGAACGGCAGCAGCCCCACCAACGGGGCGCCCACGGCGTACCCCTCGGTCTTCTTCGGTTGTCACTACACCAACTGTTCCCCCGGCACGAACCTGCCGATCCAGGTGAGCCAGATCAGCAGCGCCACCAGCAGCATCTCCTACCGGTACGTCAGCGGCGCCACCTACAACGCGTCGTACGACATCTGGCTGGACCCGTCGCCGAAGCGGGACGGGGTGAACCAGATGGAGATCATGATCTGGCTCAACCGGCAGGGCCCGATCCAGCCCATCGGCTCAGTGGTCGGCACGACCAACCTGGCCGGCCGCACCTGGGAGGTCTGGCGGGGCAGCAACGGCTCCAACAACGTCATCTCCTACGTCGCGCCGTCGGCGATCTCCAGCCTGAACTTCAGCGTGCTGGACTTCATCAACGACGTCCGCAACCGGGGCGCGATCACCAACTCCTGGTACCTGACGAGCATCCAGGCCGGCTTCGAGCCGTGGCAGGGCGGCGTCGGCCTCGCGGTGACCTCGTTCTCGGCCGCCGTCAACGGCGGGGGCGGTCCCACCAATCCGCCCCCCACGACCCCGCCGCCGACGACCCCGCCGCCGACCACTCCGCCGCCGGGTGGCTCGGGCTGCGCGGTGAAGTACACGCCGAACTCGTGGAACAACGGGTTCACCGCTGACGTGCAGATCACCAACACCGGCTCCAGCGCGCTCAACGGTTGGACGCTGACCTACAACCTGCCCAGCGGGCAGCAGGTCACCAACGCGTGGAACGCCACGGTGAGCCAGAGCGGGTCCACGGTGACCGCACGGAACGTGGGCCACAACGGTTCCGTTCCACCCGGGGGCACCGCGAGCTTCGGCTACCAGGGCACCCTGAGCGGGTCGTACTCGTCACCGACGAGTTACTCGCTCAACGGGGCAACCTGCTCCCGCACCTGAGGACGACGGTCGGTGGGGCGCGCCCGCTCACTAGCTGGGCAAATGCTGGTCAAGCGCAACGAGTGCGTTGCCGGGCATTGGAAAGCAACGTAGCGTTTCCTGTGTCGGAAACAACGAAC
>NZ_JBEXEV010000074.1:0-4157 GCF_040606435.1 Micromonospora sp. NPDC005413
GGGGGGGGGGGGGGGGGGGGGGGGGGGGGGGGGGGGGGGTGGGGGGGGGGGGGGGTTGGGGGCCCGGCCCCCCCGCCCCCGGGGGGCCGCCCGGCGCCCCGTGGTGGCGCTGTTGTTCAGACCGCGGGGGAGTTGGGGCGGTCGACGTCGATGAACTCCACGTCGTCGACGGCGCGGTCGTCCCGGCTGCCGGCGGCCCGCGCGGCGGAGCCGACGGCCCAGCCGACCGCCGCGCCGACGAGCGCGGCGCCGATCAGCAGCGTCCAGGGCAGTGCCGGCTGGCGGCCGGCGAGCGCGTCGAAGGCCCGTGCGGCCCGGCGTCGCGCCTCTTCGGCGGTGGAGCCCACCAGGTCACCCGCACCGTCGGCGAGGCCGTTGCTGTTGCGACGGGCCGAGCGGGCGGTGTCCCGCACACTGTCCCCAGCGGAGCTGACGGCCGAGGCGAGGTGCTCCCACGCCTGGCCCGCGATCCGCTCCGACTTGCCGCGGCGGTCCAGCAGATTGGTTCCGAACATCGTGGTTACCTCCTCAGGTGCCGAAGCCGCCGGCCACTTCGGACTTCGGCGTCTTCCCAGCGCGTCACGGTTCGCCTGAACCCCGCAGTGCCCCGCGTCGGCCGGGCGCAAACCCGACCGCTGCGAATCACCGGTAGCTCAACGCACCACCACCACGGCGACGCCCCGGGCGAAGTCGTCGTCGTCATCGTCGTCGTCATCGCCTCCACCACCGAAACCGCAGGCCAGTACGAGGGCGAGCAGCACGCCGACGCCGGCCAACCCGGCAAGTCGCTTGATCATCGAAGGTCCTCTCCGTCACGGCGGGTGTCCCGGCCCGATGCTAGGTGGCGCCGGCAACCGTGGGCACGCATCGGGCCGTGGGTCGTGAACGACACGCCGGTGGCACACGGGGCGGCCGTACGTCGTGGGCCGGTTGTCCGGCGCGCGGGGTCCGGGCCGCTACCCTGGTCCGGCGGCGCGTCGGTGAGGACTGATCGTCGATGGTCAGATAACGAAAAGTGTTGAGTAATCAGATACTGAAAAGTCGGGATATGGGCCGCTTTGTCGGTCCGGATCCGCGAATTGCTCATCCCGAGGGGTGGCGACCGAGGCTGTCGGAGGAATACTCTCGGTCGCGGCCCGCGTACTGATGAGGCGCCCGGGGGACGGGCGGGTGGAGGTGCTCGCGTGAGCCTGTCGATCGTGAAGTCGGTTCGGTCCGGTGGTGTCGTCGAGATCGCCCCGCGGGGCGAGATCGACGTCGACACAGCGTACGAGGTGCGCGAGGCGATCGCGGAGGTGCTGGCCAAGGGCCGCCCACTCCGCATCGAGCTGAACATGAGGCTGGTCACCTTCATCGACTCCGTCGGCATCAGCGCCATGGTTGCCGGCTTCCAGACGGCCGAGGTCAGCGGCGTCAAGCTGCTGGTCACCGAGCCGAGCCGATTCGTGCACCGGCAGCTCTGGGTGACCGGCCTGCTCGGCCTGTTCGGCGCCCCGGAGCCCTACTTCGCCGGTGCCGCCGCCACCCCCGAGGTTCTTCCCGGCGCCTGAGCGCACCGGGCATCCCCGTCAGGGCTGCTCGTCCAGACCGGTCAGGTCGATGTCGGTTGCTTCGGTGACCGCTCGGATGGCCGTCACCGAGGCGTACCCGGCGGCCAGCAACGCCACGTCCGTGCCGGGCTGCGCGGCCTGCCCCGGCTCCTCCAGCGAGGTACGGACGAAGCCGTGGCCGGATTCGGCCACCGTCATCTGCACCTGACCGAAGCTGGCCAGTGTGCCCCGGCGCACCCCGCGCAGCCGCCCGTGCGGCAGGTCCGGGGCGTTCACGTTGAGCACGCTCTCCATCGGCGCGGAGGTCAACCGGGGGAGCAGGTCCAGGGCGACCCGCGCGGCGGTGCTCCAGTGCCGTTCGGAGTCGCGTACCCGGGCGGCGGCGTCCACCGCGGCGCCACCGCTCGCCGCCGTCGCCTCGCCGGCGGAGAGCACGTCGAGGGAGACCGCCATCGCCCGGCAGCCGTTCGTGGCGGCGGTGAACGCGGCGCCCACCGTCCCGGAGTGCAGCACGGCCCGGCCGGCGTTGGCGCCACGGTTGATACCGGAGAGCACCACCGACGGTGGAGGACCGAAGGCACCGTGCAGGGCGATCAGCGTGATGAAGCCGGGGGAGCCACCGACCCCGTACGCCGGCACGCCCGCCAGGTCCGGCAGCGGGTGGTGGTTCACCACGACCCGTCCGTCCCGCTCCACGGCGCTCATCGCGGCGCTGGTGCCGCTCGCCTCCTCCAACGGCGCGGCGACCACCACATCCAGACCCCGCTGCGCGGCCGCCCAGGCCAGTGCCTGGATGCCCGGTGCGGCGATCCCGTCGTCGTTGGTGATCAGCACCCGCAGCGTCATCGTTCGACCACCCGGTCGGCCAGTTCATCGGGGGTGGTCCGCTCCTGCGGCCGGGTGTCCGCCGGCACCAGCCGGACCCGGTCCACCAGGCCGGTGATCGAGTCCAACCGCCCGGTGCCCAGGCCGTGCCGGGTCACGTTCAGCGCCCCGGCGGCGGCGCCGGTCCGGATGGCGGTCCGGATGTCCCCGCCGTTGGCCAGGACGGCCGCCACCCCGGCGGTCATCGAGTCGCCCGCGCCGCGCGGGTCGGCGGCCTCCAACCGGGGCATCTCGACCTCGAACAGCTCTCCGTCGATGAGCGCCAGCGCCGGCTGGTCCGCCCGGCTCACCACCACCGTCTCGGCGCCGGCGGCGTGCAGTTCGTACATGGCCCGGGCCAGCTCCAGGCTGTCGCCGCTGCGGGCCCGGCCGTCGCGGATCAGCTCCTCATGGCTCACCTTGAGGAAGAACACGCCGCTCTCCAGGACCGAGCCGAGGTGATCGCCGGAGAGGTCGACCACCACCCGGCCGCCGTTGGCGCCGAGGTCGGCGGCGAAGCGCCGGTACAGGTCGGCCGGGACGAGCCACGGCGCGTTCGGCCCGCTGAGCACGCTCACCGCGGCCCGCAGGCCCTCGCCGAGGGCCAGGTTGTACAGCTCGTCGAGCTCGTGCCGGCTGAGCGGCTGCCCGGGTACGTCGGCGATCTCCTGCCGGGAGCCGTCCCGGCGGTCGTGCACGTACCCGCCGCTACCGGAGTCGCGGACCACCACCTTGAGGTCGACGCCCTCGCTGACCAGCAGCGGCTCCAGCACCTGCCCGATCTCGCCGCCGAGGGCGGCGCAGAGCACCACGTCGACACCGAGCGACATCACCATCCGGGCCTGCCAGACGCCCTGCCCGCCGGGGTGCAGGTGCAGCTCGGGGTGGTCGTTCGGCTGGTCCACGGTCACCGTCAGCTGCGGAGTGGGCGCGAAGACCATCACGTGGCCACTCATCGGTCGTCGCCGTTCATGATGTCCGCCCCCAGCACCGTCGGGTGATTCTTCACCAACCGACCCTAATGGGACAGGTGGTGGCACGGCATCGCATCACCCGGGGTTCGTCCAGGCGTTGGCAGCCGTCGGGCGTTGCCAGCCAGACATCGGTACGGGACGATCGTGCGACCAGCGACGGCGGGAGACGGTGTGCTCACCAGCGATACCTTCAGCTACACCGTCCAGGCCCGCTGCTCGCCGGCCGAGGCGGCGGCGTTGCTCAGCGACCTGACCCGGCAGGGTGAGTTGCACCCGCTGATCGTCCGGGTCCGCCGGGTGCCGTCCCGACCCGGCGCCCGGGCCAGCTACACGATCAACGACCGCCTGGCGGCCGGGCCGCTGCACTTCCGGACCACCTACCACGCGGACGTGCTGATCAGCGAGGACGACGAGATCGTCACGGTGGCCCGCCAGTGGCCGGCCACCACGGTGCGCAACCACACCCGGCTGCGCGCCGAGCCGGACGGCCTGGTCCGGATCGACGTCGAGATCACCCTGAGTGCGCCGACCCTGCTGTTCCGGTACGCGTTCCGCCAGGCCCGGGTCGCTCACCTCGCCCTGGCCACCCGGCTCGGCGCGGCCCTCGACCGCGCCGGCGACCCCCCACCGCCCGCCTGACCCGCCCGCGCACCCCGCGCCCCGCGCCCGCGCCCCGCGCCGACCTGGTGATCGCACCCGCGGTGTCGACCAGCCTGATGATCATCGCGACGGTGCTGTCCACCTACAAGCCGTGGGGCCGGCGGCCCGG
>NZ_JBEXEV010000075.1:0-3126 GCF_040606435.1 Micromonospora sp. NPDC005413
CCACCACCTCCCAAGAATCGTTGGGAGACAGCCTGCCCGACACGTCCTCAGCACCGACGGATTACACGATCAACGTTCAAAGACGAGGCACTAGCTAGCACGTCATACGGGTGCCGCCGAAAACTGACCGATGACCACGACGCTATCCGCGCAGTTTTCACGAGCGCGTCGGCCGAGCTGACCGCCACGATTCGCGTGCCATCATGAGCCATGCGTTCTCGGCGACGCCGTCTGGCTTCGGGCATGGACATGGTGGAGCGGCGGCTGTCCCGCGCCAGCGCGATCCACCGACGCTGGCCGCGCCTCTTGCTGGTCTTCTCGGCGTTCGCCGCGCTCGGCGTCCTGGTCCTTCTCATCGGCCCGGCGGCTCGATGGCTGACGCCGTTGACGGGTGTGTCCGGCAAGGACATTTCAGCCTCCATTAATGCGACACGTCAGATTCTCCTAGTGGCCGTCGCCGGCATAGTGGCGGCCGCCGGGCTGGCCTTCACCGCGCGCACCTTCTTCCTCACCCGACGCGGTCAGTGGGCAGATCGGTACGGCAAGGCGGTGACGCAGCTAGGCTCTCCAGAACTGATGGAGCGAGTCGGCGGGATCTACGCCCTGGAACGCCTGATGGCCGAGTCCCTGCACGACCACTGGACGGTCGTCGAGGTCCTGGCTACCTTCGTCCGCCGGCACGCCGCACGGCTGGAGGGCGAGTCAGCGGACGGCGGGGCGCCCACACCACCCGCAGTCGACGTTCAGTCGGCGCTGACCGTGCTGTGCCGCAGACCCCGGAGGCCGGAGACCCACACCCTCGATCTGTCGGGCACCGATCTCTGCGGCGCGGCGATGTCCGAGGGGCATCTGCCGCAAACGCGCTTCGACAACTCCTGCCTCAAGCGAGCCGACCTCAGTGGAGCCGACCTGCGCGGCGCATCGTTCCTGAGCGCGGACCTGACGGAGGCGCTGTTGGTAAACAGCGGTCTCGAGGACGCGTTCCTGACCGCCGCCGATCTGAGCTGGGCTGCTCTTGCCGGGGCACGGCTGGATCGGGCGAGTCTCGTGGCGGCACGTCTAGAGGGCACGATCCTCGAGGGCGCCCGGCTGCACGGCGCTCTGCTGACCCCACCGGACGTCAACGGTCTCACCGCCGCCCAGCTAACGACGGCCCTGCTGGACGACGCCACGGAGCTGCCGTCGCACCTCGCCACGTCCTCAGGACCGGACAGGGCCGCCCGGGCCTGACACTTGCCGTGGCACGAGAAGGCGAACCCACCACCGGCGGTAAACCCGATCGATCTGCTTGTAGGCGGCGTCCAGGGAAGCGCCGTACGCCTTGTTCTCAGCCCGCAGTTGCTGGTTCGCATGCTGGAAGCTTGTCCTGTCCCTGCTCGCCTCGGACAGCGACTGCCGCAACTCGACGGCCTCCCGCGCCGCCTTCTCCCGGGTCACGGAAAGCTCGTCGGTCAGCCGCTTCATTCGGGCGCCCCAGATCTCGTCGAGTTTGCGGAGTTCCTCCTGCGTGTCGCGCAGTTGCAGCTCGGCTTGGTGTTTGAGCCGCTCCTCGTACTGCGCCCGTTCGAACTGGAACTCGACCAGCCGGTAATTCACCTCCGCAAGCTCGGTGGCGATCCGCTCGCGTTCGGCGCTGACGACAAAGAGCTCGCCCTTCAAGCGTTTGATGTCCCGGCGAAGCTGGCGGCGCTCGGATTCCAGCTCGTTGATCCGCTGCGCCAGCCGGTCCTCGTCGGCTTTCTTGTGCAAGGCCTCGATTAGCGCCGAGACGCGGTCGACCTCGCCCTCGACCGAGCGCATGCCGCGGACGATCTCGTCGTGGTGCTCGCGCTCGACGTCCGCGCGGTGACGCAGTTGCCGGCCCAGCGCCTGGAGGTCCGCGGGATCACTCGGGATCGCGATGGTGCGCTTCCCGGCCGTCGTGTCGTCCGATCCGGCCTGACCGAGCTCGAAACTGCCCTTCTCCTTGACGGCGGCGACCCACAACTTCTCGATCACCTGCACATCACCACCGAGGGCCTCGGTGACCTGCAGCCAATATTCCCAGGCCGGCAGGATCGCACCGGAGAGCATCTTCATCACCGTCTCCGGGATGACGCCACCGGCCGTACGGGCAGCGATCTGGACCGGGTCGAGCGCGCCAAGCGTGGAGCAGAGCGCCCGGAAATAGTCCTGGAGGTCTTCGAGAGCCTTGGTCGACGTACGGCCATCCGATGGCATGGCGACTCCTGACAACCGCGACTGTGGGCTCTCTCGATGGAGACCCACGGTACCGGCCGGGTACCTGGATCTGACCACACAAGGCGGCCGGAGGTGTCGGAATTCCGTCCCGGGAGCCTAGTAATGCAACGGCACAACCGTGCCTATGCAAATGCCGAGGTGGCAAAAAGTACGGCTAGGTCCCCGCGCACTTCGCCCGCCCACCCGGCACGGACCCAACCGGCGGCCACCCCTCCGAAACACATACCAGGGCCGGACAACGGTGATCAAGGTTGACAACCTACGCTTCTCGAAGATTGTGCCCGCCCCGCAGACACCCGCGGCCGGCCCAGCCCCGGGCACCGCCGCACCTCGCCCGCCGTCGGCCCCGGACAGCGGCGGTGTCACGGCGCCCGCACGCAGCAGCCCCGCCCTTGGCCTCAGACGGAAGTAAACAGGCTCTTTACAGATGAGGGTGTAGCTGCGGGGGCTGGGCTTGTGGGTCTTGGGTCACCCCTCTTGCTGTCGTTGGGAGTTTCCACCCCGAGAGGGCAGCCTTGCACGTTTGGGCCCGCTGCTGAGACCTCTTGTCGGGCAGTGCTGATGCCAGGCTGATCGAGGTGGGTCAACACATCGACACTCCCTTCTTCGGTGTCCGCCCCGGGATGCCCCGCGAACGCCCTTGGTGCCGACGGCCTCGATTGCTTAGGCATCAGCTCCTTTGGTGGCGGCGGGACTCAGTCGTTGGTGGACGCCCCTGGTCCAGTCGCGGCGTACCGGGCGGCGATGGTGCGGACGGCCTCGTCGACTACCTGAGCGACGCGTTCGGCGCTCACCTCCCAGCCCGGCACTAGGAGTGTTGGCCAGAAGACGTAGTTGGAGATCATGCCCAGGAACTGGGTGGCTGCGAGGTCCACGTCCTCGACC
>NZ_JBEXEV010000076.1:0-2898 GCF_040606435.1 Micromonospora sp. NPDC005413
GGCCGCGCAGGGCCACGCCACGCCGCGCCGCACCGCGCCGCACCGCGCCGCGCCGCGCCGCGCCGCGCCGCATGATCCACACAACATCGGGGATGTTGCTGCATCACTGGGCGGTGAGGCAGCAACATCCCCGATATTGCGACCACCGTCCGCGACGCCGGCACAGCACGGCGGTGCGGCGGGGCGCGGCGGGTCGGGTCGGGTCGGTCAGCTGCGGCGGAAGGCGTAGCGGCGGGTCTGGCCGGCTTGTTGGCTACGGCCGCCAGCCGAGCGGTTCCCGCCACCCTGAGGTGGTCCGGCCGTCGGTGCCGTCGGTCGCTTCGCCGCCTTCGGTAGATCCGCCACCACCGGCGCGTCGACCGCTGCCGGCACGTCAACCGACGGCGTCGGCTCACCCAACACCGCCCCCGGCAACGCCGGCTCACCCAGCACCGCCGCCGGCAACGCCGGCTCAACAAGCACCGCAGGCTCAACCAGCACCGCCGGCAGCGCAGGTTTGACCGCGAGGTCGAGGTCGAGGTCGGGGCGGATTGGTTGGAGCGGGCCGTGGCCGGCCGCCGGGTCGGTGCCGAGCGGCGTTGCTCGGGGGGTACGGGACTTCTTCGGGTTACGCCTGGCAGGCATCCGGGCCTCCTTCGGTGCCGATCCGTCACCGCCGGTCCCGCGCTCCGGCGGTCGGTCGGATCGGCTGATGACCGCCGCCGCGCGACGGTCGAACGGGGAAGGGACTGCTCACCGGGGTCGGGCAGCGCCAGCACCGCGCAACGGCGGGTGGGAGATGCGGGACGCCCGGGAGCGCACGGTCCGCGACGCGGGGCAGCGGGCCGGCTCGGAGAAAGGGCGTCAGTTGCGCATGCCCGCACGCTATCGGGTGGGCGTACGTCGGCGCAGCCGATTTTCCTGGCACCATCGACGGCATGCTGATCGCGTTCTCGGTAACCCCGCTCGGTGTCGGTGAGTCCGTCGGTGACCTGGTCGCCGAGGCGGTGCGGGTGGTCCGCGACTCGGGCCTGCCCAACCGCACCGATGCCATGTTCACCACTGTCGAGGGTGAGTGGGACGAGGTGATGGCGGTGGTCAAGCGGGCGGTCGACGTGGTGGCCGCGCAGGCGCCGCGGGTGAGCGTGGTGCTCAAGGCCGACGTGCGGCCCGGGGTGACCGACGCGCTCACCGCGAAGGTGGCACACGTGGAGGATCGCCTCGCCCAGGGCTGAGCGCTACCAGCCGGTGACCTGCTGTCGACGACGCGCCCGCGTCGCCCTGCGCCGCGATACGGTCGCAGCACGGCAGTACGACGGCGAGAGGTGGCGGCACGGATGGCTGAGCAGGCGACGGCGCAGATCGGTGTGACCGGGCTGGCGGTGATGGGTCGTAATGTGGCCCGCAACCTGGCCCGCAACGGCTTCACGGTGGCGGTGCACAACCGCTCGCCGGAGCGCACCCGCAGCCTGATCGCCGAGCACGGCGACGAGGGCACGTTCGTGCCCGGCGAGACGATGGCCGAGTTCGTGGCGTCGCTGGAACGGCCCCGCGCGGTGATCGTGATGGTCAAGGCGGGTGCGCCCACCGACGCGGTGATCGACGAGTTGGTGCCGCTGCTGGAGGAGGGCGACATCATCGTCGACTGCGGCAACGCCCACTTCGCCGACACCCGTCGTCGGGAGGAGTCGCTGCGCGCGCAGGGGCTGCACTTCAGCGGCACCGGTGTCTCCGGTGGCGAGGAGGGCGCGCTGCTCGGGCCGAGCATCATGCCGGGCGGTTCGGACGAGTCGTACGCCAGGCTCGGTCCGATGTTCGAAAAGATCGCCGCCCAGGTGGATGGTGTGCCGTGCTGCATGCACATCGGGCCGGACGGCGCCGGGCACTTCGTCAAGATGGTCCACAACGGCATCGAGTACGCCGACATGCAGCTGATCGCCGAGGCGTACGACCTGCTCCGGGCCGGTCTGGGCGCGGAGCCGGCGGAGATCGCGGAGATCTTCCGCGACTGGAACGACGGCGAGTTGGGGTCGTTCCTCATCGAGATCACCGCCGATGTGCTCGCGCACACCGACGCGGCGACCGGCCGACCGTTCGTGGACATCGTGCAGGACCGGGCCGAGCAGAAGGGCACCGGGCGCTGGACCGTGCAGAGCGCCCTGGACCTGGGCATCCCGATCACCGGGATCGCCGAGGCGACCTTCGCCCGCTCGCTCTCCGGGCACGTCGACCAGCGGGAGGCGGCCCGCCGGGCGTTCCCCGACGCGGGTGAGAAGTGGCAGGTCGCCGACCGGGAGGCGTTCGTCGAGGACGTCCGCCGGGCGCTGCTCGCCTCCAAGATCGTCGCGTACGCGCAGGGCTTCGACCACATCCGCGCCGGCAGCCAGGAGTACGACTGGGACATCGACCTCGGCGGCACGGCGACGATCTGGCGGGGCGGCTGCATCATCCGCGCCCGTTTCCTGGACCGGATCCGCGAGGCGTACGACGAGCAGCCCGACCTGCCGACGCTGCTGGTGGCGCCGTACTTCGCCGAGGCGGTCGGCGCTGGCGTGCCGAGCTGGCGGCGGGTGGTGGCCGACGCGGCGCGGGCCGGTGTGCCGACGCCCGCGTTCTCGTCGTCGCTGGCGTACTTCGACGCGCTACGCGCCGAGCGGCTGCCCGCCGCTCTGATCCAGGGCCTACGCGACAACTTCGGCGCGCACACCTACCAGCGCGTCGACCGCGAGGGCTCGTTCCACACCACCTGGGCCGCCAACCGCACAGAATCCCCCGCCTAACCCACCGGCCCCTGCCCCACCCACCCTCACCCCCACCCGCACCCCCACCCCCGCCCCGCCCTCGCCCTCGCCCACCCCCGCCCTCGTCGATCTAGGGCATATCGCTGCGCTTGAAGATCAGCTTGCAGAGATATGCCCT
>NZ_JBEXEV010000077.1:0-2158 GCF_040606435.1 Micromonospora sp. NPDC005413
TGTCGGCTCCGCCTGAAAACTGACCACGTGGTTCCGGCTGAATCGGGACCACCTCCTGAAGCATCGGGAGGTGCTGAACGTGGAGGACTGGGCGGAGATCCGGCGGCTGCGGCGGTCGGAGGGCATGGCGATCCAGGCCATCGCTCGGCGGTTGAGGATGTCTCGCAACACCGTGAAGAAGGCCCTGGCCAGTGATGAGCCGCCGCGGTATCAGCGGGCGGCGAAGGGCTCGATCGTGGATGCGGTCGAGCCGCAGATCAGGGCATTGTTAGCGGAGTTCCCGGACATGCCCTCGACGGTGATTATGGAACGGGTTGGGTGGACCCGGGGGAAGACGGTGTTCGCCGATCGGGTGCAGCAGTTGCGGCCGTTGTTCCGCCGCCCGGACCCGGCCCAGCGCACTGACTATCTGCCGGGTGAACTGGCGCAGTGTGACCTGTGGTTCCCGCCGGCGGACGTGGCGTTGGGCTTTGGGCAGGTCGGCAGGCCGCCGGTGCTGGTGATGGTGTCGGGGTATTCGCGGTGGCTGTCGGCGCTGATGATCCCGTCCCGGCAGTCACCGGACCTGTTGGCCGGGCACTGGACGTTGATCTCCGGGTGGGACCGGACGCCCAAGGCTCTGGTGTGGGACAACGAGTCCGCGGTCGGGCAGTGGCGGGCCGGCCGTCCGCAGCTGACCGAGACGATGAACGCCTTCCGCGGCACCCTCGGCATCAGGGTGATCCAGTGCCGGCCGGCGGACCCGGAAGCCAAGGGCCTGGTTGAGCGGGCCAACGGCTATCTCGAGACGTCGTTCCTGCCCGGGCGCCGGTTCGGCTCACCGCAGGACTTTAACGCCCAGCTCACCGAGTGGCTGGTGCGGGCGAACAACCGCCAACACCGGGCGTTGGGCTGCCGCCCGGCCGAGCGGTGGGACGCCGACCGGGGCGCGATGCTGTCGCTGCCGCCGGTGGCGCCGGTGGTTGGCTGGCGACAGACCACGCGCCTGCCCCGAGATCACTACGTTCGGTTGGACAGCAACGACTACTCGGTGCATCCCTCGGTCGTCGGGCGTCGTGTCGACATCACCGCTGACGCCGATCGGGTGCAGGTGTTCTGCGACAGCCGCCAGGTCGCCCGACACGACCGCTGCTGGGCCAAGCATCAGAGCATCACCGACCCGGCTCACCGCCAGGCCGCCGCCGATCTGCGCACTGCCGCCCGGCAGGCGCCGGCACCGGCAGCCGCCGCCGAGGTCGAGCAGCGGCGACTCAGCGACTACGACCAGATGTTCGGCCTGAACGAGGTGGCTGCGTGATGGCCACCAAAACCAGCAACCGCAACGTCTCCTCCGAGATCGCGTTCCTCAGCCGCGCACTGAAAGCACCCTCCCTCGCCGCGTCGGTGCAACGCCTCGCCGAGCGGGCCCGGGCGGAGTCGTGGACGCATGAGGAGTTCCTCGCCGCCTGCCTGCAACGCGAAGTCGCCGCCCGCGAAACCCACGGCGGTGAAGGCCGAATCCGAGCAGCCCGCTTCCCGGCCCGCAAAAGCCTCGAGGAGTTCGACTACGAGCACCAACGATCGTTGAAGCGGGAGACCATCGCTCACCTGGGCACCCTGGACTTCGTGGCGTCGAAAGAGAACGTCGTGTTCTTGGGCCCTCCCGGCACCGGCAAAACCCACCTGTCCATCGGCCTCGGGATCCGGGCCTGCCAGGCCGGACACCGCGTCGCGTTCGCCACTGCCGCTCAATGGGTGTCCCGCCTCGCTGACGCCCACCACGCTGGGCGCCTGCAAGACGAACTGGTCAAACTCGGCCGGGTCCCGCTGCTGATCGTTGACGAGGTCGGCTATATCCCCTTCGAAGCCGAAGCGGCGAACCTGTTCTTCCAACTCGTCTCCAACCGTTACGAACGAGCCTCGCTGATCGTCACCAGCAACAAGCCCTTCGGCCGTTGGGGTGAAGTCTTCGGCGACGACGTCGTCGCCGCGGCCATGATCGACCGCCTCGTCCACCACGCCGAAGTCATCTCCATGAAGGGCGACAGCTACCGACTCAAAGACCGCGACCTCGGCCGCGTCCCACCGGCCACCAAGACCAACGACTAAAGATCAACCAACCCGAGGTGGTCCACTTTCAGCCGGACCACGGTGGTCAGGGTTGGGGCGGCGTTGACAC
>NZ_JBEXEV010000078.1:0-1847 GCF_040606435.1 Micromonospora sp. NPDC005413
TCATCCGAGGGTTCATCATGATCGCAGCACCAACCATGATGCCAACAACGATCATCGATGCTCAAGGACTCGCAACCGTGCACGAGGTCGTTAGGCTGGCAGATCGCTGCCGTCGGCAGGCTTGCGGTACGGGATGATCACCTATGGGTTTGCCGCGGTAGCCTCCGTCGGCCAATACTGGCCGCCCGTGCAGCTTCTCCTGAGACGGGATCTGGGGGTGCCTGGGCCGCCGGGACGTGTGGTTGACCCGGGAGGTCAGGCGGAAGGTCACCGCCCATGCTGGCGATAGCGAGACGGGCCGGGTGTTGCGGTGGAAGCTCGACACCGAGGACGAGGCCCTCGTCATGGTCAAGCGCCCCTGGCTGCTGATGCGGGCGGCCAGTGGCGCAAGCAGCCCGACAGCCCCCCGCCGCAGCAGGCGTAGCGCCCGGCTTGCGGTCTGCGGCCACAAGGGCCGCCGACCGTGAGCCGGGATCGTGGTTAGGAGCTGCAAGTGTTGAGCATGCTCTGCAGGGCGGATTTCTCCGACGTCTGCAGGGTCAGGCCCCAGTTGTACTTCACGGTGATCCACATCTTGCTGTAGGTGCATCGGTACGACGACAGGGGCGGCTGCCAGGTGGAGGGATCCTGGTCGCCCTTGGACTGGTTGACGTTATCGGTCACTGCGATCAACTGTGGGCGGGTGAGGTCGTTGGCGAAGCTCTGCCGGCGGCTGGTCGTCCACGAGTTAGCCCCCGAGCGCCACGCCTCGGCGAGGGGTACGACGTGGTCGATGTCGACGTCGGAGGCCGCCGTCCAGGTCGCGCCGTCGTAGGGGCTGTACCAGCGGCCCGAGGTGGCGGAGCAGGAGCTGTCGACGACGACGGAGGTGCCGTCGCGCTTGAGGACCTGCTCGCGGGTGTTGCAGCTACCGCTGATGGTGATCCAGTGCGGGAACAGGTCCCGCGAGTAGCCGCTGGTCGAGCCTTGGGTTGCCACAGTCAGGGAGTTGAGCTGTGACTGGGCTGTCGCCTTCGACGGGATCCCGGGAGGTGTGGCCGACGCCGGCTGCGCATTGACTCCGACCAGGCCGGCGCCGACGAGCGCGGCGAGGACGACTGCGGCTGCGTGACGCGTGACGCGTGGGAAACGGGCTGGGACTCGGGTTACCCGCATGGGGCCTCCTCGGCAGTGGGGTGGACGGCAACCGTCTCTGACGATCATGGCCATCGAAGGGCGTGTTTGTGAAGGGTGAGGAAGCAGCTACGAAACTTCGAAGCGCTTCGCTGGCGTGCGAGCACGAGTTGGGCGCATCCGGCGGACCTCGTGCTGCTTATCGTTCCGCTACCGCCATCGAGCGTTCGGCATCTTCCAGCGCCACCCCTGTGCGCCCCTCAACCATGTGAGAGGGGGTGAGCGAAATTCGGGTCCGATGTCGTGGGTCGGTTCTGCGGTGACTCCAGACGGCCGGCGTCTCGGCACCAACGAGGGGTTGCGTCCGCCGCTCACGCCGATGCTGGCGAAGGCCGTTGACGCTGTACCTGAGGCGTCGGGTCTGGCATACGAGCCGAAGTGGGACGGTTCTCCAGACACACGTACGTGTCTCAGCTGAGGATCGACTCGTATCTCTCTAGCCCTGGCTCCGTTGAGTGATTGGCATGGTCGTCGATCGGTCACGGGGTTTGCATGCACTTGTTCTTCACCGATGTGCAGAAGGTGCGCAAGGTCGGCGAGATTCCCGGCCTGGACGCGGTGGAGTTGTCTGGCCTGTTGGCTAGTGCCTCGTCTTTGAACGTTGATCGTGTAATCCGTCGGTGCTGAGGACGTGTCGGGCAGGCTGTCTCCCAACGATTCTTGGGAGGTGGTGG
>NZ_JBEXEV010000079.1:0-1656 GCF_040606435.1 Micromonospora sp. NPDC005413
CCGGGCGGTTCTGCTGCTCGATGTACTGACGCACGACACTGAGCGGCGCCCCGCCCACGGAGCCCGCGAAGTACGAACCCGACCAGAGTTTGTTGGCCCGGTAGTAGTGCCGGACCAGGTCGGGGAACTCCTGCCGCATCCGCCGCGACGAGACGCCTTTGAGGCTGTTGACCAGCTTCGCCAGGGCGACCTTGGGCGGGAAGTTTACGAGCAGGTGCACGTGGTTGTTCTCGCCGTTGAACTCGACCAGTTCGGTCTCGAAGTCCGCGCAGACCGACCGCATGATCTCTTCCATCCGGGCGAGGTGTCGGTCACCGAATACACTGTGCCGAAACTTGGTCACGAAAACCAAGTGGGCGTGCAGAGCAAAAACACAGTGTCTGCCGGTGCGGATGCCTTCGAGATTAGCCATAGACCAACATGGTACAGTGCTTCTCGTGCAGCTCCGTTACAACTTCCGGATGTACCCGGACACCGCTCAGCGCGAGGCGCTGTCCCGGTCGTTCGGGTGTGCCAGGGTGGTGTTCAACGACGGGCTGCGCCTGCGCCGGCAGGCGCGGGAGGCGGGCGAGAAGTCCGTCTCCGACGCCGAGCTGTCCCGGCGTCTGATCACCGAGGCGAAGCTGACGCCGGAGCGGGCGTGGCTGGGCGAGGTGTCCAGCGTGGTGTTGCAGCAGGCCCTGGCGGACCTGAACACCGCCTACCGCAACTTCTTCGCCTCGGTCACCGGCAGCCGCAAGGGCCCTAAGGTGGCCCCGCCCCGGTTCCGGTCTCGCAAGGACAACCGGCAAGCCATCCGGTTCACGAAGAACTCCCGGTTCAAGGTGCTGGACAACGGCCGCCTGCGCCTGCCGAAGATCGGCGACCTGCGCGTCCGCTGGTCGCGGACTCTGCCGTCGGACCCGTCGTCCGTGGCGGTCATCAAGGATGCGGCAGGCCGATATTTCGCCTCGTTCGTCGTGCAGACTGCCGAGGACGAGACGCTGCCCGAGGCGGACTCCGAGGTCGGTATCGACCTGGGCCTGACCCACTTCGTGGTCCTGTCGGACGGTACGAAGGTGACGGCACCGAAGTTTCTGCGCCGCGCGGCTCGCAAGCTGCGCCGGTTGCAGCAGGATCTGTCCCGCAAGCAGCGGGGCAGTCAGAACCGCAAGAAGGCCGTCGTGAAGGTAGCCAGGGCGCACGCCCGGGTGGCCGACACCCGGCGGGATTGGCAGCACAAACTCTCGACACGGATCATCGGCGAAAACCAAGCGGTGTACGTCGAGGATCTGTGCGTGGTCGGTCTCGGCCGGACCCGGCTGGCGAAATCTGTGCACGACGCCGGATGGGCGTCGTTCACGGGCATGTTGGAGTACAAGGCCGCCCGGTACGGGCGTACCTTCGCCAGGGTGGACCGGTTCTTTCCGTCCACCCGGATGTGCTCGGCGTGTGGTCGGATCAACGAGAATATGGCGCTGGATATCCGAGCGTGGGACTGCCCTTGCGGAGCAGCCCACGACCGGGACGTCAACGCCGCCATCAACGTCAAGGCCGCCGGACAGGCGGACTTCAACGACCGTGGAGCGCAGGTAAGACCGGGACCCGTCCCGGCACCGCGCGGCGAAGCGGTAACTCACCCGGACGCCGCGTGTTCCACGCGCAGCGTGGAGGGAA
>NZ_JBEXEV010000080.1:0-1201 GCF_040606435.1 Micromonospora sp. NPDC005413
GCTAGTGCCTCGTCTTTGAACGTTGATCGTGTAATCCGTCGGTGCTGAGGACGTGTCGGGCAGGCTGTCTCCCAACGATTCTTGGGAGGTGGTGGCCAGTGGGTAGACGCCCGGAGGTGTTCGTCCGGCAGGTTTCGATGGCCGAGGGGCAGCGGTTGCAGCGCATCGGTCGGACGGCGAAGGATCCCGTGAAGCTGCGGCGGGCGATCGTGGTGCTGATGTCCGGCCAGGGGCAGCCGGCGCCGGACATCGCCCACCTGCTCAAGGTGACCGAGGACTACGTGCGGGACGTGATCCACGCGTTCAACGAGCGGGGGTTCGACGCGCTGGACCCAAAATGGAGCGGGGGCGCACCGAGACGGATCGATGAGCAGACCCGGGACTGGATCTGCGTCATCGCCCGGTGCGACCCCCGCTTCCTCGGCCGGCCGTTCTCCTGCTGGTCACTTGCCAAGCTGCGCGACTACCTGATCGACACCGGCCGCGTGAGCACGATCAGCGTGGAGACCGTCCGGCGGATCCTGCACGAGCGCGGGGTGTCCTGGCAGGCCACGAAGACGTGGAAGGCCAGCACCGACCCCGACTTCACTACGAAGATGCGCCGCGTG
Source organism: Micromonospora sp. NPDC005413 (assembly GCF_040606435.1). Classification (NCBI taxonomy): domain Bacteria; kingdom Bacillati; phylum Actinomycetota; class Actinomycetes; order Micromonosporales; family Micromonosporaceae; genus Micromonospora; species Micromonospora sp. NPDC005413. Next base: position 609 of record NZ_JBEXEV010000080.1, read on the forward strand.
TTGGACCTCTACGACCATCCACCTGCCGACGGGCGCGTGATCTGCGTTGATGAGTTCGGGCCGTTGAACCTGCAACCCCGCCCCGGCCGGGCCTGGCGACCGCAGGGCGAGCCGGTGCGGCTGCGGGCCACCTACACCCGCGACCAAGGAGTCCGGCACATGATCGCCGCCCTGGACCTGGCCACCGGCCGGCTGCATTACCGCATCCGCGACCGCAAACGGTGGCGCGAGTTCCTCAGCTTCCTCAAGACCCTGCGCCGCCGCTGGCCCGACCAGACGCTGCACGTCATCCTGGACAACTTCTCCACGCACAAGCACCCCGAGGTCCGCGCCTGGTGCAAAGCCAACCAGGTCGAGCTGGTGTTCCTGCCGACCTACGCGTCCTGGCTGAACTGGATCGAAGCCGAGTTCGCCGCCGTGCGGTACTTCGCGCTCAACGGCACCGACCACCGGACCCACGCCGAGCAGGACGCCGCCATCGGCGACTACATCCGATGGCGCAACCAGCACGCCCGACCAAAAACCGGATATGCCACCAACTCCAAGATCCGCCACCCGGATTACCCGTTCAAGGCTGCATGACGAGGCACTAG
>NZ_JBEXEV010000081.1:0-1039 GCF_040606435.1 Micromonospora sp. NPDC005413
TAAGGCGTGTTTCATAAGCCGGTCAGAGCCACTCGGTGATGATGGTGAGGGTCAGGACGGCTTGGAAGCGGACTGCGAGTTTGTCGTAGCGGGTGGCGATGCCGCGGTGGCGTTTGAGTCTGTTGATGCCGTTCTCGACGGCGTGGCGTAGCCGGTAGAGGTCCTTGTCGAACGCGGGTGGGCGGCCGCCCTTGGAACCCTTGGCTTTGCGGTGGGCGTCCTGGTCGCTCTTGCTGGGGATGCAGGCCTTGATCCCGCGTGAGCGCAGGTGGCCGCGGTTGCCGCGGCTGGTGTAGGCCTTGTCGGCCAGGACCAGGTCGGGGCAGGTGCGGGGCCGTCCCACGCCGAGGCGGGTCACGCGGATGCGGCGCAGGACGGGGATGAACTGCGGGCTGTCGCCACGGTGCCCGGCGGTCACGATCATCGAGAGGACCTTCTGGCCCTGCTCACACGCCAGATGCGTCTTGGTGGTCAGCCCGCCGCGCGATCGGCCCAGCGCGTGATCGGCCGGCTCGTCGTGCACCCCGCCGGGCGGTTCCTTCTGCAGATGCCCGTCGGTGCGGGCACCGGCGGCGTGCTGGTGGGCGCGGCTGGTCATCGAGTCCACGCTCACCGTCCAACCGATCCGGCCATGCGCATCACCAGCGGCCTGCAACGCCGACAGGATCTTGTCCCAGGTCCCGTCCCGCTGCCACCGGCGGAACAGGCCGTAGACGGTGGGCCAGGGCGCGTACTCGGCAGGGACGTCCCGCCACGGGGCGCCGATCCGGATCCGCCACCGGATCCCATCGATGAGCTGTCGTTTCTCCCACTTCGGCGGACGACCCGTCCTCGGCGCGGCAGGCAGCAGCGGAGCCAGAACAGCCCACTGCCTGTCGGTCAGGTCATGCCGCCTCGTCACCGCTACGCTGGCCACGAGGTCTCCGGTATGAAGTTCTTGCTTGGTCGCAGAACCAGATACCGGAGACCTCTTCAGTTGTCGATCACCGCCACGCCGTGACCTCGACCCCGCCAGCCTGACTTACGAAACACGCCTTAG
>NZ_JBEXEV010000082.1:0-1011 GCF_040606435.1 Micromonospora sp. NPDC005413
ACCACGTGGCCTGGTCCGTGTTCTCAATCGGCGCCGGCGGGTTCTGGACGCCCGCGTTGTTGACGAGCACGTTCAGGGCGCCGAAGGCGCTCTCGGCGGCTAGCACAGCAGCGGACCACGAACTCTCGTCGGTGACGTCGAGGCGGGTGAAGTGAGCGCGGGTCCCGAGCTCGTCGGCGAGAGCGGCGCCGCGTTCGGCGTCGATGTCGCCGATCACCACGTTCGCTCCCTCCGCGTGAAAGGCGCGTACGTGGCTCGATCCCTGGCCACCGGTCCCACCGGTCACGAGCACGGTCTGGTTGTCGAAGCGGTTCATCCGATGTTCCTTCGGTACGTGGGTGACTGACCGGGATCATCGGCGATGAACGGCCAGCCGATGGCGAGCCGAGCGACTCACCACTGCCTTAACACTAGGTCGGCGGCAGTGGCGAGTCAAGCCACTCACCTCGTATGCTCAGTCCATGAGCAGGGTCGTACCGACGTACCACCAGCGCGTCGCCCAGGAAAAGCGCGCGCTGATCGTGACGGCCGCGACCGCACTGTTCCTCGAGTTGGGCTACGACCGGACATCGCTGGCGCGGATCGCAGAGCGCTCGGGTGTCTCGCGGGCCACCTTGTTCAAGCAATTTCCGAGCAAGGCTGCCCTGTTCGACGCCATCGTCACCGAGTCCTGGTCAACCGCTGACGAGGAGGATCCTCCGCCGGCAGGCAACGTCGTTGACGGGCTCAGCGCCATCGGTCGCCGTTACGCCGAGCTGTTGAGCCGGCCCCAGATGACCGACCTGTTCCGAATCGTCATCGCCGAGCTGCCGCGGTTCCCGGAGCTGGCCCATGCGCAGTTCTCGCACGGGAAGATGCCCTACTTCGAGTCCGTACGCAGCTACCTCCTGGCTGAGCACGAGGCGGGAACGGTGCGGGTCGAGGACGTGGACCTCGCAGCCACCCAGTTCCTGGGCATGATCTCCAACTACGTCTTCTGGCCAACACTCCTAGTGCCGGGCTGGGAGGTGA
>NZ_JBEXEV010000083.1:0-1010 GCF_040606435.1 Micromonospora sp. NPDC005413
TCGTACATCACGATTGTCGGGTCGGTGGGGGGGCGCCCCCCCCCCCCCCGGGGGCCGGCACGGCGGGCGAGCGGGCCGGCACGGCCGCCGGGCGGGCGGGACCGCTCAGCCCGGCAGCAGCGCGGCCACCGCCAGCGCGGCGATGAGCGCGCTGGAGACCAGGCCGGTGACCAGCCGGCCGCGCGGCCCGGTCAGAGCTCGGCCGACCACGGTGCCGCCGCCGGCGATGAGCAACTGCCAGCTCGCCGACGCCAGGAGAACGCCCGCCACGAAGAGCGCCGCGGAGCCCGCGTCCGTGTCGGCGGCGTCCCGACGGCCGAGCACCAGCGCGGCGAAGTAGAGCACCGTCATCGGATTCAGCAGGGTCAGCCCCAGCAACGCGGCGTAGGCCCGCCCGGGAGTGCTCAGACCCCGACCAGCCGGTGCCGCCGGCGTCCGCCGCGAGCGGTGGGCGCGCCAGGTCCGCCAGAGGCCATGCGCGGCGAGACCCAGCAGGACCACGGCAGCGACCACCCGCAACGGCCCGGCGACCGGCGTGATGATCCCGACCAGACCGGCACCGCCGAGCACTGCGACCGCCGCGTAGAGCCCGTCGGCCGTCGCCACCGCGAGCGCCGCGGCCGCACCGACCCGGAACGAGGTACGGGCACTGAGCCCCAGGATGAGAATCGCGATCGCGCCGACGGGGATGGCGACGCCGTAGCCGGCAACCAGGCCGGCGAGGAACGCGCCGCTCACGACGACGGACGGCGGATCGAGGCCACCCCGGGCACGGTGCGCTGTCGACGCGCGGCGGTGGCCGCGCGGACAGAAACCTGTTTCGGGTACGCCTCAGTCACCCCGTCATCCTGGCCGCCGACGCCCCGCCGTCGCCACCAGATTTCCCGCGCCTCGCGCCTCGCGCCTCGCGCCTCGCGCCCCACGCCCCACGCCCCCCGCCCCACGCCCCACGCCCCACGCCCCACGCCCCACGCCCCACGCCCCACGCCCCACGCCCCACGCCCCACGCC